>CACOYM010000007.1 GCA_902631395.1 Halieaceae bacterium | reverse complement strand
GTAATGGCTGTTCAGCAAAATAGAAAAACGCGTTCGAAGCGCGGCATGCGCCGAGCGCACGATGCGATTGGTGGCCCGACCCTGACGGTTGACGAGACATCCGGGGAAACCCGACGTCGTCATCACGTAAGTGCAGACGGCTTTTATCGGGGCAAAAAAGTACTAGAAACGGGCGACGACGAGTAATAGTTTTTGACTGGTCATGCTTTTCTCTTTCCCGGTCAGGGCTCGCAATCAGTTGGGATGCTGGCTGATGCAGCGAGGGCGTTCGGTTGTGTCCGGGAAACTTTTGAGGAAGCGAGTGACGCCCTTGCTTACGACCTCTGGGCACTTGTAACTGCTGGCCCTGATGAGCAGTTGACCCTCACAGAGTACACGCAGCCCGCTATTCTGACGGCGAGCGTCGCCTTATATCGATGCTGGAAGGAGTCTGGGGGCACTGCGCCTGAGTTTGTAGCTGGTCATAGCCTTGGTGAATACTCAGCTCTGGTGGCTGCGGGTTCACTCTCTCTCCGTGATGCGGCGCGGCTGGTTCAAACCAGAGGTCGTGCTATGCAATCTGCTGTTCCGCGGGGTGAGGGCGCTATGGCGGCAGTGCTCGGCTTAAGCGATGCGGTGATCGACGAGGTGTGTGTCACGCATTGCGGTGACGATGCCTATGTTGGTGCCGTTAACTATAACTCTCCGGGTCAGGTCGTCATCGCAGGTCATGCCAGTGCAGTGGAGGCCGCGGCAGCCTTTATGAAAGAAGCTGGAGCAAAACGCATATTGCCCTTGCCAGTCAGCGCGCCTTTTCATACCCCCCTCATGCAGCCGGCGGCGGCTGTGATGGCAGATGCTTTTCAGGACGTCACGTTGTCCGACGCCAACATCCCAGTTATCAGCAACGTCGATGCTCAACCCCATCGTAAGGCTGTAGAAATTCGTCGGTTATTGGTCCGACAGGTGTCTGAGCCCGTCATGTGGACGCAGTGCGTCATGACATTGCTTCAGGCAGGCTGCAATCAGTTTGCTGAGTGCGGTCCAGGCAAAGTTTTGACGGGGTTGGTCAAGCGCATCCATCGGGAAGCGCAGTGTTTCGCGCTGGAGGATCCTGACGTTTTGAGATCCGCTGCTTCAGAATATTTATTATGAGTGAAGACAACTCACGGGTCGCCCTCGTAACAGGTGCGAGTCGCGGTATTGGTGCAGCAATTGCACGGATGCTGGCGGAGCACGGTATGCGCGTTGTGGGCACTGCGACCAGTGAGGGCGGCGCAAGCGGCATTCAAAGCACCTTGTCGCCGCTGGGTGGCTTGGGTCGCGTTCTCAATGTGACCGATTCCATGAGTATCGACTCGTTGATGGAAGGCGTCCGCGCGGAGTTGGGCGACCCGTTGGTTTTGGTCAACAATGCTGGCATTACTCAAGACAACATTCTGATGCGCATGAAAGAGGAAGAATGGCATCAGGTTATTGAGACTAACCTAACCGCCTTGTATCGCCTCAGCAAGGCCTGTGTTCGCGGTATGACCAAAGCGCGATGGGGAAGGATTATTAACGTGACATCAGTGGTTGGCTCAATGGGTAACGCAGGACAAAGCAACTATGCGGCTACCAAAGCTGGGGCGGAGGGCATGGCGCGCTCTTTGGCTCGCGAGCTGGGATCCCGATCAATCACAGTTAACTGCGTCGCGCCGGGCTTTATTTTCACCGACATGACTCGCGCACTGGCTGAGACTCAGCGTGATGCATTGCGGGCTCAAATTCCGCTGGGACGTCTGGGACAGCCCGTTGATATCGCGGCAACGGTCGCGTTTTTGGCCAGTGACGCAGCCCAGTACATCACTGGCGAGACAATCCATGTCAACGGTGGTCTCTACATGGGTTAACCCGAGGCATCAAGGGTCGAATGAGCGTCAAAAAGGGTTTTCCTTGGGCTAAAAGCTTGTAAAATCCAACGCGTGTGGCCATCACGGCCGACACTTTACGGGGAGCAAAAGGCACGTCATGAGCAATATCGAAGATCGCGTACGAAAAATTGTCGCCGAGCAGCTGGGCGTAAAGGAAGAGGAAGTCAAAGCTGAGGCGTCGTTCGTCGACGATCTGGGTGCTGACTCTCTGGACACTGTGGAATTGGTCATGGCACTCGAGGAAGAGTTCGAGACAGAAATTCCCGATGAAGAGGCCGAGAAAATCACTACGGTCCAGTTGGCGATTGATTACATTAACAATAATTTATCCTGAGCGGGCGGCAGCCTGAGGACACGGGGCCGCTCTGCTGATGCAGCGCGGCCTTTTCATTTCAAGGCGGGCGCCTCCCGGGGGAGCGGAGGTGGGCTCGAAGAAATGGTCGCAGTGAGATGGCAAACCTAACGAGGCAGGAGGGGCGCATCATGAAAGGCAGTAGAGTAGTCGTCACTGGCTTAGGTGCGGTTACGCCTCTAGGACTGGACGTCAAATCGAGTTGGGAGGGGATATGCGCCGGTAAAAGTGGCGTTGCGGCAATCACTCAATTCGACGCCAGCGCCTTCACGACCCGCTTTAGCGCCAGTGTAAAAGACTTCACGGTAGAGAATTATCTGGAAAGGCGCGACGCCCGTCGCATAGACCCGTACATTCAATACGGCATGGTCGCAGGCATTCAGGCGTTCCGTGATTCGGGGCTCGAGATCACCGAGAGCAACACTCATCGAGTAGGATGCGCGATTGGCTCGGGCATCGGCGGCATTGGTTCTATCGAGGAGGCAGCCCTGCTCGTCGAGCAGAAGGGGCCGAAACGCATTTCTCCATTCTTTGTACCTGGTGCCATTATCAACATGATCGCCGGCAATCTCTCGATTATGTATAACCTGCAAGGCCCCAATCTGGCTGTTGTCACAGCCTGCACGACAGGCACTCATAATATCGGCCTCGGGGCTCGCATGGTTGCGGCGGGCGACGTTGATGCAATGTTAGTTGGCGGCGCGGAAATGGCGACTACACCGGTTGGCATAGGCGGATTCGCGGCGGCGCGCGCGCTGTCCACACGCAATGACGATCCTGAGCGTGCGTCACGGCCGTGGGACTCAGATCGGGACGGGTTTGTTTTGGGAGATGGGGCTGGCATGCTGATGCTCGAGTCTCTCGACTGTGCCAGAGCGCGCGGCGCTAACATCTACTGCGAGTTGACTGGTTTCGGGATGAGCGGGGACGCCTACCACATGACTTCGCCCCCCGAAAATGGTCGGGGCGCAGCGGCCGCCATGCAGCAGGCGCTGACCGATGCGCAACTTAATGCCAGTGATCTGGGTTACGTCAACGCACATGGAACCTCTACCGAAGCCGGCGATCTTGCTGAAACCGTCGCGATTCAAAGCGTGTTTGGAAATCATGCTAAAGAGCTCGCAGTGAGCTCTACGAAGTCAATGATTGGTCACTTGCTGGGCGCGGCCGGGTCAGTGGAGGCCATATTGACCATCCTGGCTTTGAGAGAAAACTTGGCTCCACCCACAATCAATCTTGATAACCCTGGCCCCGGTTGCGATCTCAACTATGTGCCACATCATGCTCAAGCGCGGTCCATCCAGCACGCATTGTCCAATTCCTTCGGCTTCGGTGGAACCAACGGCTCGCTCGTCTTCAGTCAGTTGGACTAAGGAGCGGCGTGCCGCATACATGGATAAATGGAGCGTCGGCGCATGCGGTTCCCGCGGATGACCGCGGTCTGAACTATGCCGATGGTGCGTTTGAGACGCTCCAGTGCAGCAGCGGAAAGCTTGCCTGCCCAGATCTTCATGAAGTGCGATTAGCCGGTGCTCTAGCGCGATTAGAGTTTGACGGCCCACAGAGCCTCGCCAAGCAGTGTTTTGATGAGATGAAGCAACTGCTTGCTGTAGTGATGCACTCAGGAGTAGTTCGTTGCACTGTGACGAGAGGCTCTGGTCCTAGAGGATACGCCCCCAGCGCTGCAGCGGTCCCAAGACGGATAGTGGCCGCGCAGGATTTTCCTGTACTCGACGATCAGCCGATGCATTGCGGTCTTTCTCAAGTGCGCTGGGCAGATCAGCCTCAGCTCGCGGGACTCAAGCTGTTGGCTAGAACGGAGCAAGTCCTGGCGGCGGCAGAGGCCAGGCAACAAGGCTGGGACGATGCCTTGATGCAGGATTATCGAGGGAATGTGGTTTCCTCCTCACGCGCAAATCTGTTTATCTTGCGTGACATGCAGTTTCTGACGCCAAATCTTGAGGCATGTGGCATCGCCGGCACTCGAAGACAGCTGCTCCTGGACCACGTTCTGCCTGCATTGGGTTTTGTCCCCGCATTGCAGGAATTGGTGCTCGATGATGTACTCAGCGCAGACGCCGTTATTCTGACGAACACACTCCTTGGTGTTGCAAGCGTCGGATCGATCGCAGATCGAACGTTTGACCTAGAGGGGGCAAAGCCGCTTCTCTCGTCGCTTAACGCGGCGCTGTTTGATTGCGTCACCGAGCTGAGCACGTCATGAAACGCCTCGCCCCAATAGCGGCGGCGCTACTGATTGCCGTCTCCGTCCTCGCGGGATCTCTCCTGCATGCCATCTGGGCACAACCGCTAATGTTATCTGACGATCAGACCGTTGTGTCGATATCGAGAGGAGAGAGCCTGCGTGCAGTGCTAGCAAACGCAGAGAGAAACGGCTGGATTCACAACGCGAGATGGTTGGGCTGGTTGGCGAGCAGCTTGGAGCTTGATCAGCAAATCAAGGCTGGGGAGTACCAACTTAACAGGGCGATAACTGCCGCGGAGATGATTAAGCTCATGGCCGACGGCAAGGTTATTCAGCACAAGATCACGCTACCCGAGGGCATCACTTTTAATGAGGCTTTGCGCCTCATTCAATCGCACCCCAAAACCACCAATACCCCGGCCGATGAGTTAGCGCTTGCGTTGAGAGATATGACGGGTCGCGAGGAGGCGTTTGAGGGACTTTTTTTGCCGGAGACATGGGCATTTTCTGCTGGCGATAGCGATTTAAATATCCTGCGTAGAGCTTATGAAGCGATGGACGCACTTCTAACTACGCTATGGGAATCACATGGCGCGGAGTCTGCACTCCCTTCTGCTTATGCCGCGCTGACGCTTGCTTCGATTGTGGAGAAAGAGACGGGTGTCGCGTCGGAGCGCCCTTTTATTGCTGGTGTTTTTCTGAAGCGACTGCGCGAGGGCATGCTTTTGCAGACGGACCCTACGGTTATTTATGGTCTAGGCAGAGAGTATGATGGCGACCTGAAGCGACATCACTTGCGCGATAAAACCAATCCTTACAATACTTACGTGGTCTCTGGTCTGCCTCCTACCCCCATTGCGCTGCCCGGAGCTGCTGCCCTTCGAGCAGTCTTCGAACCCGCCATTACCGATGACCTGTATTTTGTGGCGAAGGGTGACGGCTCGCACGCCTTCAGCAAGACGCTTCATGAACATCAAGCTAACGTCCGACATTTCCAGCTGGAGCGGCGTGCCGACTACCGCTCCAGCCCTGCGGCTCCCGTCATGGACAGTAACTAAGATGAGTGGTCGCTTCATCACTATCGAGGGTGGAGAAGGCGCGGGTAAATCGACCGCACAGGCCTTCATTGCCGGAAAGCTTGAGCAGCAAGGCTGTTCAGTTGTCTGCACACGTGAGCCAGGCGGCACGCCTTTAGCCGAAGCCATCCGGAATACTTTGCTTAGTCTTAAGGGTGAGGCGCCTGTGGATATGGCTGAGCTACTGCTTTTATTTGCGGCTCGGGCGCAACATCTCGCAAAAGTTATAGAACCGGCGCTTGCGAGGGGGCAATGGGTAATCTGCGACCGATTCACAGACGCAACCTTTGCTTATCAGGGGGCCGCCAGAGGGCTGTCCTGCGAGGCGATCTCAAGCCTAGAGAGCCTAGTGCAGGGCAGTCGGCGGCCGGATGCGGTTGTTCTAATGGACCTCTCACCTGAAATCGGCATCGCGAGAGCGCGGGCCCGTGGGGAATTAGATCGCTTTGAGCAAGAAGATAGGGCCTTTTACGATCGAGTGAGGGTGGGTTACCTGACTCGGGCGGAGGCCCAACCAGCGCGATACAGCATAGTCGACGCGAGTCAGCCGCTCGACGCTGTGCAGCGGGACTTGCGTCACCTAATCGACCAGTGGACTAGTCATGGCTGATCAAGATCAAACTCACAACGTAAACTTTCAAGCACCTCCGTCGTGGTGGATGCCCATATTGAACGGTGCCCAAAGTAGCGCATCTGCGACAGCTCGCGGCCACACGTTCCTTCTAGTCAGCGAGGACATAGAAGAGGCCATACTCTTTGGAGCTTTCCTGGCGGCCAGACAACTGTGCCATCGCTCGGACGGCTATCAGCCCTGCGGTGACTGCAACAGCTGCAGGTCGCTCTTGCACGATGCCCATGGAGATTTTCTCCGGATTCGTCAGCAGGAAGGCAAAACGATGATCGGTATCGAGCAGATTCGTGACGCTACTCGGTTCGCACAGCAAACAGCGCTCTATGGAGAAAACAAGGTGCTCCTCTTTGAGGCTGCCGAACGCATGACCCTTGCCGCAGCGAACAGTGTTTTAAAGACAATCGAAGAGCCCGCCGGCAAAACATTGGTTTTGCTGGCTTCTTCCGAGGTATGGCGTTTGCCGGCTACCGTGCGGTCTCGATGTCAGCGCCTGATGGTGCCCCGACCAACACAAGCAGAGGGGCTCTCATGGCTGTCTGCTCAGCTGGGCTGCGACGCTACGAGCGCTTTGGAACGGCTGATCTTCGCGCGCGGACAACCGATTGCGGCCTGGATCGCATCTGATTCCTTTGATTTTTCACTAGAGACCACACTGAACCGCTCTTTTGAGAACATCAGCAGTCAGCAGAGATTGCCTTCCGTGTGGGCCAACATCCCCATAGAGACTCTTTTGGAGCGCTTGCTTGTTTGGGTGGAGTCGCAAGCGCGAGGTGAGTTGTTGCACGATCGCGCTGCTGAGCGCGCGTCGTGGCTGACGCTGCATAGGTGTATCGCTGAGTTGTCCGGTCGGGTCAAGCTAGGCGCAACGCCCAGTCAGGATATCTTTTTGGCAGAGGTTTATCGGTTGTGTCGCAGCAGGAGGCATAGTGCCTTTGATGATGTCGCAGGACGCTTTTTATCGAACCTCGGCAGATTAGGGCGTGCCGGTTAAGGTTAGGGAACTCCGCAGGGCGATGCTCGCGTTGTTTTGTAACTCTATTCGGGAACTTTTGTGCTGCACACAGATACTATGGTTGTTGGTACTCAAAATTTTGGCTGCTGGCGTGCTGGCTCGCTTATTTATGCACTCGCCTGTCGACGCTGGAGCGACTGTCTGAGCAATTTACTGGACTACGCGGTTGACGCGATACAACGGGGCTGAGCCAGCAGTGCTTTCGTTGCCAAAAGCGATTAGGGTTAATTAAAAAAGCGGGCCCCGAGGGGCCCGTAGTCATAGACTTTTAGGAGTGTCGCGCGCCCGCGGGCACATCAGCGGATGCACGGGCCGGATACTTGGGATACCCGGTGTCGTAGGCCTTTTTGAGGCGCTCTTCGACAATTTCATTATGCCGATTGCTATTAAATATGCCATAGCGCGACGGGCATTTCTTAGATTGATGCGGCATATTACCCACGATTGGTCTATTTGCACCTGCGATTAAGAGTCAGATAGCATCTTTAACTCAATGAAATACTTTTATAAAAAATGCATCCAGTATTTCATGTGAATTCTCTATTGAGCTGCTGGTCGCCAAGGAACTGGACTTGACCGTCTGATCGGTCAGGACGGTTAGGCCATCGTTGAAACACCCTCTCTTTTATGACAACATCGCGCGCCGTAATGGTGGGCTTAAGCGTGGCTTTCCACGGTGCTGCAAGCGGAAGTGGCGGAATTGGTAGACGCGCTGGATTTAGGTTCCAGTGTCTTATGACGTGAGAGTTCAAGTCTCTCCTTCCGCACCATTTCCCGTTCAACCCATGATTTGACCAGGTGGCTTGACAGATCCAGCTTGTGAGTTACTCACGCAGACACCGTTGATAAGATTGATGTTATTGATTGCAGCCCTCGTGGGGTTAGGAGCAAGAACATGCGGGTTTCTGTAGAAACAACCTCTGGATTAGAGCGTAGGCTCACAGTTGGCGTGCCAGCCGACCGAGTGGATTCGGCGGTGAACAAGCGTTTACAAGATGCCGCTCGCGATGTTCGTCTGCCTGGCTTTCGGCCCGGCAAGGTACCGATGAAAGTTATGAAGCAACGCTTTGGAGCAGGTGTGCGCCAAGAAGTACTGGGAGAGGTCATCAGTCAGTCTTTTCAGGAAGCGGTTGTATCGGAAAATCTGCGTCCGGCGGGGCAGCCAAATATCGAAGCACGGAAAATGGATGCTGGTCAGGATTTCGAGTATACCGCCACTTTCGAGGTGTTCCCGGCAGTCGAGGTCAACAGCCTAGATGATCTGTCTATTGAACAACCCGTTGCCGAAGTGACGGACGCGGATATCGACGACATCGTGGAGGTATTTCGCAAGCAACAGGGAAAACTGGAACGTGTGGAACGCGCAGCTACTGCAGGCGATACAGTAATCATCGATTTTCAAGGCTTACGCGATGGCGCGGCTTTTGATGGCGGCTCAGGCGAGGGCACTGCACTCGAATTAGGATCCGGTCGCATGATCCCGGGTTTTGAGGATGGTCTAATTGGCGCGAGTGCAGATGAGGAGAAAACGTTGAACCTCACTTTCCCCGAAGATTATCAGAGCGAAGGCCTTGCCGGTGCGGACGTCGAGTTCACGATTCAAGTGAGGGAAGTTCAGGAGTTAAAGTTGGCGGCAGTAGACGAAGCATTGTTTGCACAATACGGTCTTGCAGAGGGCAGCGAAGACGACTTCCGCGCAGAGGTGAAGCAAAATATGGAGCGTGAACTGCGTAACGCGGTTGAATCTTTCGTTAAGAATCAGGTCATGGACGCGATCGTTGCGGCGCACACGGAATTAGAGGTTCCCTCCGCACTGATCGGCCAGGAGATTGATGCCATGCGTCAACAGATGTTCCAGCAGTATGGCGGCTCGGCGCCTCAGGATCTGGATCTGACGTCGATACTGCCCGATGAGATGTTCTCAGAGCAAGCTGGACGGCGCGTGAAGCTCGGGTTGGTGGTAGCCGAGATGATCAGTCAGTATGAGCTGTCTGCAGAGCCTGCGAAGGTTAGAGCGGCGATCGAAGACATTGCGTCGACCTATCAGGACCCTGATGAAGTGATTAGTTGGTACTACTCTGAAAACGAGCAGTTAGCGGGTATTGAATCCCGAGTTCTGGAAGACGCGGTGGTCGAAAAGCTGCTGTCGACCGCCGCAATCGCTGAAATTGAGTGCAGTTATCAGGACGCGTTGGCGAGGGCACGACCCACAAAGCAGCCTGAATATAGCCGAGCCGCGGGCTGATCATTCGCAAGGCCTGATTTGACTGCGGTAGAATCATAATTGACTGGCAAACACGAAGGAACATGCATGAGCGATAACGGTTTTGACACGGACCCGCAGCTGCTTGGCCTAGTGCCCATGGTGATTGAGCAAACTTCTCGAGGAGAGCGCTCGTTCGACATCTACTCTCGGCTTCTCAAGGAACGCGTGATCTTTGTCGTGGGACCTATTGAAGACCTAATGGCCAACCTTGTGGTCGCGCAGTTGCTGTTCTTGGAATCAGAGAACCCTGACAAGGACGTTCACCTATACATCAACAGCCCCGGTGGATCTGTGACAGCGGGCCTGTCGATTTACGATACAATGAAATTCATCAAGCCGGATGTCAGCACCATGTGCATTGGTCAGGCCGCGTCAATGGGCGCATTTTTGCTGAGCGGGGGGACTAAGGGCAAGCGTTATATCTTGCCAAATGCCCGAACGATGATTCACCAGCCCAGTGGCGGCGCTCAGGGTCAAGCAACGGATATCGAGATCCAAGCCAAAGAGATTCTTTTCTTGCGGGAACGCCTAAATACTTTGCTGGCGGATCACACTGGACAGCCGATGGACGTTATTGAGCGCGATACTGAGCGAGACCGGTTCATGAGCGCCGAGCAGAGCGTCGAATATGGTTTGGTTGATGAGGTGATCTCGACTCGCTGATAGTGTTTGGGTCCGCTCAGCTATGTACTTGCAAAACCTCTAGAAACGTATCAAGGTTGCGGACATAGTTGAGATCGGCTACGAGCTTAGAATATGACGGATGAGAGCACCTCAGGCGATAACGGCAAGCTCCTATATTGCTCCTTTTGCGGCAAGAGCCAGAATGAGGTTCGTAAGCTTATTGCCGGGCCATCGGTCTTCATTTGCGACGAATGTGTCGACTTGTGTAACGACATTATTCGGGAAGAGATTCAGGAATCTGCATCCGAAGACGAAGTCGCTAAGCTACCAATTCCTGCCGAAATCAATGAGATTCTGAATCAGTATGTGATCGGTCAGCTTAAAGCCAAGCGCGTTCTGGCCGTTGCCGTCTACAACCACTATAAGCGACTGCGTAGTGCCACGCCGAACTCACGGAGTTCGGACGACGTCGAGCTAAGCAAGTCAAATATTCTACTGGTCGGTCCCACGGGGTCGGGTAAAACGCTTCTCGCCGAGACATTAGCGCGGCTTCTTGACGTGCCATTTACGATTGCGGATGCCACCACTTTGACCGAGGCAGGTTATGTGGGTGAAGACGTCGAAAACATCATTCAGAAGTTGTTGCAAAAGTGTGATTACGACGTCGATAAAGCACAGATGGGCATCGTCTATATTGACGAGATAGATAAGATTTCTCGTAAGTCGGATAATCCATCCATCACTAGAGACGTATCAGGTGAGGGCGTTCAGCAAGCACTGTTAAAGCTCATAGAGGGTACGGTGGCGTCCGTTCCCCCGCAGGGCGGACGTAAGCACCCTCAGCAGGAATTTCTGCAGGTAGATACAAGCAACATCCTGTTTATCTGCGGTGGTGCATTTGCGGGTCTCGATAAAGTGATCCGTAACCGCTCTGAGAAGGGCGGTATTGGTTTCGGGGCCGAAGTCAAAAGCAAGGATGAGACCCGTAATTTTGGCGAGACATTGACCGATCTCCAGCCAGAGGATCTCGTGCAATATGGGCTCATCCCTGAATTCGTTGGTCGACTTCCAATCATTGCGACGCTTGAGGAGCTTGATGCGGAAGCGCTGATTCGGATTTTGACCGAACCACGCAACGCATTGACAAAGCAGTACGCCAAAATGTTTGAAATGGAAGGCGTTGAGATTGATTTCCGGGACGATGGCCTGCAGGCGGTTGCCGAGCGAGCCATGGAGAGGAAGACGGGTGCGCGAGGCTTGCGGTCGATCCTCGAGGGCATCCTGCTTGAGTCAATGTACACGATCCCCTCGACGCCAGACGTTGCAAAGCTTGTCGTTGACGAGTCAGTCGTAAAGGGGGACTCGGAGCCGCTACTCGTCTATGAGACACCTAGCGCAGCTGCAGCTGGCGCTGAGGAATGAAGCGCAAAGCCGGGGCCGCTTTTTGAAGCTCGGTTTCTGCACCGGTTCAATTTGCGCCTATGCAGATATTGATCTCGTTGCGACGCGATTGAGTCAAGGCTTTACGCGCCTTGCCCTTTAACTAAGTGTTGGTAGGCCTCATATCAGTGCCTTCGAAAGGAAGCTCACTATGACCGATCAAGACCACCAATTGCCGTTGTTGCCGTTGAGAGATGTCGTGGTTTATCCACACATGGTGCTGCCCTTGTTCGTGGGAAGAGAGCGCTCTATGGGCGCATTGGAACACGCTATGCAGGACAACAAGCAAGTTCTGTTAGTCGCTCAGCGAAATGCGTCGGACGATCAGCCCAGCGTAGACGACCTATATCAAGTGGGGACTGTGTCCAATATTTTGCAGCTACTAAAGCTGCCCGACGGCACTATCAAGGTCCTGGTGGAAGGCAGTTACCGCGCTGCCATTCTGGCAATAGACGATGATGAGGAATTCGCGGTGGCGTCGGTGCGACAGATCGAGGCCGATCTATTGCCCAGCAAAGACGCCGCGGCGCTGGTGAAGGCGACTGTTGAGCAGTTCGAGAGGTACGTCGGCCTGAGTAAAAAAGTGCCTTCTGAAGTGCTAACGTCATTGTCCGGGATCGATGAACCAGGGCGGCTTGCCGACACGATCTCGGCACACATGGGCGTTGATCTCGAGGAGAAACAGCGCATTTTGGAGATCGCTGATGTGCGAGGTCGCTTAGAGCATCTTCAGTCTCTGATGGATGGCGAGATTGATTTGTTTCAGGTGGAAAAACGGATCCGTGGTCGCGTGAAGAAGCAGATGGAAAAAAGCCAGCGAGAGTACTATTTGAATGAGCAGATGAAGGCCATTCAGAAAGAGCTCGGCGAGATGGACGAGGCGCCAAACGAGATCGACGAACTGCAGAACAAGATTAGGGAAGCCCGGATGCCAGAAGAGGCGTTGGAAAAAGCTAACGCAGAGCTGGGCAAGCTTAAGATGATGTCACCAATGTCGGCAGAAGCGTCGGTTGTCCGTGGTTACCTTGACTGGATGGTGAGCATTCCCTGGTTCAAACGTAGCAAAGTTCGGCACGATCTGAAGCGGGCGCAAAAGGTGCTCGATGAGGATCATTTTGGGCTCGAGGAGGTCAAAGAAAGAATAGTCGAGTATCTTGCCGTGCAAAAGCGCGTGCGAAAGCTAAAGGGGCCCGTGCTATGTTTGGTTGGTCCGCCGGGTGTGGGCAAAACGTCGTTGGGAGAATCTATCGCGCGATCGACCAATCGCAAATTCATTCGTATGGCGCTTGGTGGGGTGCGAGACGAGGCTGAGATCCGCGGACATCGACGAACTTATATTGGCTCAATGCCAGGGAAACTGCTGCAAAAAATGTCCAAGGCTGGCGTGTGTAATCCGCTCTTTCTTTTGGATGAAATTGATAAGATGGGAATGGATCACCGAGGGGATCCCGCTTCAGCAATGCTCGAAGTGCTGGACCCTGAGCAGAACCACGCGTTTAACGACCACTACCTTGAGGTCGATTACGATTTGTCTGACGTGATGTTCATTTGTACCTCCAACACCATGAACATTCCTGGGCCCTTGCTTGACCGCATGGAAGTTATCCGCATCCCGGGATATACTGAAGACGAAAAACTGAACATTGCCCAGCGTTACCTCATTCCCAAGCAAACCAAGCTAAACGGGCTAAAAGCCCGTGAAATCGCAATTTCCGAGGCGGCCTGCCTGGATATCATTCGTTACTACACCCGCGAAGCAGGCGTCCGTTCACTTGAACGGCAAGTCGCAAAGGTTTGCCGAAAGATGGTCAAGGCTTTCGCATTGGAAGAGCGCGAGTCTGGTCAAGACATAACCGCCGACATGCTGCCGGACATACTGGGCGTTCGAAAGTTTAACTTCGGCATCGCAGAGCAGGAAAATAAAGTTGGGCAGGTCACGGGGCTTGCTTGGACATCAGTAGGTGGCGAACTGCTGACCATCGAAGTTGCCTCCACACGGGGTAAGGGGCGAGTTGTAAAAACCGGCTCCCTTGGCGATGTGATGCAAGAATCCATTCAAGCTGCTAACACAGTAGTGCGTGCAAAGTCACAGGCACTAGGCATTGCTGCTCGAACGCATGATGCGCGTGACATCCACATCCACGTACCCGAGGGGGCTACACCGAAAGACGGGCCCAGTGCCGGAATCGCCATGTGCACCGCATTAGTCAGTAGCCTAACCGACATTCCTGTCAGAGCTGACGTAGCTATGACAGGAGAAATTACCTTGCGCGGCGAGGTGCTGCCAATCGGCGGCCTCAAAGAGAAGCTTTTGGCCGCGCGTCGCGGCGGCATTAGTACCGTGATTATCCCAAATGAGAACGAGCGGGATCTTCAGGAAGTGCCTGGCAACATCAAAGAAAACCTTGAGATTCATCCAGTGAAGTGGATCGATGAGGTGCTGGCGATCGCGCTCGAGAAATCACCCGAGCCACTTTCCGAAGAGGCCTATCTTGAAGGTTCATTGGCAGTCAGCGCGAATGAGGAAGGCGAGCCAGGGTCTGAGGGTGCCAGTAGGCCCAGATCCCACTAATTTAGCGGGTTTGCCGCGTTGACCGTTTTTAATAGCCGGAGTAATCTAACGGAAGGCATTCAGTTATATGCCGGTGAATATTCAGCTCAAACCACTCGAGGGGTAAAAACGTGAACAAAAATGACTTGATTGACGCCATCGCCGAAGACGCGGATCTCTCCAAAGCTTCTGCTGGTCGTGCACTGGATGCTGCGATCAGTGCCATCACGGGCGCGCTTGCGAAAGGCGGCAGCGTCTCACTGGTAGGCTTCGGTACTTTCTCCGTGAAAGCGCGCGCGGCGCGTCAGGGCCGTAATCCGCGCACGGGTGAGACCATCCAAATCGCGGCCTCGAACACGCCGGGGTTCAAGGCAGGTAAGGCTCTTAAGGATGCCGTTAATAAGTGAATGAACCTGCAAACCGTTTTCGTGACGGTTTCGTGGAAGGCGCCTCAGAGCGCCTTCTTTTTGTCTTGTGATAGTCAATCGGTGCGGAGTCGCCTGCGGCACTGAAACCTTTGAGTGACAGCCTTCGCGCAGAAGGCCAACGATTTTGAGCACAGAGAAAAGAGACACTATGCTGCAATCCATGCGCCAAGGCGCCCAAAGCACCGCCGCAAAAATTATCATTGGCCTGATCATACTCTCTTTCGCCGCGTTCGGATTAGAGACGTTACTGCCGGGCGGCGCAGGAACCTCGGTAGCAGAAATCAATGGAGAGGAGATTAGTCCTTTTGAGCTTCAAGAGGCCGTGACTCAACAAAAACGTCAGCTCGTTAGTATTCTTGGGGACAACATTGATCCTGCTATGCTGGATGATAATCAAATAAAGCCGCGAGCTTTGGATTCTTTGATCCAGCGCACCTTGCTCTTACAGAGATCGAGAGCGCTCAATCTGGTTGCCTCAGGGTCGCAAGTTGGAAAGTCGATTACCGAGATAGATGCATTTCAGCTAAATGGCGAATTCTCGGCTGATGCATACCGAAGTGTGCTGGCCAGTGCGGGTTATACCCAGGAGCGTTTTCGGCGTGCTCAGGCTGAAGACATCCTACTAACACAGCTGCAAAGAGCAATTAGCGAGACAGAGTTCACAACAGCGACGGAGCAGGCCGCTTCGGCCAATGTCTTGGCCGAGGAACGAGATGTGCGCTACCTTGTCGTTGCCGAAAACGAGCTACTGGCAGGGGAAGATTTGTCTAACGACGCGCTTCGACGTCATTACGATGAGAATCAGGCGTCTTTTTTTAACCCGGAGCAAATCGTTGCTGACTACATCGAGCTCGACCTCCAAGACTTTGTTGTCAGTGTCGACGAGACTCTAGTGCGAGATCAGTTTGAGGCAGTCAAAAGCGAGTATGAGGTGGCGGAACAGGCCCGTGTCTCTCACATTCTTCTTATCCAAGGCGATGACGAATCAGATATTGATTTTGCTCAACGTATTGATGCGGTATCAGATCGACTCGCGCGCGATGAGTCGTTCGCTGACGTGGCTGCCGAAATGTCTGACGACTTAGGCTCTGCCAGCACCGGAGGTGAACTGGGCTTCACGGATGGCACTGCGTTTCCTGAGAAAATGGAAGACGCTATTGCGCGTCTCAGATCGCCCGGCGAAGTCTCCCTCCCGGTTGAAACCGATGCGGGCACGCACTTTATTCGATTGGAGGAGCGGGTAGAAGGTGAGTCGGTCGGTTATGACAGCGTGAAAGTCGAGCTGCGCGCCTCGATAGAGGCAGCCGAAGCAGAACGTGAATTGCTGATCGCTGTCGAGGAACTGAGAGATCTTGTATTCAACGCGGCCGACCTTACAGGACCGGCGGAGGCGATTGACGCCGAAGTACAGCGCTCTGCCCCTTTCTCTGTTGATGAGGGAGCCGGGATTTTTGATGAAGCACGCCTGCGTGAGGTGGCGTTTACCTCAGACGTCAAAGACGCCGGAAATAACAGTGATGTGATCGAGCTTTCAGGGCAGAGATATGTGGTGTTACGCGTTCACGAGGTCAGGCCGACACAAGTCGCGCCATTTGCTGAGGTGAAGCAGGAAGTCAGGGCGAAGTTGAAAGCAAAAGCTGAAGCGGCAGCTTTGGCTGAGATCACGGAACGAGCTGAGCAAATGTTGAGTCAGGGTGATTCACTCGAGGCTGCGGCCCAAGCACTTGGGCTTGAATGGCGAGTGGAGCTAGCCGCGACGCGCCTATCCAGTCAGCTTCCTAGCAGTGTGTTGGAAGCGGCTTTTACGATGCGCGCGTTAAATGAGACCGCGTTGCGACCAGTGCCTGTACCCGGCACAGGCTATGCGATTGTTCAGTTGGCGCGTGTGTCGGCCGGCACTATCCAACGACTAAATCAAGTAGAGCAACAACAACTGCGAGCCTTGCGTGGAAGCGAGCAACAGCGCTTGGCTTTCGATGAATTTCTGCTTCATCAGCGAGATGCCGCTGACATTGTCATTCGTTGAGCGGCCGACCCGCTCACTGTTCACCCAGTGTCAAATACCACCAACAGCAACGGCCAATTGAACGATCTGCTCGGTCAGGTACCTGATAGGCATCACGCTAAGGCAAGAGGCACCGTGATTTCAGTCAACGGTCGCCACCCCCCGCCCTTAGATGCCTGGAACCCGGAGTACTGTGGAGACGTCGATATGGCAATTGCTGCCGACGGAACCTGGTACCACGAGGGAGTCCCGATAAAACGCACTGAGTTATGGCAGCTCTTCGCAGGCATCCTCAGAAGAGAGGGAGACAGTGAGTTTTATCTGGTAACACCTGTTGAAAAGTGTCGGGTTAAAGTTGTGCTGCACCCACTCATCATTATCGACTTTTCTTCGTCAGTCGGAACAGATGGCCCTCAGCTATCTGCCTCACTGAACGCAGGAGGCTGCTTCCCTGTTTCGGCAGACTATCCCCTCAAGCCCGAGTCTCGGGCCGGAGGTGCTGCCTATATCGAGCTGCCCCATGGCTTGACCGCGCTTTGCTCTAGATCTGCTTGGTACCGCTTGGTGGATATGGCGGACGAGGCACACAGCATTGTCAGTCATGGCTCGCGATTCTTCCTGGCCTAACGAGCTGATTATCTACATGTTGGGATAATTTGGCCCGCCGAAGCCCTCCGGCGTCACCCAAATGATGTTCTGTGACGGATCTTTGATGTCGCAGGTTTTGCAGTGCACGCAGTTCTGAGCATTGATCTGAAAGCGAGGACCTTTCGACTCCTCTATGATCTCGTAGACTCCCGCTGGGCAGTATCGCTGTGCGGGCTCTGCGTACTTCGGCAGATTAACCACAATGGGGACCGTGCTGTCCTTAAGCGTTAAGTGACACGGCTGGTCCTCCTCGTGATTGGTGTTGGACATGAACACCGAAGAAAGCCGATCAAAGGTAAGTTTATTGTCGGGTTTAGGGTAGTCAATCTCTTTCGCTTTGGATGCTTCCTCAAGGCACGCGTAGTCGGGCTTACTATCGTGCAATGTGAAAGGGAGCCTGCCAGCAAAGAGATTTTGGTCAATCCAAACCATTGCTGCACCAAGCAGAGTGCCAAATTTGTGCATGAAGCCTGAGAAGTTGCGTGAGCTGTGCAACTCTTTGCCCAGCCATGACCCCTGAAGGCGCTCAGAAAAGTCGCTGAGCGTTACGGGTGATTCGTTCTGTTGCAAAGCGGAAATCATGCTTTCCGCCGCTAGCATCCCGCTTTTCATAGCGGTGTGATTGCCCTTAATCTTAACGCTGTTGAGCGTTCCCGCATCACAACCAATAAGCACGCCACCCGGGAAGGTCATTTCGGGTAACGAATTCTGTCCGCCTTTTGCTAACGCTCTCGCCCCGTAGGCCACACGCTCGCCACCCTCTAACACTTCGCGGGTCGTAGAGTGAGTCTTCCAGCGTTGGAATTCCTCAAAGGGGCTCAGGTGGGGGTTGCTATAGTTAAGGTCTGCAATGAGCCCCAGATACACCTCGTGGTTCTCGGCGTGATAGAGAAAGGCGCCCCCACTGGAATTTGATTCCGATAGCGGCCACCCGATGCCATGCACTACCAAGCCTTCTTGGTGCTTGTCTGGGTCAACTTTCCAGACTTCCTTAATGCCAATCCCGTAATGCTGTGGGTCCTTACCCTCGTCTAGGCCAAAGTGCGATATCAGCTGCTTGCCCAAATGGCCACGACAGCCCTCGGCAAATACTGTGTATTTGGCGTGGAGCTCCATACTTGGTACGTGACTGTTCTTGTGCACACCGTCCGCGCCGACACCCATCTCTCCAGTAGCAATGCCTTTAACCGCCCCCGCGTCATCGAAAAGAACTTCCGCCGCGGTAAAGCCCGGGTAAACCTCGACTCCCATGCCTTCAGCTTGCTCTGCAAGCCAGCGGCACACGTTGCCCATCGAAACGATATAGTTACCATCATTATGGGTGGGACGAGGGATCGCGAAGCCGGGTAACTTGATTGCACTTGTCTGCCCTGTGTAAAAGTAAAAAGTGTCGCCTGTGACTGGTGTATTGAGGGGGGCGCCGCGCTCTTTCCAGTCGGGGAACAGCTCTTCCAACGCGCGCGGCTCTAGAACGGCCCCTGAGAGGATGTGCGCCCCGACCTCAGACCCTTTTTCAACGACGCATACTGACGTTTCCCTGCCCTCAGATTCGGCGAGCTGCATTAGACGAATGGCTGCTGAAAGGCCCGCTGGGCCCGCACCGACAACCACTACATCAAACTCCATCGACTCTCTTTCCACACCACACCTTATGACTCGTTGGGGGGGTTGGTTATCTCGAACATCACCAAAATGCGCTACAATCGGAGCAGTTTGGGTGCTCTTGTTTCGGGCGGCATGATACACTAAGTGAGGAGCGGGAGCAGGTGCCTGGGGGCGACGCCACGCTGTTACTAAGACGGCGGTTAGGCTTCATTATTTTGACTTTTTTATGAATAATAGAGAGTCTCTGCTGCACAGCAGCGGGGCGGCACTACTTAATGATCACAGCCGATCCGGTCGGTCATGGCATCGCTAAAACAATTTAGAGATTGATACACAGCAAACAACTGGGCGCCTGACGCCCATGAGTTCGAGAAAACTGATAGTTCCACAATATCTGGAGTCACCATGAAAGCACTGGTCGCGGTAAAACGCGTGGTTGATTACAATGTTAAGGTCCGCGCTAAAGCGGACGGCAGCGACGTCGACTTGAATAACGTCAAAATGGCCATCAACCCCTTTTGTGAAATCGCCGTGGAAGAAGCGGTTCGTCTGAAAGAGGCGGGAACAGTCACCGAGGTTGTTGCTGTATCGGTCGGCGATAGCAGTTGTCAGGAGCAAATACGAACTGCTTTGGCGCTGGGTGCCGATCGGGGTATCCACGTTGAAGTGGATAGCAAGCCGGAGCCACTTGTCATCGCCAAACTTTTGAAGGGCGTGATCGCGCTCGAGAGCCCCGACTTAATCATCATGGGTAAGCAGTCTATTGATGGTGACAATAACCAGACGGGGCAAATGCTGGGTGCATTGACTGGAATGGGGCAGGGCACGTTCGCCTCGGAGCTTAAGATTGGCGATGGGTCGATGGAGGTCGTGCGAGAGGTCGACGGTGGCCTGCAGACGATTTCGCTTGCTCTACCGGCGATCGTTACCACTGATTTGCGGCTGAACGAGCCCCGATATGCATCGTTACCCAATATTATGAAGGCCAAGAAAAAGCCGCTGGAGACGATGACTCCAGACCAGTTATCGGTGGAGGTAAAGTGCCATGTTACACAAATAGGCGTAGCGCCGCCCCCAGAGCGCGCGGCAGGGATCAAAGTTGAGGACGTGACCCAGTTGGTCGATAAATTGAAAAATGAAGCGAAGGTAATCGGATGAAAACGTTAGTCATTGCGGAACACGATAATGCATCGCTGAAGATAGCGACTTTAAATGCTGTGGCGGCCGCCACTGCGCTGGGCGGTGAAGTTGATATTTTGGTGGCGGGTGGCAACTGCGGAGCAGCCGCTGAAGCAGCGGCACAAGTGCCAGGCATAGCCAAGGTGATCTGTGCCGACAACCCAGCCTATGAGCATTCGCTCGCCGAAAATGTCAGCCTACTCGTGGCTGAATTAGGTGCTGATTATGACAACCTATTGGCGCCCTCTACGGCGAACGGTAAGAACATCATGCCTAGAGTCGCCGCATTGCTGGATGTCGGTCAAATTTCTGACATTCTATCGGTGGAGAGTGCTGACACATTCAAGCGCCCGATATATGCGGGAAATGTTATCGCGACCGTGCAGTCAGCCGATCCGAAAAAAGTGATCACAGTTCGGACTACAGCATTTGATGCCGTGCCTGCATCCGGCGGCACTGCGGCCATTGAGGCCTGTGCTGCGGTACACGACGCTGGTGTGTCGCAGTTCATCCGCGAAGAGGTTGCGGAATCTGATCGGCCCGAGCTGACATCAGCCTCGGTGGTGATCTCTGGTGGCCGTGGGATGCAAAACGGCGATAACTTCACCCTTTTGGAGGGTATTGCAGACAAGCTAAATGCAGCTATTGGTGCTTCGCGGGCGGCCGTTGATGCGGGGTTTGTGCCGAATGATTATCAGGTAGGACAGACCGGCAAGATTGTCGCGCCAGATCTATATATCGCCGTCGGCATCTCAGGAGCGATACAGCACCTCGCAGGAATGAAGGACAGCAAGGTCATCGTCGCCATCAACAAAGACGAGGACGCGCCCATTTTTCAAGTGGCTGATTACGGGCTCGTAGCCGATTTGTTTGAGGCGCTTCCGGAGCTGGAAGCCGCAATCTAGCGCTGCAGCCTGTTGTCGCTGATCCGGCACCAGGCTTTCTCGCACTACCTCAGTCTCTCCTCAACTCTTCGCGAATGGCTATCGGCGTCGGCAGTGTTAATACAACCCAGTATGACGAGACCAGCAGGGTAATCACTGTGGTAACTTGAATCAGTGTAGCTGCCGCCACGGTCAGAAGCTCGTTTGACAAACCAAGGAAGGCGATGAGCAGAGCAAATTCGCTGCATTGTCCAAGCCGCAGGCCGAGATTCCAACCAAGTTTTGGCTCATCGAAGACACCTCTCATTAATACGTGATATGTCGCGGGTTTGAGTAACAACAAGATACCCGCGATAGCGGTGGCAGGCAGCACCACTTGCGGGAGAGCAGCGAAATCGAGTCCGCTACCGACCGAAAAAAAGAACAGGACTAAAAAGAAGTCGCGCAAAGGTTTCAGGCTGATAGAGATGTATTGTGCGATGGGGTTGCTGGCGATGCTGACCCCTGCAATAAAGGCGCCAATCTCGGCCGACAGACCCAGCCAAACGGCGAGCTCTGCCAGTCCCAAACACCAGCCAATAGATAGCAAGAAAATATACTCGTGGTAGCGGTCGAAGCGCTTGATAAGTGCTAGCAGAACGAGACGAACACTGCCCCAGCTCATCAAAGCTAGCAGCGGCAACGCGAGCATAGGGCGAGAAATGTCTCTCCACGGCAGGGACTGCGTCTGCCCCCCGAGAGTCTCCATGACCACTAACACAATTATCGCCAGCAGGTCCTGAAACAGCAGTAACGCGACCATTAGTTCACCGAGATGCCTGTGATGAAGTACCGTCGTGGGGAGGAGCTTGATGCCAATAATGGTCGACGAAAATATCAGCGCGGCGCCAATGATCGCTGAATCCAGTCCGCCAAAGCCAAACAATCTCGCTGCGCTGTAACCCACGGCGGTAAATGCAGTCGCTGAGACCAGCGCGACAACTGTTGACTGCCTCAAACTGTTCCACAGTGCCGAGGGCTTCATGTCTAAGCCCAACAGGAACAGCAAGAAAATGATCCCGACATGTCCAGCATCGGATACCAAATTGGTATCGGATACTACAGCCAGACCGAACGGCCCCAGAGCCACACCGAGGGCTATATAAACAATGATAATAGGCTGGCGCGCATACAGGGCGACTGAGGCCAGCACAGCGGCGCCAAGAAAAATGGCGGCGAAAGTAAAGGTGATACCTGTTTCCATAAAATTCCCCATGCAGAACTCAGGTACCGTCTAGCATTACCATTTGATACGGGCGATACCGCTCTCTGCAAAGGCATATTTTGGCACAGGTAGTAGCGAGTAACGTCTGGAGTCGGTGGCTTTCGATCCGAATCATAGATGGAGCCGGAAGTGCGTTATGGCGCCGGTTGCGATTAAAATCGCTAAGTCATAGTTTCTGTAGCCTGTCCGATTCGTTTATACTGACGCTTCACGTAAAGTGGGGGGGCTTTAGCGTTGGGAACGCTCGAGCGTTACCCACATCACATGGCGTCGCAGGAGAGACAAGCGTGGCAAAAAGTGATATGGAAGACGGTGTGGCAGATGCAGTTGCCGCCACGGCAATTATAAGTGTCGTGCTCGTGACACTAGTCATTTGGTTGAGTGGTTTTCCCAGCTGAGCTTATTGCAGCAGCGAAGAGGTCCTCGTCGACGTTACCGCCAGTTAATGTGACCAGAACCTGCTGGCCCTCAAACCGGGTCCTGTGCTCCCATAGTGCAGCCAAGCCGATCGCGCCGCTGGGTTCCAGGCGAAGCCCAAGTTGCTTCCAAGCCCATTGCATCGCCTTTTTGACTGCGGTATCAGTCGCAGAAAGCCCCTCCACTTTGTTGGCTAGGTTAATCGCGAACGTCAACTCTCCAGGTGTCGGTGCCAGAAGACTGTCGCAGAAATCGGACCCAACACCCGTGGCAGCGGTTCTCACCCCTTCTGCAAGGGACGTGCGGTGATCATCCCAGCCCTCGGGTTCGGCAGTGAACAATCGTACAGGCGGGATTAGGTCTTTTAGTATCGTTCCCACACCCGCCATCAGGCCGCCACCGCCTGTGCACACGATAACACTATCGAATTCGGTTCCCGTTTGTTGCATAACTTCAAGACCGGAGGTTCCCTGACCTGCGATGGTGTGCCAGTCATCGTAGGGCTTTACTATAGGTGCTCCGTATCGCTCCTGAAGCGCAGCAGCGAGCATCTCGCGGTCTTCCCTTTGGCGGTCATATGTGACGATAACGCCGCCGAGTGCGTGAATGAATGCGATCTTGGCAGTGGGCGCGTCGTGCGGGACGATAATAGTGGAGCGCATGCCCAGACATTGACCAGCATACGCCACACCAATTCCGTGGTTGCCTGAGGAGAATGCGATGACCTCTGCCACATCACTTTTCCGCAACATCGCCATCGTATTTAGCGCGCCCCTGACCTTAAAAGACCCTGTGGGTTGTAGGCACTCCGCTTTGAGATAAATCTCTGCGCCCAGCAGTTCATTAAGTGCAGGCGTGCGGAGCAGCGGTATTGGTGAGGCAAATCGTGAGATGTTCTGCTGGGCGGCTCGTATGTCGCCCGCCAGCGCTAAAAGATCTGGGGTCTTAGTCACTCTGTTATGAATCTCATAAGGCACATCATTGAGGCGATGAATAGCGCGATTAGGGTCAGAACCATTGTGATTCGGCAGCGAGGAGAGTGCGCGGCAAAGTCCGGGTCTGGATTACTGGTACCCTTTACGCCTAGACCTGCTGCGAGTGCAGAGCACAGTATTTGTCTCGATGACAGAGTGGGTAGTCGTCGCAGCACCACCCACCCGGCAAGGGGTCCACTCGAATCTTTAAGCACAGTCATTCTCAGGAGTTACTTGGACGCTCGTCGCAGTCTATCGCCAAGATGTATGAACTTACATTAGAAACAAGTCATTATTCGATTGTCTTGGTGTTGTCTCGCCCGAAGAAATGTCTCTATCAGCTAAATCAATCGAATTTTTTCGGAGAACTTGATTGATTGGCACCCAAACCAGATCAGAGTATCATCAATTAGTATTGGTTGCTCATCAGGCTAAGACGGCACCATGATTACGATCACTGAATCCGCCCAGGAATACCTGGCAGAGCTCCTCTCAAAGCAAGAGGATGCACTAGGCGTTCGGGTGTTTATAAATGACCCCGGTACCCCTCGCGCCGAGACATGCATTGCTTATTGCCGAGACGGCGATATCGAAGAGGGTGATTTCGAGCAGGCCTTTGACCAATTCACAGCTTGGTTTCAGGGCAGGAGTATCCCATTCTTGGAAGATGCACTTGTCGATTACTCAGCTGACCGAATGGGGGGGCAGCTCACGATTAAGGCACCCAATGCAAAGATGCCTCGGGTGTCAGATGATAGCCCAATTGAAGATCGTATTAACTACGTCTTGTATAACGACGTTAATCCCTCATTGGCTTCACATGGCGGAGAGGTGTCTTTAATCGAAGTAACCGAAGACAAGTTTGCGGTGTTGCAATTTGGCGGAGGTTGCCAAGGCTGCAGCGCGGTAGATATGACCTTGAAAGGAGGAGTTGAAAAGACCCTGCTTGAGCAAATCCCGCAGCTTGCAGGCGTCCGGGATAGCACTGACCACACCGATCGCAGTCAAGCCTATTACTGATACCTAGCCGCCGGCGCTTTCAATGCTAAGGTGACGACTTCAAAGAGCTCGAGGATGAGCGACTTATTGGTCGCCCACTCGATACATTCACCTGTCACCGACACGCCACAACGTAACGCCGAAAGATCCGTTTGGATCGCTTGATTTCCCGCCTTGAGGTGGCCTTCCACCATGAGTCCGATAATAGATTGGTTGCTATCGACAATCTGCTCACTCACATTGCGCGCCACTGCTGGCTGCGGTACCGGAGCCTTTTCGGAATTTGCGTAACTGCTAGCCATGATGTTGGCGGGGAGACTTGCGGCCTGAAGCTGGTGCGCATTTAGCACTGTGCTCGGTATGGTAATTGGGGCCTCGACGATCCTCTCTGAGCACAGTGTGGGCGCAGTCATTGCCGCTGGTTTCGAAAATCGCAACCTCACCGTCTGAGTTGATGCCCAAAAAACGATGCGGATAGGCAACTGAAAGTAATGCGTTGACCGCTGCTGCCAAGCCGCCGTTAGTAACATTTTTGAATCCCACGGGAGAAGATAGCCCACTGGCCACTTCACGGTGTAT
This sequence comes from Halieaceae bacterium, assembly GCA_902631395.1. Lineage (GTDB taxonomy): Bacteria > Pseudomonadota > Gammaproteobacteria > Pseudomonadales > Halieaceae > Luminiphilus. Next base: position 94,338 of record CACOYM010000007.1, on the reverse strand, counting down.
TTGTGAATAGGTGGTTCTGGCGCCGATGGCAGAACAGCTGATGAGATCATGATCATAAATCGCGCCTGAGATCCCGATAGTATCCCGCTGATCCACTGCGTTCACGTTATGTATCTGAAGGTTGGTTAATATCCGGTCCTCTTTTTTTAAGGCTGAAGTCTCGTCAGTTCGTCCTGGGCTTAATAACGTCGTGATTGAAGCCAGGCATCTTCAGGGGGCCGGAGTGTAACGATTCAGTGAGTAAAATTCAGCCACAGCATTGGGACACATCGATCTGTCGCATCAATCGACAGGGCCACTTGTCGCCGGGTTACCGATTCTCCAACGCTCATGGGATACTCTGCGCCATGCGCACCACTGTTGATTTACCGCTCTTCTTACCCTTACTGGAGTCGGGAGTGTACATCGTGACGCCGGGCAAACGGCTCGCGCGCGAGATCACAGAGAGTTGGGTCAGGCATTGTGAAAGCGACAGCCCGGTCATCGCTACACCGAGAGTGACAACGGTTGATAGCTGGTTGGAGCAGGCATGGTTGCGCGCCGTAGAGGCCGGTCGGCTGCCTCCCGCACGACTGCTGACGCCACAGCAGGATTTGGCCGTCTGGCAGCAGCTCATACGGAGCGATCTGGAGCAGCGTATCGGCTTCTCGCTCACCCACCCTCGAGCCGCCGCCCAGCGTGCTCAGGCCGCTTGGAGCAAGCTGATGATGTATGGCGGCGCCGGCTTGAGAGACCTCTGGTCAGCCTTTCAGTTCGACGATGACTGCCGGGTGTTTTCAGAGTGGGCACGCCGATACACCGCGCGGCTCAGTGAGTTGAGGGCGTTATCGCGCTGTGGGGCTTATCAGCAGTTGCTCACGCTGACGGTGACAGAGCGGCCGAGAGTGGGGCTTTTTACCGTACCTGATCTGCCGCCGCTGACCCGAAAAGCTCTCGACTATTTGGCTAATGTGACGCGTATCGAACCGGACCGGCGCGATCATGCCGATATCCCTGTGCAGTCTTTTATTACCCGGGATGACGAACTGTTCGCTGCCGCACAGTGGGCGCACTCGAGCAGCGCTGACTCGGAGAAGCGCGTCGGGATTGTGCTGCTGGACATGGCCAACGATCGCAATCGTCTTGAGTACTTTCTGAGGCAGGAATTCGATTGCCTGGACGCCCGTTACAACGATCTGCCAGTCAACTTCGCGACCGGTATGTCGCTGGCCAGTACGCCTCTGTTTCGGGATGCGCTGACCGCGCTGGAATGGGAGTTGCACCCGCTTGGTCGCTCCCAGTGGTTGAGTCTGACTCGCTCGCCATATCTGGCATTTAAAAATGACCCCGAGATGATGCTCAGGTTGATTCGGGCGCAGTTCATGTCGGGAAGTCATGAGATTTCACTTGAGAGTACGCTACACATCGCAGCGCAACAGGACTCATCCTCCGAGGTGACCCGCATTCTGCGCTCGATCAGATCCGGTCGTATGCAGAAGGGTGTTAAGAATCTCGATAGTTGGACAGAAGCGATTCGCGAGCGTCTAGCACTTTGGGAGTGGCCTGGCAGGCTGCGGCTGGATTCGATTGAGTATCAGCAGGTGCAGCGTCTTGATGCGAGCCTCGATGCCCTTGCCTCCTTGTCAGCGGTGCTACCTCATCAATCCTATGAATCTGCCCTCGGTCTCTGGCGGGACTGTCTGACCACTACCGTCTTCCAGCCCAAAACCCCCTACGACAGCATCCAAGTATTGGGCCCGCTGGAGGCCATCGGAGGTCAATTTGATGCCCTGTGGATCTGTGGTGCGCAACGGGACGTAATGCCAGTGCGGCCTCGCGTTGAACCATTTTTGCCAGCGGCCATTCAGAAATCGCTGGGCATAGTGGATATCGATGAAGCGGCACTGACTGAGGAAGCCAGCACGCTGCTTCAAGTTTGGTTTGCGGGTAGTCAAGAGGTATTTGCCAGCTTCCATAGCATTGCGAAAGGACTGCCTCAGCATGCTAGTGTTTTATTGTCAGGCAAGATTAGCGACGCCAAGACCTCTTGGTTTCCGCCAGCGCGGTGGGACGAGCCATTGCAATTAGAGCCTGCTCCGGACGACGCATTACTGCCGCTTCATGCGCCTGAGACAGCCGGCGGCACCTCGCTCATCCGTGATCAGGCGGCCTGCCCCTTTCGCGCCTTTGCTAGACACCGGCTAAATCTTCCCTCAATCCAACCGACACTGATTGGGGTCTCGGCGTCCGAGAGAGGGGCTTTTCTCCATGAGGCTTTGTTCAGACTGTGGCGCCAGATCAAGTCAAGTCATGCATTGGCAGCACTATCACCAAAAGCGGAGAAGGACCTGATTGAGGGAGCAGTATCCGATGCTATGCAGCAGACCGAGAGCGTCTGCGAGGCCCGAGGTTACAGCCTGCGAGAGCGGGTGGGCTCAGCTTGTTGGCAACTAGAGCAGCGCCTGTGCGTTGATTTGCTGCGACAGTGGTTACAGCATGAGCGTGAGCGGAGTGCGCCGTTTCGCATCGTTGAGATGGAGGAAAACCAAACGCTTAAGTTGGAGGGCCTGTCGCTCACCCTGCGCCCCGATCGAATCGACGAATTTGAGGATGGGCGCAGAGCGGTCATCGACTACAAAACCCGGGCACCTTCGAAGACTCGCTGGCTTGGGGGACGTCCACAAGAACCGCAACTGCCGCTATATAGCTTGCTCGATTCCAAGATACAGGGCATTGCATTTGCTGAGCTGTCGACAAATGATCCGGTTCAGTTCGTCGCATTAGGCGAGGACCTCGGCTTGGCTGGAGGTGACGGAAAATCTCTTGAGCAGCAAACTCGGAGCATCGCCGCCACATGGCCTGAACTGGTTGTGCAATGGGAGGCATCATTACAGCGACTGGCTCTGGAGTTCATGGCTGGGGAGGCCGCCATTAGCCCTCAGCCCGGCGCCTGCGATTATTGCGATCTGGCATCGTTGTGCCGCATCAACGAGTTGAAGGCTAGCAACCATGCCGCAGCCCAAGAGGATCAAGCTTGACGGCCTCAGACCGCCCCGTCCGGCGGGAAGCAATCGATCCGACGCGGAGCTTTTGTGTCAGTGCACCCGCCGGCTCGGGCAAAACTGAGCTGCTCACGCAGCGGCTGCTGGCACTGCTGGCGCGAGTGCATCGCCCAGAGCAGGTATTGGCCATCACATTTACGCGTAAAGCAGCGAGTGAAATGACTCTCCGTGTAATGGAAAAGCTGGATCAGGCGCGTGAAAATATTCCGGTGACCGCGGAACATGAGCGTCAGACCAGAGAGCTCGCGCTTGCAGTGATTGATCACGCGGCACACAAACAGTGGCGACTGGACGACACGACGCTCAACATCCGGACTATCGACAGCTTCTGTCATGAACTCACACGACAAATGCCAATACTAAGTGGGACAGGCGGACTGGTAGAACCGGTGGACAACGCGCAGCCGCTTTATGAAGAGGCCGTCAGGCAATTTCTCGCTCAGGCAGGAGAAGGTGCCGTCGGTGAGCGTATCTACCAGTTGCTCGAGCATTTTGACAATCGCTGGTCACGAGCCAGTGAGTTACTGGTCGCCTTACTGCAACGCAGGGGTGACTGGGCCGGTGTGGTTTCCCAACACAATGACTCAGAGGCCGCAGAAGCGGCGTTGTCAGAGACCATCATTAATCTCAGTTCAAGCCGATTACGGGATGCCCTTCACCGGCTCGAGGGGCACTTGGGCGCGCTGATGCCGGCGATAAACAAGGCGAGGGCGCACCTCGACATGACCCCGCTCTCGCTCTCCGATAACCCTGAATCTCTGCCTGATTGGCACGCAATGATAGGCATACTACTCACTGCCAAGAGCGAATGGCGGAAGCCCACTGGGGTTAATGCGAAGCTTGGCTTTCCGCCCAAAAGTGATCAAAAAATCCAAGTTTCTTCGATTCTCGAGACACTGGATTCTGATTCACTACTGCTGGAAGCTCTTACTGAAATTAGGTACCTGCCCGCTACCGCGCGCGGTGCGGACGCCTGGCAATTGGTCGTGCTCATCTCCTCTTTACTACCAGTGCTGCAGGCGCACCTGCTTCTAGTCTTCCAACGCAGTGGGCAGGTCGACCACGCCCACGTCGCGCTGGCGGCGATTCAAGCTTTGGGTACGGATGAGATGCCGACTGCATTGGCGCAACGGCTGGATTATCAGATCGAGCATATCCTCATCGACGAGTTCCAAGACACTTCTTCTTCGCAGGCCCGGCTCTTGGAGCGACTCATGCGAGGCTGGCCTGAAAATAACGCTACCGGGGCTCCCCCCAGAACCCTATTCATGGTTGGGGATGCGATGCAGTCAATTTATGGGTTTCGGTATGCAGATGTGACACTGTTTTTGCGGGCCAGACAGGGGCAGTTCGCTGGTCTTGCGCTGGAGTCTGTGACGTTGACCCAAAACTTTCGGTCTCGACCAGAAGTTGTGGCGTGGGTTAACGACGCGTTTGCGGACCTCATGGGAACAGAGGACGCACCTCATTACGGTAGGGTGAGCCACGTGAAAGCAATTAGTTTATTGAGCCACGAGCCATCTGCGGAGGCTGGCGTCCATATTAGGCTGCTTGAGGATAGTGATGGGCACGGAGAAGCACAGTTCATCGCAAAACAGGTGGCCAATATTGTCGCGCAAGATGGTGATGCGAGCATCTCGATTCTTGTTCGCGCCAAAGGTCATGCAGATGAGGTTGCAGTAGCGCTTGAGCAGGCCGGAATCGCTTTCAGCGGTGACGCGATCCAGTCGCTCGCCGAGCAACCGACCACCAGTGATCTGCTGGCCCTGTGCCGCTATCTTGCCAATCCTGCAGACACAGTCGCAGCGGTCTCGCTTCTCAGAGGACCGTGGTGTGGCGTCACGTTGCCCACGCTGGCCCAGTTGCTAGCTGCGCATCCGGAACGACCTCTCAATCTAATACGGGCGCTAGGGCAGCTTCCAGAGGTCGCCGATGACGAGGTCAAGCGTCTGCAGCAGATTTCCGCAGTATTGCAGTGGGCTGAAATGAAGCGTGATCGTCTGGCGTTGTCGATATGGATTGAACAGATCTGGTTGCGCCTGGGTGGCGCGCTGTCAACGCGAAGCCAGGATTTACGATCCGTAGAGGCATTTTTGGCCTCTCTTCGTAAGGCCGAGCAACTGGGATTGGGCCTCGACCTTGACTGGCTTGAACGAGAGATTGCTATGACGGGATTGGAGTTGCCCAACACCGATCATGCCGTCAAGATTATGACGCTACACAAGGCAAAAGGGCTCGAGTTTGATTACGTTTTCATGCCACGTTTGGAAAAGCGCACGCGGGCACTCCAGAGAGAACTGATTCGCTGGCATTGGCATCAGGACGATAGAGGCAGGCGGCTGCTGATCTCTGCCAATGATGATGACACTCAGTCAAGAACGCTTTATAACTACCTAAACTGGCTTCAGAAAAATAAGGATCGGGAAGAGCTCAAGCGATTGCTTTACGTCGGTGTGACTAGAGCCAAGGTTGCAGCATATTTGACGGCTTCAGTGAATTCGGTTGAAAAGGAGGGGCGCACGGAAGGAGTCTCGGGCTCGCTCCTTCGAATACTCATGTCATCAGCGGCCGCATCCAGCCGCGCCACCGCTCAGTCATCCGCAGAACCAGCATCCCGCGCTGATCGCAGTGCTCGTGGAAATGAGCGGCTAACTTCCCGCTACCGCCTGACCCTAGACGCGCAGAGCGCCTTGCAAACGCGCGCCCGTAAAGGTACTGACCAGACGGACTTTGTCGCTCTTAATTCAACCAATACAACACCGGTCTTACCTGGCGCCGGCAATCGTGTAGAGCGTATTATTGGCGCAGTGGCGCACCGAGTATTGGAGTTGGCCGCGTCAGAGAAGTCGCTCGTGAGCGCGAAAGATCCGACGGTGAAGTTATGGATCGATCACAATCTCTCCCATTGTGCGCTCAGTCCGCAATTCGCTGAGTTGGCAAAAACCAGAGTGTCCGAACTCGTGGAGCGGGCGTTGACCTGTGAGACGGGCCGTTGGATTCTCGGTGCTAAAATTGATGCGTGGTCGGAACTAGCGGTCAGCCGGGTAGAGGCAGGGGAGGTCAAAAACTATGTCATTGATCGCGCTTTCTTGGACGACCAAGAGGGCGTAAGGTGGGTTATTGACTATAAGACCAGCGAGCCTATGGTCGGCGAGACATTGGCTGACTTTGAAGCGCGCGAATGTGAGAGGTATCGAGAGCAGCTCCAAAATTATGTTGAGCTGGTAAGCGAGATGAAATGGGAAGTCGATGCGCCGATTAAAGCGGCACTTTACTTTCCCGCAATACAGCACCTCAGCGTATGCAAATTACAAAAACCCGAGGTTCGCCAGGTTTTTGCAGATAAATCGGACGCTACTGCGCTGATTAGATCTTCTCCAGAGTAAGCGCCGGGGCTTCGGTGAATACGATCACGAAAGTGTCCCCAGAGAGAGCGTTGTCTGGCTTCGCCATATCCGCGCCGCCAACCGTGTGCAGACTGCATAACTCAACGAGAGACGACAAGATACCGTAATATGGCAACAGCGGTAAGTTCTCAAAGGGACACTAATCAGGTGCTCAAGCACTGTTTTTCCACTCTCGGACAGCCGTAAAGATCCCATCTGGCGTGTCGTCCGCCAGTTTCCCTGACGCTGCGAGCGTTTCCCTAATTTCGGGACTGTCCCAGCGGAGAAAAGGGTTGCAGGCCAGCTCGTCGCTAATGCAAGAGGGAACTGTGGGCTCATCATTGGCGCGTTTCGCCTCGCAAGCATTCAAAAACGCGCTCAACGCGTCATTATTGGGCTCAACCAAGCGGGCAAAACGTAAGTTAGCCAGCGTGTATTCGTGCGCGCAGAAGATCAACGTTTCCGGAGGTAAACCACGGAATTTTTCCAGCGACCCTCGCATTTGCGGTGGCGTGCCTTCGAATACGCGCCCGCAGCCGCCCACGAATAACGTATCGCCGCAAAAAAGGGCGTGCTCAGTGGAGCTGTAATAAGCAATGTGGTCCAGAGTGTGGCCTGGAACGTTCAGTACCGAAAAATCGACTCCCAACACTGATACTGTATCACCCTCTGTCACAGTGCGGTCGTAGGGACCGGCGGGGCTATCCGGTGGCCCCCATACCTCACACCCTGCCTCTGTCTTCAGGGCAGCGACGGCGCCTGTATGGTCAAAATGGTGGTGAGTGACCAGAATCCCCGAAAGCTGAATTTCTTTAGCTTCTAAAGCCGCTAGCACAGGTCCCGGTTCTCCCGGATCCACAACGAAGCCTTGGGTGTTGCGTACAATCAACCAGATGTAGTTGTCGCTGAGGGCGCGAATCGGCGATATAGTTAGCATATCTTTTGAATAACCGGCTCCTTTGGTGCCCAGAGGCTACCCTGTGTCAGTGAGTGTGACCAGCCCCATGACAGAAGAAGCAAATCGTCACAACGATTTGTCCCGCTGGTATCGGGATAAACCAGTGGGCCGACGGTTGACTACTCAGTTAACCAAAGCACTTAACGAGTCACTCGAACAGGTATTCGGCTACCACATGCTTGTGACCGGCGTCGATATGAACCTGGAGCTGAGCCGAATTGGCAAGACACAGCGGTTATTCAGGCTTGTAACGCGAACCAGCACCAATCAGCCACTTCAGGCCGTAGTGGCCGCCAGTCACGACTTGCCTTTTGCGACGGATTCATTGGACGCGCTGGTGCTATGTCATACGCTCGATGCTTCATCGGCCCCCCATCAGACACTTCGTGAGTGCCAGCGGGTGCTGGTGTCGAACGGTCACTTGTTCGTGATCTCATTTAATCCTCTCAGTATCCATGGTGCGAGTAACTCGTTGCGCCGGTGGCTGAGCTTTGGGCGCAAACACACTAAGAGCGTCAGCGGTCGACGTCTGGGAGATTGGCTATCGCTGCTTGGGTTCTCCCACGCCGCACCGCGTTATTTTGCGAACTTTGCGCCTCCAGGCAGAGGGCGGGTCGGCCGACTCATGGATCGATTCGACCGCTGGCTGGTAAGAGTCAATTCTCCGATGGGTACCGCCTATTTGTTGCATGCGCGCAAGCGGGCGGCGGCACACCTCGAATCGGGCGTCAAGTTCCACAGGCCTCGGCTCATCTCGATCCCGCTTGGAAAAGCACAGGAGGGGGTGCCAGTGCCCCGACATGTCGGCCGATTCCAGCAGGACGGCGCTGAAACCACCTGATGAAGCAGGTACGCGTCTTTACGGACGGAGCCTGCAGCAGGAACCCTGGACCGGGAGGCTGGGGTGCGGTACTGCAGTTCGGCGATCACGAGCGGGAGCTTCATGGTGGAGCCGCGGAAACTACCAACAATCGCATGGAGCTCACTGCGGCTATAGAGGCGCTAAAGGCGCTGAGTGAGCCCTGCCAGGTCAGCCTGACAACTGATTCCACCTACGTAAAAGACGGTATTACCCAGTGGCTGGCCAATTGGAAGCGCAACGGCTGGAAGACCGCCGCCAAAAAGCCGGTCAAAAACCGGGACCTATGGCAGGCGTTGGATCATCAGGCGGCGCAGCATGATATAGACTGGTGCTGGGTCAAGGGGCACAGTGGACATCCTGAAAACGAACGAGCGGACAGACTGGCGAACCTTGGCATGGACGAAGTGAGAGACATCGATGGATAGACGGCAGATCGTACTCGATACGGAAACCACGGGGCTCGAAGTCAATCAGGGTCATCGCATTATCGAGATTGGCTGCGTTGAGCTCGTTAATCGGCGTATCACCGGCCGCCACTTTCACCAATACATCCAGCCTGAGCGGGACATCGATGCCGGTGCACTTGATGTGCATGGCATTACCCAAGACTTTTTGGCTGGAAAGCCGACTTTCGATCAGATCGCAGAGGAGTTTCTCGAGTTTGTGCGCGGTGCGGAGCTGGTGATCCATAACGCCCCCTTTGATGTGGGCTTTATAAATGCCGAATTGGATCGGCTGGAGCCCCGTCGCGGCGCGCTCGACAGTGTCTGCAGTGTCATAGATACGCTGCAGATGGCGCGCCACAAGCACCCGGGTCAGCGGAATAATCTTGACGCCCTGTGTCAACGATACGAGATCGATAACACCAGTCGAACGCTGCATGGCGCTTTGCTGGATGCCGAAATACTCGCAGAGGTGTATCTCGCGATGACAGGAGGTCAGGCCTCGCTTGGACTGGGTGCAGAGAGAAATGATGCGCTCACTGATGGAGCTGGCCCCGACAGTCGCATCCGGCGCTTACAGGGAGAAAGAGCACCGCTTATTGTGATCAGAGCAAGCCCTGAGGAGATCGAGCGCCATGAGGCGAAGCTCCGGGAGCTCGACCTCAGTGCGGGCGAGGCGGTGTGGCGGCGATCACCCCTCCAGTGATTCAGAGGTTGACAACGACCATAGCCAAACCCACAGACGTCAGTACGACCGTATAGGGGAGGGCCATCAGTACCATCTTGCCATAAGACAACCGAATTAATGGTGCCAATGCCGAAGTCAGCAGGAACAGAAAGGCCGCCTGACCGTTTGGCGTCGCGACAGAAGGCAAATTGGTGCCCGTATTGATAGCAATCGCCAACCGGTCAAACTCGGCGCGATCGATCTCTCCGGCTTTGAGCGCAGCGTCGATCTCGGAGATATACACCGTTGCTACAAACACGTTATCCGAGATCGCAGACAGGATACCGTTGGCCAGAAAGAACATGGCCGGGCGGACCTCACTGGACATCGCCAATACCGACTCAATAACTGGTGTGAACAAGTGCTGCTCATGGATCACCGCGACTATCGCGAAAAACACCACGAGGAGCGCAGTGAAGGGCAGGGCCTCCTGAAACGCGTACCCGATCTCGTGCTCATCGGTTATCCCGTTGAATGCGGTCAGTAGCACTATCACGAGCAAACCGATAAGGCCCACTGCCGCCAGGTGGAAAGCGAGCGCAAAAACCAAAATGACCGCTGTGATTGCTTGAATTTGTAACTTTGCTTTTGAGCGAGCGGTGGCTGCAGCCTGTTGGCCCTTGTCGAATCTGGTGAGTACCTGTCGAACATTTTCAGGCATCAGCGCGCCGTAGCCGAACCAGCCCGTGAGTTCTAATAAGACACACGTAATGAGGCCGCAGGCTAGCACCGGCATGGTAATTGGTGCCATGTACAAGAAGAAGGTTTGGAAGTCCCAACCCGCTACCGTCGCAATCAGCAGGTTTTGAGGCTCTCCGACTAGCGTGCACACCCCGCCTAGCGCGGTACCCACCGCGCCATGCATCAGAAGACTGCGCAGGAATGCACGGAATGCATTCAGGTCCGCTTGCGAGTCAGCTTGCACGGCGCTATCCCGGCTGTGGTCATGGCTATTGTCTGTGACGTCCATCCCCGACGCGACCCGGTGAAACACAGCGTAGAAGCCGACACCTACGCTGATCAATACCGCCGTCACAGTCAATGCATCGAGAAACGCCGACAGCACCGCCGAGACAATCGAGAACAAAAACGCCAGCAATTTTTTGGATCGCACAGTGAGCAGGATCTTTGTGAATACGAACAGGAGCAGGTCCTTCATGAAGTAAATGCCTGCCACCATGAAAATAAGCAAAAGGATTACCTCAAAGTTGGCCTTTGCCTCATGAAATACGCTGTGGGGATCGGCTAGCCCAAGCAGTATGGCCTCAATCGCCAGCAACCCGCCCGGCTGCAGTGGGTAGCAACGCAAGGCCAGGGCCAGGGTGAAGATAAATTCGGCAATGAGTGCCCAACCTGTGACAACAGGCCCCGCGACCTGCAGCAATAGCGGGTTAATGACAATAAACCCGATGATCGTCTGCTTATACCAGTTCGGCGAGTCGCCGAGGAAGTTGCTCCAAAAGGCCTTTAGAGAAGAGTCACTCATAGTGGATGGTCCATGTCGTTGTTATCACTCATTGCCATAACAGCAGGTTTGCACCTGTGAGTGGCTGATCGCTGTTGACGGTCCGGTACCGCCCACGGCGGCCACCCGCCGGCACTGTATATCGAGTTGAGGCAGCAGGGTATACGGGTGACGCCACGACTTGGTTCTGGGGGACTGCCCTAACGGTTACCGCTACTGCTTCAGCCTCGATAACAGTCCTTGTGCTCTGGCGATTGGCTTCCTAGACTGTTCGCCTCTTCATCAAGGAACCGGCCACCGTGCTCGACATTTCAGAATTACCCACCGAACCTCGGGCTGAGGATTGGGGGTTCGTTTTCGCAGGTCGTAACACGGTGACCTCTCTGCGTGGTCAGCCCGGTTTTCCCTGGCGCCTAAGCGAGGTGACGGAGCAGTGGGGCGTCAGCTTCTCTGACGCGATACCCGTCGGTTGCTGGCAGGATCGGGGCGCCTGGGCATTCTCTGTGCCCGAGAGCGCTATCAACCAAACTGAGCAATATTCCGGCAATCTATACGGCCTTTTGGGAAGGGTAGAGGACTCGCTATTCCATGCGCATGGTCGGGCGTATCAGCTGCTTTATTGGCGAGACACGCATAGACACTGCGGCCGCTGCGGTGGCCTGACCCGGGCGATTGAGGACGGTAGGGCCTTACTTTGTGAAAGCTGCTCGCTCCGGATCTATCCGCGCGTTTCACCCTGCGTTATCGTGCTGGTGAACAAAGGAGACAAGTTACTTCTGGCAGCCGCCGCAGGGTTTCAGAAGCGTTTTTACAGCACTCTGGCGGGCTTCATGGAGCCGGGTGAGACCTGCGAGGATGCCGTCATTAGGGAAGTTCGCGAGGAGGTCGGGATCGCGGTCGGTAATGTGCGTTACTTTTCGTCACAGCCTTGGCCCTTTCCCAGTCAGTTGATGCTGGGTTTCTTTGCCGAATGGCAGTCTGGTGATCTCGTATTGAGTCCCGATGAAATCGAGGACGCCGATTGGTTTGAGATCAGTGCCATGCCATCGACACCGCCCAACGCTTCTATATCGGGGCAACTCATCTCCCACTTCATCAGGAGCCTGTAAACACTATGGATTTTATTCTCGACATTGTTGAGTTTCTGCTTCGAGCTATTATTTTGTTGGGGGTATTTTTAGTCGCTGTTGCAGGCGTCATGGCGCTCAGTCAGCGCAAGCGGGGGGCGGGAGAAGACGGTACCGTAGAGGCGCGATCGCTCAATGAGCGTTTTGAGCTGCACGAGGAAGCAGTGCGTGCTGTGATTGAAGATCCGCTGGAAAGTAAAGCCCGCGGCAAGGATCAGAGGAAAGAGAAGAAAGCGAGGCGCAAAGCCATCAAGCAAGCCTTGAAGGGCGAAGATGATAGCGAGCCCCATCGTCCTCGTGTGTTTGTGCTAGATTTTGACGGTGACATGCAGGCCAGTCAGGTCGATCAATTGCGCGAGGAGGTATCGGCGATTTTGCCGGTGGTTGGGGAGGCGGATAAGGTCCTGTTGCGCCTTGAAAGTGGAGGTGGGGTGGTCCACGGCTATGGCCTTGCTGCCAGTCAGCTCACGCGCCTGAAGGACGCAGGTATCACGCTGACGATTTCGGTAGACAAAGTTGCTGCCAGCGGCGGTTATATGATGGCTTGCGTGGGTGACGAGATCATCGCTGCGCCGTTTGCCATCCTCGGCTCGATTGGAGTGGTCGCGCAGCTGCCCAATTTCAATCGGCTGCTCAAAAAGAATGACATCGATTTCGAGATGCACACCGCGGGAGAGTACAAACGAACTCTCACAGTGTTTGGCGAAAATACGGATAAGGCCAGAGAGAAGTTTCAGGCTGATATTGATGACATCCACGTGCTCTTCAAAGACTTTGTCTCAAGCAATCGACCGGTCGTAGCGATTGACGAGGTTGGCACCGGAGAGTTTTGGTTTGGCCAGCGGGCGTTAAACAAAAACCTGGTTGACCGCTTGTGTACCTCCGACAGCTTTCTAGTCGAGCATCTTGAGAGCTACGACCTGATTGAGATCCGCTATCGCGCCAAGCGAAGCTGGCAGGAAAAACTGAGTCTGGCGGCGGAGATGGCGGTGGAGCGGGGTTTTCGGCGACTGCTCAAGTCAGAGCGGGATCAGCAGTTCCTTTAGCCCGCAGCGCCATGACCGCGTTGTGGTGGGACAAAAAAACCTCACCACTAAGGTGATTGAGAAAATCGCTGCGCTCGAGCGCGTCCATGACCGGGCCTTTCACCTCGCTGAGGTGCAATGCGACGTTATTCTCGCTCAGGCGAGTATTGATTTCCTCCAGAGCCTCTAAGGCACTGAGGTCAATCGCGTTTACGGCGGGGCACATCAAAACGACGTGGGCGAGATCCTTTTGCAGTGTTGCCTGAGCACACACCATCTCCTCGATATGTGCCGCATTGGCGAAATACAGTGACTCATCGATGCGCACCGACAGGATATGCGGCTCGGTCAAAACGTCGTGACGCGCCACGTTCCGGTAGTGTTCAGAGCCTGGCACTTGACCGACTACCGCGAAGTGGGGCCTGCTGGTGTGGTGGAGATGCAAGCTTACCGAAGCACTTACACCGGCCAATACGCCCAACTCTACACCGGCAAACAAGGTCACGGTAATCGTGATCACAACGGCCCAGAAGTCAGCGGCGCGGTAGCGGCGGGCGAGGCTAATCGTCTCAATATCAATCAAGCTGATAACTGCGACCACAATCGTTGCCGCCAAAACAGCTTTGGGCAGAAAATAGAGCACCGGGGTGAGAAATATAGCTGCCAGAGCAATGCCTAATGCGGCCAATACTGACGCCATCGGGGTTTCAGCACCCGCATCAAAATTGACGACAGATCGCGAGAACCCTCCCGTTACAGGGAACCCCCCCGATATGGCAGCTGCAGTGTTAGCTGCGCCAAGCCCGATCAACTCCTTATCAGGATCGATTCGCTGACGCCGCCTCGCACCCAGGGTCTTGCCGACTGAGACCGACTCAACAAACCCAATGATCGCAATGAGAAACGCGGGTAGTGCCAATTCTTGAATTAAAGGCCAACTGATTTGGGGAGCACTAAAAGCTGGTAGGCCGCTCGGGATCTGCCCGACCAGGGGCACACCCGCAGACTCAAAACTCATTGCTGCCGATAGTGGTATCGTCACCGCCATAACCAAAACTGGCGCCGAGCGAATGATCAACTTTAGGGGGCGCCCGCGCAGGCCAATGACCGCGAGCCAGTCACTTAGACAAAACCGCGCAAGCAGCATAAAAGCGACTGATCCGGCGCCAACGAGAACCGTCAAACCATGCGCCTCTCCTAGTTGCACAAATAGATGATGGCAGAGTGAGGGAAGGGTGGCGCCCTGGAGTGTGACACCCAGCAAAGGGCCCAATTGCCCCAGCGCGATGATGATGGCCGAGGCAGTAATGAACCCCGATACCACAGGGTGAGATAGAAAGTGGGACACGAAGCCAAATTTCAGCAGTCCCATTGCGATTAGCATCAATCCGCCGAGCAAGGCGAGAAGGGTTGCCGCACTCGCATAGTCCGCTAAACCTTTTGATGCGACTGCGCCCACCGCAGACGCTGTCATGAGCGAGGCAACAGCAACCGGGCCAACCGAAAGGGTTCGGCTGCTGCCAAAAAGCGCGTATGCAAAAAGCGGCAGGATTGACGAATATAACCCCATCTCTGCAGGCAGACCCGCCAATAACGCGTAGGCCAAAGACTGGGGGATCAACATGATCGTCACGATGACCGCAGCCAGGACGTCGTTGATAAGACTCTCACAGTTGTAGCCGCGGAGCCACACCAGTGGCTGCAAAGTCTGATCAGCTCTCATCAAGAATCAACCCAGCAGCGAACATATATTTCCGAATAGATTATTATTATAAGCCAGTGCTCACAGCCGGATTGCGAAGACGCCGAAAAATCTCAGACCTACCTTACGTCCGCTTAATCAGGGGACACATGTATCATGTCCGAGCTCCAAAAAACGCATGCCATGCCCCTCAAATCGCACGGCGAACCCGAGTCGCTGGTATACCGGGCTGACGTCCTTGTTCTTGTGCTCGGGAGGTCCAAAGTCCTCGCAGAGGGCACAACCGCTCGTCCTTGGGAAGCGATTCACGGTCATAAAAGTGATTGATTCGGCGATCTAACATTATTTTTGATTGCGAGTTCTCTCTTCTCATCTAAGAGAGGGTTGCATTTTAACTTCCTTAAATGTATGTTTACGTCAGTTAACGCAAGCGTTATGGGGTGCGGTTTGCCATGGATACAAAGAAGAAAACAGCCAATCAGGAAATCAATAGCTGGCTTGAAACGGTGGGCAGTGACAGCCCACTCCAACACAGCAACCCCGCGTCACTCTATCTCGCTTCACTTCAGGGATCGGAAGCAAGCAGGACAACGGCACGTTCCGTGATGAAGCAAATCGCCGCTCTATGCGATCAAACTCCTGATATCTTCCCGTGGCATCGTCTGGATCGCGCCACGGTACTAGCACTCATGGAAAAACTTAAGCAAAAAGGCCTCTCCGACAATACGCGGAATCTATATTTGAGCATCATTAAAGGAATTTCACGCGAGGCTATGCTGCATCGACAAATGAGCGATCACCAATTCGGCCTCATCGAGCGAATTCGTGCCATTAAGCTGCAGAGACTAGCCGTTGGCCGCGCACTGCACGTCGACGAGATCGCGCAGCTCATCGATCATTGTCTGCACGATGAGGGCGCTGCTGGCGTCAGAGACGCTGCATTACTGGGCGTCTTGTTCGGTTGCGGCCCGCGACGCGCCGAAGTGGTCACGATTGATATCAACAAGATCAACTTTAGCGATCGGTCCATCAAGGTCATTGGCAAGGGCAACAAAGAACGAGAACTAGAAATGCCGCCTAGAACCATCGATCTTGTGAAAACCTGGCTCGAGGAGTCAGGATTGCACTTCGGACCACTGTTTCGACCGGTCAATCGCTGGAATCAGATCACCGAAGACAGGCGGCTCACGGCTCGCGGCGTCTATGACATTGTCACGCGCCGAGTTAGCCAGGCGCGCCTCGACAAAGCGTCTCCCCATGATTTGAGACGGAGCTTTCTTACATATCTACTTGATAATGGTGAAGATTTAGCTACTGCCGCGGATATGGCTGGGCACGCAAGTGCGGATACCACCCGTCGCTATCTGAGGCATCAGAAACGGAGGAACCGGGCGGCGGCGGACAAGATAAACTTTTGAAAGCCCAGACAGCTTGTTAAAGAGGTGCGTTTTGTCTCCAGATAACACAGTCAGTTCGGGCCAGGTGTATGTGCTAGGTGGGCGACGAGAGCGCTAAGCCGAGGAGCAGTGTTAAGGCAAGTTTGGACATGGTTGTCGTCCCTATTTCCGACGACCCACTGGCAGTGCTCGTATAATTTTTTTTACAACACTGTGCTATTAAAAAGATTTGGGCATGCCCAGCACATGCGTGGCTACGTGACTGAGAATGAGATTAGTGCTTATCGGAGCTACCTGGTAAAGACGTGTCTCTCGAAACTTCCGTTCAATGTCGTATTCCTCCGCAAACCCGAAGCCTCCATGTACCTGAAGGCATGTGTCAGCCGCTCTCCAGCTCGCCTCAGAAGCCAGCATCTTCGCCATATTAGCCTCTGAGCCGCAAGCCTCCCCAGCCTCAAACAGTGATACGGCCTTGTTGACCATTTCTGCGGCCGCCTCCAGTTCTATGTGCGCGCGCGCGATAGGGAACTGCACACCCTGGTTTTGGCCAATTTGTCGTCCAAATACTGATCTCTCGGTAGCATATTTAGACGCGCGATCGACAAAAAAACGCCCGTCACCGATACACTCGGCAGCAATCAAGGCTCGCTCAGCGTTCATGCCATCTAATATATATTTGAAGCCCTCCCCTTCTTTCCCAATCAAACATTCTGAGGGGATCGGTACATTGTCAAAAAACACCTCGGTGGTGCCATGATTAAGCATCGTCCGTATTGGACGAATCGTCATGCCCTTTTTCAACGCATCACGCATATCAACGAGAAACACACTCAACCCCCGCGACGGTTTTGTGACCTCCTCTCTCTTTTCCGTCCGCGCCAGAAGGATCATCAAGTCGCTATGCTCGGCACGACTTGTCCATATTTTTTGTCCCGATACGAGGTAATGACTCCCCTCACGCCGTGCAAAAGTAGAGATTCTGGTCGTATCGGTCCCGCTTGAAGGCTCGGTAACACCAAAAGCTTGTAAGCGCAGTTCCCCCGACGCGACCTTTGGCAAAAACTCCTCTTTTTGCTCGTTGCCACCATGCTTAAGCAGCGTGCCCATGGTGTACATCTGAGCGTGACACGCTCCCCCATTGCCGCCCGATCGATGTATTTCCTCAAGTATCGCCGCAGCCGCGGAAAGCCCAAGCCCTGACCCCCCGTAATGTTCAGGAATCAATACGGACAGAAAACCACTGTCAGTCAACGCAGATACAAAATCTGACGGGTAGCATCGATCACGATCCATCCGCTGCCAATACTCGTTGGAAAAGCCTTCGCATAGCTTCCTCACGGCTGCTCTGATTTCAGCATGATCGGGGGTTGCGGTGGTCATATTTTTCTATCTTCTCCAAGTCTTTCTATTCTATTTAAATGTTATCCATCGCCGGAGAGGATTCCCATGCACTGGCGCGCATGGAGAGGACCCGCATAGAATTAGAGCCTCTTTGTTAGCTGCAGCGACAAGTATGGCCAAAAATACCGCTACAAATTGGATGTAACTGGAGTGAACAGGGGTAACGAGGTAGTTCTAGTGAGGCCAAAACCCAACTCTGCCGCGAAGGCTTCCACCCCAAGGTACTCCCGCAGCGCCTTATGAATGTGCGTTGGCGTCATTATCAACCCATCGTCGCTTGGATCTAACGTGCCAGGGTCAATTTTCGAGGCAAAATGCAGCTCGTCCGTCTCACCTATGACTCGATTACTCCACTCAGCGCCCTGCTCCATGATAATATATGAGCCAATCGGCCAGTGATCCTTACCGTTGCCCTCATTTATGAAATTAGTTCTGCCAAAATCTGAGCCGATCACAAGCAAAATGCGGTCGGCAAGGCCCAGCTCGTCCGCTGTATCCCAAAAAAAGTTGAGCGCGTCATAGAAATGCGAAAGAAGGGCTTCCTGAATCGGCTCATTCTCCTCATGTGAGTCAAAGCCCCCGAGTGATAAATCTGCTGAAACACCCAAACCGGATTCGAATACCAGTAAAGCGCTCTGCATTTGTTGCTTTAAATTGCTCGACAATGGCATACCCCCAGCGCTAAATTCTTCGCGCTCAGCGATATCCTGCTCTGCGGGGATTAGATCGGCCAAGCTGGTTAACCTCTCCCTGTTTTCTCGGGCTTCCCTAAGCCGTCCGAGGCTCTCCTGCTCGCGGATGCTGCGCCCTTCACTGCTCATCTTGCGAGATATTTCCTGATCTACCGATCGCTGCGCCCGTGCAATTTCCGACTGCCAGCGCTTTGACTCACCTGACCATGGCTCGATATTGGGCTGAGTCAGACCTCTCAAAACCGAGAGCTCGTCAAACCGGTTGTAGCCAATAATGCCAGCAGTGCGAGAGAGCCCGCCAAACACCGAGTACGCTAGGGGCTCACTGGGCGCCATAGCGGCTGCGAACAATGCAGATAAGGATGGCTGACCTTCATTGTTGATCCCAGTCCAGTTAAACAGCTTCCCGGTCTCGTGTGAGTTGGTTTGCGAGTCGACGCCATTGACGACTAATGAATCCGCGCCATAACGCTCAAAAAGTTCTCGGTTTTTTGCCACCGGCGCATAAACAATGTTCCCGACCTGCTCCGGTTGGGCCCGGTCCGCCCAATGATTAATTTTGGGCTCCCCATTTACATTTGTTTTGGGGTCACAGAACATCGTGACATCGACCCCACCGTCAAGCTGCAGCGTCACCAAAAGCTTACCGCCAGAATATAAATCTCCATGGCCCCAAACGTGCACCGAAGGGCTAAGGCTGAGGGGCATAGTGGAGACAACAGATGCGCGAAGAAACCCTCTTCTGGTCAGCTTAGTTGATCGCACTCTATTTTTGTCCACCCTAGTCATGGAGGTAACCATAGCTAGTCATGATTCTGTGTAGCACCGTGGACCAGCCCCGCATCATGCCTTCACTGTCTCCATACCGATGCCACCATTCGTCACCCTCAAGCTGCTCGTCTCGCCAAATCCACCAAGTCTCACAATTGTTACCGCGATCACGGAACCAAGGAGTCTCTGACTTCGCGCGCGTGGCACTGCGGCCTAGCATGGATAGTAACTCACTGACCTCTCGAGCTGACGGTGTGCGGCTGGTAGCCCGACGTAGAATCGTCGCGATCTGCTGCCGAATCTGCTTTCCATGAATTGTCTGCCCCAGATTACGAGTCGCTCTGGCACTAACCTTGACAGTCATTGACTCGTTAATATTGTTCTCCTTCAGGGACGACGCCAACTCTATATCCAGCTCATAGTCACCGGCAGGCAAATCCACTTCAACTTCAACCCACGCCCCGGGGTGTAAACGCCAGCCATCGCCATCCGGATGACCCCTCCAGTGTTGCGCGCCTTCATCATCTTGCCAGCGGTCGGCGAGAAATCCTGAATTTTTATGAAGTTCATCACCTTGCAGAGCAAGTATCTGAGACGATTGCCTGCGAAAAATAATTCGACGTAACAACAGTTCAGCGCCAGTCCACTCATCATCAGTACTTTCATGGCTATGTCGCGTCAGATCATTAATCGTGATTCGCGTGGGTCCTTTAACGAGTTGGACAGATAGTGAGATTGTGTGGTCCACATGCTCGTCCATGGATCCGACTGTCCCCTTGAGATGATGGGTCTCAATGGCTATACCACCGGGTACCGCATCTTTGGTGAGACGGCCGAAGACAAGTCGCTGACCCTGCGGGCGATTAAAGTCTTCAATAACGACTTGGCAAGACAAATCGATGGCCATCGTCTCAGCTACATTGGACATCAATGGCGTAATTTCCCGGTTACGACTGGTTACCACCGCGCCGTCAATACCACCGTAAAAAGCGTTGTAGGAAGCCCACTGGCCTGTCAGCGCGGTCTCAAGGCCAATAGCGTGGGCATTGGTCCCGTCGCCGCTTTGACGCCACGTCCGCCCGAAGATTGCTCGATTTTTCCTGTCTAATTCTTCTGGAGTGAGCAAGCGTCCTCGACCCACTGTGCGAAGCTCAGCTTCCCGACCCTGCACGAGGGCGGGATCTGTAATTCGAGAATTTCTATACCAACGAGACATCACCATGTCGGCAAGCAAGTCCTTTAGGTCGAATCCAGACCCAACGAAATCCCTTGCTAGCTTGTTTATCGTGTGGTCCTGAGCCATGAATGCTCTCAAGTGCTGATCAGAAAGCTCGTTCAGGGCCACGTCTGGTGCCGCTAACGCTTCGGCGCCGAACACTGTGGGCCACCAGAACCGAACGGTTGCCGCAGGGAAACGCGTATCTGCCGCCATTTGCCTGCCAAGCCACTGCAGACTATCCTCTTCCACAACTTCCGCGTCCGTGCCTTCGAAACCAGGCGCTCGCATATCGCGATACCAGGTATCTCCCTCTTCATAGCCTGTTGAGCCCCATTCGCCCCCGTAGCACTCAGGACATTTGTAGGCATCTGAGAGTGAATCAATACCACCATACTGATCCAAGTAATGACCCATATCTCCGAAGCTTTGGTATGCACCTGCCATAGGGTCAAGACGCTCATGACAGACGGTGCATGCGGGATTCTTCAGAGTGGGGTTATCGGTATCTGCAAGCGCTTTCGGGTCAGTAGACCGAGGCGCTGACTTCTCTATGTCCACCCCCAGAAAATGAAAGTACGTCCACCTTGCGCGTGCCCGATTCCTGTTGGTATCAGTTGAAGGATAGCGAGCGAGCCAAGCCTGAGTACTTAAGACGCCGGCATGTGGCCATTGATGGTAATCACTGAACGTGTATACGCCCTCATCCTCGTTAATCTCAAACTCGTGATCATGGGGGATATGCCCATCGTTATAGCCGGGACGAAAGATGCCAAATGGCCTGCGGTCGTAAAAACCATCCTCAGAGGTGAACTTGTGACTAAAGCCACTTCGAGATCTGTATGCATAATCTGTAAGTGCATTGACCATTGTGTAGTCTGCCGTGAGAACTTCTGTGTATGGCAAACCATTCATCACAATATGAGCGACTAATTCGAGTGGTTCACGCGCGACTGCTCCACGGAACATCCACTCAGCATCGCCTCTGCTAAAAAAAGGCCGTTCATGGTAGTCCTCAAACTCTTCCGGCCGATCATCAGGCAACTCAGCCAACACTTCAGCGAGCTTGGGATAACGATCGAAAGTTTGAATATTGAAATCGATGCCGTTTTCAAGACCTGAAATGAGCAATTTATCGTTCGCGCCGGTCATGAGAAATTGCCGAAACCCCTCACCCTGCATGATTGCAATGATTTCACGGCGGAGCGCCTGAGGGCCTGCTTTTGCTCGCTTAACAGCAGAGGGTTTAGCTGTCTCCCCAGCAAATAAAAGGGTTGCCCGGCGAAGAGTCGCCTCTGGGCTCTCAGGTGATGTTCCACTCCAAAAGTCTGGAGAGGTTCCCTGTTCGGTACCTGAATCGCCCTCCAGCATTGCCAGATAAGTCTCAAGCGAGCTGTAAAGAGGTCCTCCGGGCGCGAGCACCGCCCCACCCCCGTGGCCCTCGCCGCCACGAGTTTTAGCGAGCAACCATTTAGCGGTGACCGCGGTATTCGACAGCAGAGAGGAGAAAGCTTCGTGGTTTCTTAAGGCGTCTTGCGACAGAGCCAGTCTCGCGCCTGCCTCGCTGGCAGAGCCGCCGGACCGATGACAGATCAAACATTCAGTTTGCACGCCTGCATCGACCTGATCGAGATAAAACGTCTCTGCTTCCTCTCCAGAAGTGTCGGCCTGTGATCCAGAGGATAAAATTGAGTCGACAGGGTGTGGCCCCGCGCCAAGAGCTGGCCATGCGAGGGCGTTGCTAGAGAGGACATATAGAGCTAGTCCCAGCCAAGCCTCTGGAACCGCTCCAGCCCTGGTCAATAGCGATTGCACCGAGCCGACTTCCTTCGACCACGTCTAATCTGTCACTTCACTCTTGCGCTGCTAGCGGCAGATCCAACATTATGACGACTATATCGCAAAACCAGCCCTAAGGGCTGTTAGTCAAGTACTCGTTCCGAATCCTATCTAATTTCAACAATCTCGAACCCCTGCTCGGCAGTTCGCCACTTCAAGCGCAGGTCGTAGACACCCTCATCCACACGCGCATCAGTAACGGAGATCTCATCTCCCTCAAGTGCGCAGCTGGCAGAGCTGAGATCGACCGCATCCTTGTCAGCAATATAAGAACTGGGAAAGCGGACAACCTCGAACTGTTTCTTTGATTCTTTGGTTTCACCCGATCCCGTATACGCGAGGGCGGAAATAGAGTGCGTCCCCGCGCTGAGGTTGCTGTAGTTGTATGCTGCTGAGAATCCTGAATTTGCGGAGTCGTCGATATCAGGGAATGCACCGCCTACATCTCCTCGCTCTCCACCATAGGGGGCGTCAAATGCATAAGCGCCGTCGATCCAGACTTCAACTTTGGTAATGCCATCAGACGCAACTGCCCAACCCCTGATGTTGCCCACACCGGTATGAATCTCCCGGGCTACAGGCTCTTCGAGTACCACCCGCAGAACCGCAGGGGCTGCCGGCGTGACTGCGTTACTCGGGCTTGATGCCGGTCCATCCCCAGCTTCATTGCTAGCGGTAACCGTGAACGTGTAAGAAGTGCCGTTTGACAGCTCATCAACTTCACAAGGTGATCCAGAACAACGGCTCTGATTTTGGCCGGGGTTACTTCTCACCGTGTAACGAGTGATCTCAGCTCCACCATCATCACTAGGGGGCGTAAAACTGACAACAGCTAACCGGTCGCCTGCTACCGCAGTAACGTCGGTGGGCGCGCCCGGTACCTCAATCGCTGGCTCCACTGTGTCGAAGTAAGCCATGTACTGCTCGAAAACCTGATAATTGGCGGTTCTTGCACTGATTGCTGCCCCATTAATTTCAACAATCTCGAACCCCTGCTCGGCAGTTCGCCACTTCAAGCGCAGGTCGTAGACACCCTCATCCACACGCGCATCAGTAACGGAGATCTCATCTCCCTCAAGTGCGCAGCTGGCAGAGCTGAGATCGACCGCATCCTTGTCAGCAATATAAGAACTGGGAAAGCGGACAACCTCGAACTGTTTCTTTGATTCTTTGGTTTCACCCGATCCCGTATACGCGAGGGCGGAAATAGAGTGCGTCCCCGCGCTGAGGTTGCTGTAGTTGTATGCTGCTGAGAATCCTGAATTTGCGGAGTCGTCGATATCAGGGAATGCACCGCCTACATCTCCTCGCTCTCCACCATAGGGGGCGTCAAATGCATAAGCGCCGTCGATCCAGACTTCAACTTTGGTAATGCCATCAGACGCAACTGCCCAACCCCTGATGTTGCCCACACCGGTATGAATCTCCCGGGCTACAGGCTCTTCGAGTACCACCCGCAGAACCGCAGGGGCTGCCGGCGTGACTGCGTTACTCGGGCTTGATGCCGGTCCATCCCCAGCTTCATTGCTAGCGGTAACCGTGAACGTGTAAGAAGTGCCGTTTGACAGCTCATCAACTTCACAAGGTGATCCAGAACAACGGCTCTGATTTTGGCCGGGGTTACTTCTCACCGTGTAACGAGTGATCTCAGCTCCACCATCATCACTAGGGGGCGTAAAACTGACAATAGCTAACCGGTCGCCTGCTACCGCAGTAACGTCGGTGGGCGCGCCCGGTACCTCAATCGCTGGCTCCACTGTGTCGAAGTAAGCCATGTACTGCTCGAAAACCTGATAATTGGCGGTGCCTGCACTAATTACTGTGCCACCTCCATGCCCCAAAGCGCCCCTAATTTTACCTAATACGCGATCAGCACGAGCACCGGGAGATGGATCGTTTACGTATGCCTCAAAAACCCTATGGTTGTTGGGGGCGGAGTCCGTATAGATTAGCGGGGTGTAACTCGCCCGCCCTCCGGACTGATGGCAACCTCTGCACTTAGACTGGACGATAGTCTCTACGTTGCTCACGTAATACGCCTCGGCGTCCTGCGCTTGAGCGACATTGTCTGCAATGCTGATAAGCAGCGCACATTGCATCGGCACTACTATGTTTTTGAAGAGACTCATGGCCGTTTTTTTGAACCCGCAGCTGATGTGGCACTAAACCTAGGAAACTTTCATACGGTGAAACAACGAAAACGGCGCAGAATTACTATAATTAATAGGTTTTGCTGGGTTAGGCTCAGCCCAGGACCGGTCATCATCATGGAACTCCAGCATTTAGCGCGTTGAGAATTTGAAGTAAGTGAGGTAATAGCGAGTGCCGTACCGCATTAAAGGAATATGTATTTTATTTTTAGTCTGCCTTGCCGGATGTGTAGCAACGGAGTCGGTGGCACCATTCGAACGAGGCCACTTATCGGAAGTCGGCATGGCTTGGGACCCTGATAGCCGTAATACCAGACTCAAGGGACATGTTTACACCAGCAAAGAAGCATCTTCCGGCGGTGCAGGCGCGGCGGGAGGCGGGTGTGGCTGTAACTAATACGCCTCTCAGAGGCTTGTCACCGGCTAGCCCCCTTATGCGGCGTCTTGGTCAGTCTCTGGCTGTTTTACCCGCTTATCAGGGCACGGCGGCCTTGGCCGACGCGCCTCCCACGTTCACAGAGGTGGGTCTGCGTTACAGTCGCTACAGTGAGGATAGTCTCGACTCAGAGAAATTGATCTTCGGCTCGGCTAATCGCTACGACATCGATATCACGCAGCTGTGGATTGAGGCGCCGGTAGGTGCGAGTTGGTCGGTCGCACTTGACGTACAAAATGACTATCAATCGGGGGCGTCTCCCTGGTTTGTCGGTGCGCAGGCAGACGGAGAACCCGGAGTCATCATGAGTGGTGCAAGCATTCAAGATAATCGAGTTGAAGTTGGTGTTACAACACGCTACTTCTGGGCTGATGGTAACGCCGGATTCGCGATCAGCCACTCTGACGAGGACGACTACGAAGCGACCGCGCTCGCCTTCGACGTATCATGGAATTCGGCTGATAACAGCCGCACATGGAGCACGGCCTTGAGCAGCTCTCACGATAACGTCCGGCCCACTCAGGGCGTTATACCTGTTTTTATTGAAGAGGATGGACTCGATACGCAATCAGCGCACTTCGGCGTGTCGCAAATCTTGTCAAGAACCGCCGTCGCTCGGATCGGGCTCAATTACACCTACAGCGAAGGCTATCTGTCAGACCCTTACAAGCTTAGAGACGCGCGGCCGGACACCCATGAACGGCTTGCCCTTTCACTTGGATACCGGCGCTTTTTGCCAGATTTTGACGCATCTCTGCAGGCGGACTACCGCTACTACGCAGACAGCTGGGGCATTGATTCCCACACGCTGGAATTAGGTTGGGCCCAGAATCTCTCGAGCAGCTTGTTAACGCCCTACGTGCGTTACTACAGTCAGCGCCAAGCTGATTTTTTCAACGTCGTCTCGGATACCAGCACGACTCACCACGCGGATGATTATCGACTGTCTTCCTACGGCGCGGTGACGCTGGGTGCGCGGTGGTCTATTTTACTGAGCGAGCAATGGACGCTGGAGTTAGAGGCTGAACGCTACGAAACGTCGCAGAGCTCGGGGCTCTACAGTGGCGAGAAGGCACCCGCTTTGGTCGATTTTTGGCGGGGCACCATTGCATTGATCTGGCGCTTTGAGTGACGGATTTAGTCGGTGCCAGCGACGCCTAAAAGTCATGGGCGGACCGGCCCTAGTTGTCATCGATACTGCTTCGCAAGCTAGACACACCGCTGAAACGGTTTTGGATCAGGCAGCCGATTTGTTGTCTAATCTCGAGTCCCGATATAGCCGATACCGTCCAGGAAGCCTTGTAAGCCAAATCAACGAGCGCAGCGGTTCGGGAGTATATACAGACCTTGATACTGAGGCTGGCGCACTGTTTGAGCTTGCAGGGCAACTCTGGAAAGAGTCAGATGGGCTATTCGATATCACATCAGGTCCGTTACGATACGCTTGGGACTTTCAATTGGCGGGAAAAGCCTCGCCCTCCAAAATCGACCAGGTACTCGATTTAGTCGGCTTCTCGAGTATCGAATGGCGCGAGAAAAGCTGCCACCTACCCAAGGCAGGTATGGAAGTAGACCTCGGCGGGATCGCTAAGGAGTATGCCGTTGATCGAACTATCGAGCTGCTTCGTAACGCCGGCGTCACTTCGGGCCTTGTGGAGCTCGCAGGTGACGTCGCGGTAATCGGCGCTCAGGGCGACGAGACTCCGTGGTCGATCGGAATCCAGGATCCCAGCACCCCCGACGCACTGTGCTCAGTCAGCTTAGTCAACGCAGCGTTGGCAACAAGCGGAAATTACGCGCGTACTGTGACGCACGATGGTAAAAAGTATGGTCATTTGCTCGACCCACGCTCAGGTTGGCCAGTGTCAGGTCCCGACAGCGTGTCAGTCATCGATTCGCAATGCCTGACTGCGGGTGCAATCGCGACTGTGGGCTGTCTGAAGCAGCGAGACGCGGCGGTCAATTGGTTGCGTGACAGCGATTTACCCTGGCTACTCTATGACGTGGGAACGCAACCCATTGGCCCTATTGCAGAGTTATTGAGCAGTGCTATTTAAAAAAAGGGTGGCGAAGTGTGATGAACGGCAACAAGCAGAGTTGATCAAAATGCTAAAGTGCAATTTCAGACAGACGCGCAGCACAACGATAAAGTTCGCAAGGCCTCCCGTCGTTAGCTAAACGATGTCCTATTTCGTCTCAGTGACACACCGTATCGTCGGATCCAGCATTCAGTGCGCCAATAAGTGTCTCCAACGATGGTTAATGGCCTCCACTACTCAACCAATGAGGAGGCACAGGCATTGATCCGACTCTTAGCCGCTGAGGGTAAAAACGATAACGACGCGCTATATTTACGAGTCGGTAGCTCCGCCAAAGGGGTCAAGCCAGAGTGGGTAACTGTCCTCACAAAGAGGGCAAGGAGGAAAAGAGTGTTAGATCGCAAAAGAACACTAATTCAGATTTTGCTGGCTTTTGGCCTTGCGTGGTGTTCGCTTGCGTCGTATGCATTAACCCCAACCTCAGGCCAAAGTGACACTCTGCAGGAACTAATTGATGTCATTGAGGATCGTCACTACGCTAGCCGGCGCTACGATGATAGCCTATCGGCGCAGCACTTTGCCGCTTACTTGGATGCGCTCGATCCCCAGAAAATGTTCCTGGATGCAGACGATATTGGCCAGTTCAATCAATGGCGTTTAGAACTGGATAACGCCGGGCGTCGGGGCGATCTGAGCCCGGCCTTCACCATGTTTAATCGCTACCAAGAGAAGCTCAAAGCCCGACTGAAAAACATTCTTACCTCTTTGCCTGCAACTCTGAATGGATTCGACTACGACGTGGATGAGTATCTGATCATTGATCACTCCACGATGGCTTGGGCGTCGGATCAAACCGAGCTCGATGATCGATGGAGAAAACGGCTCAAAAACCAAGCCTTGAGTCTCATCCTCTCGGACAAGCCTGAAGCGGAAATCCCTGAAACGCTCTCGCGCCGTTACCAAAACCAGCTAAGTCGCCTGGAACAATATAACGCCCAGGACGTATTCCAGATTTACGCTAACTCCCTGGCCGAACAGTACGACCCACACACCAACTACCTCTCACCGCGACGCGCCGAAAACTTTGACATCAACATGAGCCTCTCCTTCGAAGGAATAGGCGCGATGCTGCAGGTGGAAGACGAATACGCCAAAGTTACGCGACTGATACCAGCAGGGCCCGCGGACAAGCAGGGAGAACTAAAGCCCTCTGAGCTCATCATTGGGGTCGGCCAAGGGATTAGTGGCCCGATTGAAAACGTAGTGGGCTGGCGACTAGATGAGGTGGTTGACCTAATTAGAGGCCCCCGCGATACCATGGTAAGGCTCGAGGTGATCCCAGGTAAAGGTAAGTCGGATCAGCGTCGTGTTATCCCCATCCGCCGCAACGAGGTCAAACTGGAGGAGCAGGCAGCTCAAAAAGAAGTCATTGAATTCACAGATGAAGCGGACCAGACCCACAGGATCGGAGTCATCGACATTCCCGCCTTTTACATAGACTTTGAAGCCTACCGAAACGGCAATAACAACTATCGCTCTACAACGCGCGACGTGCAGAAACTGGTCGACGAACTTGTAGCAGAGGGAGTAGAAGGGCTCGTAATTGACCTGCGAGACAATGGCGGCGGTTCGCTGCAAGAAGCCAATCAACTGACTGGGTTGTTCATAGAATACGGCCCCACCGTCCAAATCCGGTCTGCAGAGAGCAGAGTCTGGCGGGATGGAAAACGTCGAAAGTCCCCCTACTACAGGGGCCCTCTAGCCGTCATGATCAACCGCCTTAGTGCATCTGCATCGGAGATTTTCGCGGGAGCCATCCAGGATTACGGCCGTGGCATCATTGTTGGCGAGCAATCCTTTGGTAAAGGAACGGTGCAGTCGCTGGTCGCTCTGCATGAAGGGCAGCTGAAAATCACCGAAAGTAAGTTCTACCGCATTTCCGGGGAGAGTACGCAGCACAGAGGGGTGATTCCTGACATAGCGTACCCCTCCCTTTTTGATCCTGAGCAAATTGGCGAGAGCTCGCTGGACAACGCTCTCGCTTGGGATCAAATCGCGCCTGCACGATTTAGCCGCTCCAACGATTATCGAGCAATCCTGCCGACGCTAACCCATCTGCACGAGAAACGCGCCGCTAATGACCCGGACTATTTGTACTTGCAGGATCAGGTGTCGTTGGCTCAAGAAACTCGCACCATTACCGCTCTTCCGTTAAGGCACTCTGGTCGCCTTGAAATGCGTGACAATCAGGAACAAAAGGCGCTGGCGATCGAAAATAAAAGGCGCTTGGCCAAAGGACTTGAGCGCCTGAACACTCTAGATGCCCGGCAAACCGCCGACAAAGCGGAGCAGGCGGAGGTAAGTGACGCGGCTGAGGACGGTGCTACACGAAGCGCTGGTAGTGACCAATTCAACGATGTGTTGCTGATGGAAACAGGCAGAATACTAGTCGATACTATTTCCCTGTGGCCCAATACTGGCTTAGCCTCTCACCACAGCGGCTCAGGCTCACGCTAAGTTGATCGACGCATACCTCGCGGGTCTTAATAAGCCGCTATACTCTCTGCACCACGCATGTAGTGACGTATCGCCTCAGGCAATAGAATACTCCCATCCGCTTGCTGACCATTCTCCATGACTGCCACCAGGGTCCTGCCGACTGCCAATCCTGAACCATTTAACGTATGTAGCAGCTCCGGCTTTCCAGTTTTAGGATTCCTCCAGCGCGCCTGCAGCCGGCGCGCCTGGTAATCCCGAAAGTTTGAGCAGCTACTAATCTCTCGATAAGCAGATTGGCCAGGCAGCCAAACCTCGAGGTCATAGGTTATCGCTGAGCTAAACCCGAGATCACCGCCGCAGAGCATGACTTTTCGATAAGGCAACTGCAGCGCACGTAAAATAGCCTCCGCATGGCCTGTCAACGCCTCCAATGCGGCATCGGATTGCTCGGGCCGGACGAGCTGTACTAACTCGACTTTTTCAAATTGGTGCTGGCGGATGAGTCCACGCGTATCGCGGCCATAGCTGCCTGCTTCACTTCTGAAGCAAGGCGTGTGCGCTACAAAGCGCAACCCGCTGCTACCGAGCTCATCCGCGTCGAAAATGCGGTCACGGGCGATGTTCGTCACGGGCACTTCGGCCGTGGGCGCAAGGTAGTATCCCTGCTCACCCTCAAGCCTGAACAAGTCCTCCGCAAACTTCGGTAGTTGACCAGTGCCTGTTAGCGACGTCTCGTTCACAATATACGGTACGTAGACCTCACGGTAGCCATGCCGTTCTGTGTGTTGATCAAGCATGAACTGCGTCAGCGCGCGATGCAGTAGCGCGAGTTGATCGGACAACAATGAAAATCGCGAACCCGCAATGCGACTGGCCGTGTCCATATCCATCTGAGCGAGCGCCTGACCGAGATCAACGTGGTCCCTGGCCGTAAACTCAGTACTTTGCGGCTCTCCCCACGTCAGCACTTCGACATTATCGTCCTCAGACGCTCCATCCGGGACGCGGTCATCGGGAAGGTTTGGCGTTTCAAGCAGCAGCGCATGCAGTTCCGATTGGGCAGTATCTGCCTCAACGGTAGCGGCCTCTAAGTCGCTACCCAGGCGCGACAGAACGCTATCTACCTCATCCTTGGCTTCGTCTAGACTTTTACCCTCCGCAATTAGTTCACCGATACGTTTGGATGCTGCTTTGCGCTCAGCTCGCAGGGCCTGAGCACGAATGACGGCATTCTTGCGTCGCGCGTCTAAGGACTGAAATCGACCGAGATCGAATGCCATGCCTCGCTTCTTCAACGCGAGAAAGACGGCGTCAGGATTTTGACGTATGGCTTTGATATCGAGCATGTCGGGACAACCCTCTTTCGACGGCCAGAGTGTAACGCGAAACTTTTCAAAGCAGGTGTGGGAATATCCCCGTCAGCTGAAGGTCCGTGCTCAAATAATACTCGGCTGCACTGTCGCGGCGAGGGGCAATCTGCTGGACACTAGGTAGACTCGAGCAGCAATCCACCGGCGTTTCTGCGCCGACTGCAGCGCTTCAAGAGAAAAGCTTGAAAATAGGGTGAAGCCTTCTAGTCCGCCCGCACCAAGGAAAGCGCTCCGCGCAATATAAGCGTCCATCTCTGCCGGCAAAGCCAGAACACGTCGATAGTGGCGCACCCACCGAGGTTCCCAACAAAGGTGCACGGGGTAAAATTCAGCGGCGACAGGCAACTAGTTAGAAAAAGTCCACATGCAACGTCGACAGCGCGTCCAGCGCAAGGGATACTCAATACGCTGGCTTCATGAATCCCGCTGCCCTTGGGCAGCATGATTTAGCGCCCGCAACTGCTCGAGTTTTTCTCGTATGTTGCGCTCAAGTCCGCGATCCGTCGGCTCGTAGAAAAATTGAGGGTTTACTTCCTGTGGAAAGTAGCGTGCACCTGCGGCAAATCCGCCCGGCTCATCGTGAGCATATCGATAGTCTTCTCCATATTCTGCAGCGCGCATGGCCTTCGTCACTCCATTACGAAGCTGCATCGGCACCTCAGCGGAGCCAGACGATTTAGCCGTATCCATCGCCCTCTTAAAGGCCATATATACGGCATTACTTTTAGCGGCGCAGGCGAGATACACCACCGCCTGCCCGATCGCCAGCTCGCCTTCTGGGCTCCCTAGACGCTCCTGCACGGCTGTGGCGTCCAGAGCAAGTTGCAGCGCTCTGGGATCCGCGAGGCCAATATCCTCTGAGGCCATACGGATGCACCGGCGCGCAATGTATAGTGGATCACAGCCCCCATCAAGCATTCTCGCTAGCCAGTACATTGCGGCATCTGGATCCGAACCCCTCACGGACTTATGGAGCGCACTAATCTGGTCATAGAACTGATCACCGCCTTTATCGAATCGCCTGGCTCCGGTTTCCGCTAAGTCATCCAGTAACGACGTATCGAGCACTTCTGGCTGTTCTCGACCTTGCGCTAATCCGATAGACAGCTCGAGGAGATTCAGTGATTGTCGTATGTCGCCGTCAGCAATATTGGCGATGCCTTCGAGAAACGACTCGGCGGACCTGTGGTCCGGGTAGCAGCGCGCTAGGGTCCTCTCCAGTAAGGCGATGATGTCGGCTTGCGACACCGCCTTTAGGTGATAGATCCGCAATCGGGAAAGTAGCGCGCCGTTGACTTCAAATGACGGATTCTCCGTCGTGGCGCCAATAAAGCAGACGGTACCATCCTCTATGTGCGGCAAAAAAGCGTCCTGCTGACTCTTATTAAAACGATGGACCTCGTCGATAAATAACACCGTACGACGTCCTCGAGCAGCGGCCTCATACGCCCTCTCAATGGCTGCCCGAATATCCTTTACGCCCCCAAACACGGCGGAGAGTTGCAGAAAAAGCGCGTTGCTCTGAGCAGATACGAGCCGAGCAAGGGTGGTCTTTCCGACGCCGGGAGGGCCCCAAAGTAGAAAAGAGTGCAGTCCGTCACAGGACTCTATCGCTTTTCTCAGCGGCTGATCTGGGCCCAAAAGGTGACTCTGCCCTACTACGTCATCAAGACATTGCGGTCGCATCCGCGCTGCCAGAGGCTCTTGCGGCGCAAGCTCAGGCGCAAATAAGTCGTTCTCCGGCATATTTATTATGGCGTCAGTCAAAATCGGTTGAGGGGATCGCGAAATCTGCGGGGTTCAGGCGACGATCGAAACTCTCTTTCAAGATCAACTGAATCTCTTGTCCCGACCTGTCCGTGAGAGACAGTCGCCATAGCTGGGTTTCTGGCGGATGCTCTATCGACAATCGCGTTATCGGAGCGCCCTCCTCATAGGCAGTCAGCACAACAAACTGCTCCTGCACCTCCAGACTGAAGGCAGTCTCTAATTCTTCCCTCGACGCAAATAACAACTGAAGCACCATGCGGTCCTGGGGTGAGAGATGTCTTCGCGATACCACCTCGAGATCCCAGTCAATCTGGGTAAGCTGCCCGTTTATAGAAATCAGTAACTGCTGATCCGGTCGCTCAATTTCCCACCAAAAATAATGAGGCCGCAGCAATCGAAATTGCCCCTCTGCACGCTCTAGCTCTGCACCCTCTGGGCTGACGATGGATTGAATAAAACTGCCCGAAAGCG
The DNA here is from genome assembly GCA_902631395.1 of Halieaceae bacterium. Taxonomy (GTDB): domain Bacteria; phylum Pseudomonadota; class Gammaproteobacteria; order Pseudomonadales; family Halieaceae; genus Luminiphilus. The sequence continues at coordinate 61,551 of CACOYM010000007.1, read as the reverse complement.
ACTCTCTAGTCGATAGTTGGTCCAGTGGATCAGCAGCTGACGCGGCACTCATGAGACACGCACTGAGCGACAAGAGGCGTAACGAGCGCATTCAGTCCTCCCGTGGCGAAGGTGCCATGACCTCTCTCTGCCCGTTGCTGCCCATCTCCGATACCAAGCCGGCTGCTTCCATGGCCTCAATCAGTCTCGCGGCTCGATTATATCCAATGCGAAGTTTACGTTGCACTGACGAAATCGACGCTCTGCGGCTCCGGCACACATAATCGACAGCCTCGTCATATAACGCATCAGATTCAGGGTCATTCTGGCCAGCAGCAGCCAATTGAATTTCGTTGGCGGTAACCGGCGTCTGTTCGCCCTCGTCCAGTAAGCCTTCCAGATATTGAGGATCACCCCGCCGTTTCCAGTCTGCTACGACTCGATGCACCTCATCGTCAGAGCAGAAAGCGCCGTGCACGCGAACTGGAACGCTGGATCCAGCGGGCAAATAGAGCATGTCTCCATAGCCTAGCAACTGGTCCGCACCACCCTGATCCAAAATAGTTCTTGAATCTACGCGGGAGCTGACTGAAAACGCGATCCGGGAGGGTATGTTCGCTTTGATCAAGCCAGTAATCACGTCAACCGAGGGACGTTGAGTCGCCAGAATCAGATGAATCCCCGCGGCGCGGGCTTTTTGCGCAATACGGGCAATGAGTTCTTCAACCTTTTTGCCGACTATCATCATCATGTCAGCGAACTCATCGATAACGACGACAATGTTCGGCAGCTTTTCTAGCGTCGGGTGGACCTGCTCCTCCTCCGAAAGTTCAAGAGCAGGATCTGGTTTCCACATAGGGTCGGGAATCGCCTTGCCTCCCTTTTCTGCGTCGAGTACCTTGCGGTTGTAACCCTGCAGATTTCTGACTCCCAGTAACGACATTAACTTATAGCGGCGCTCCATCTCCGCCACACACCATCGCAACCCGTCTGCTGCATCTTTCATGTCGGTAATAACCGGCGTGAGGAGATGCGGAATACCGTCATATACAGATAGCTCTAGCATTTTGGGATCGACAAGGATCATACGCACATCGGCCGGTGTCGCCTTGTAAAGCAGGCTGACCAACATGCAGTTCACCCCCACCGACTTGCCCGAGCCGGTCGTACCGGCGACGAGGCAATGGGGCATTTTGCTCAAATCAGCAACGACTGGTGCGCCGGCAATATCGTGACCGAGTGCGAGCGTGAGCACGGATTTAGAGTCATCAAAGGTCTTGGATGCCAGTACATCCCGAAAATTCACGGTCTGCCGGTCTGCGTTGGGAATTTCAATACCCACCACACTCTTGCCCGGAATGACTTCAACAACTCGTACAGAAATAACAGCTAAAGAGCGTGCTAAGTCCTTGGCTAAATTTGATATTCTTGAAACTTTAACACCTGCTGCCGGCTGGATTTCAAAGCGCGTCACAACCGGTCCAGGGTATACCGCCACCACCTCGGCCACCACACCAAAATCCTTTAGCTTTAACTCCAGCAATCGTGATAGTGACTCCAATTCGTCCGCCGAATAGCCTCTTTGGCTGGAATCGGATGGTGCATCAAGCAAGTCGAGCGCCGGCACCTCCCCCGACACGGGAATATCAAACAGTGGTTTTTGCTGCTCTCGCTCAACCTTTTTCCCTGGCATCTGTGCAGGCTTGGGAGGCTTAATTTTTGGCGGCACGCGCTTCTTTTCCTTGGCCACGTGCCGCTCAATCTGTACCTTACGGCTGGCAAGCTGCTTTTCCCTCTCTCTGCGATCGCGCATTTTATCCAGGCGCAGTAGGCCGTGCCGCCACAGGGTTTGACTGCAGTCGATAACTTTTTGCCCCAACCAGTCAATGACCTTAAGCCAACTGATATCGGCAAATACGGTCAATCCAAGCAAGAACAGCGCCACCAGGACCAAACGCGCTCCCACTGGATTAAAAGCCTGGCCAAATCCTTTGGCAATCTCAAAGCCAAGGATGCCCCCCGCACCCTGTGGCAGCTCCGTGCCTCCCCCATCATTCAATGTCTGCAATGCCGTGGCCGATATTAGTAGCAGTAACAAACCAAGCCCGCGGAACCCCAGAAGCTGCCAATCGAAACGCACCCCATCATCGTCTGCCAGCAGTAGAGAAACCGCTCGATAAGCGAGCAAAACAGGCACTAGATAGGCCGTTGATCCGACGAGAGAAAAAAAACTATCGGCGAGAAATGCGCCGGTCTTACCACCCAGATTAGAGACTGCGGCAGCGGTTCCACTGGCAGACCACCCGGGGTCACTGCTGCTGTAGGTTAGTAAGGCCATCAGAACGAAGAGGCAGGCAGCTCCTACGCCGATAAAGAGCACGTCTCGTAAGCGCCGCCGACCGTACGGCGCCTCGACGCTATCGGGTTTAACCGAAGCTGACTTGCCTTTCTCTACCACGCTCTATAACCAACCCTAGAAAGCTCCATGCTAGCACAGCGAGCGCTTTTGCCAGCGCCTCAAATGCTCTCGTCGACACGCCCGGGAAAATCAACCTATGACGCGAAATAGCTCAGGCAGGGCTATTGTCGCTGGTTTCAGCAGAGTAGCTGCGCTAGTCTATAGGAGTGCCCCCGCGGCCCACCCTCGCAGTAACGGAACAGCATACATGACCGCTTCAACTCACCATCGGCTGATGATTCTCGGATCCGGCCCATCCGGCTATACAGCTGCCGTTTACGCAGCCAGAGCCAACCTTAACCCCATCGTGATTACTGGATTGCAGCAAGGGGGTCAACTGACAACGACCACTGAGGTTGAGAATTGGCCTGGGGGTACTCACGACTTGCAGGGGCCAGACTTAATGCAGCAAATGCAGGCGCACGTTGAGCGTCTGGAGGCGAGTGTGGTGTTCGATCACATTGAGCACGTCGACCTATCGCAGCGGCCTTTCGAGCTTAAGGGGACCGACTCATACACCTGTGATGCGCTGATTATTGCAACCGGTGCTTCTGCGCAGTATCTGGGCCTCCCCTCCGAGGCAGCATTTATGGGCAAAGGCGTCAGCGCTTGTGCCACATGTGATGGCTTTTTCTACCGCAACCAAGAGGTCGCAGTCGTGGGTGGCGGTAATACCGCTGTGGAAGAAGCCCTATACCTGAGCAACCTTTGTCACAAAGTGCATCTGGTTCATCGACGGGACAGTTTGCGTGCCGAGAAAATTTTGCAGGACCGGCTAATGCAGCGTGCTAGCGAAGGAAAAGTTGTCCTTCATTGGCACTTCACGCTCGACGAGGTGCTTGGCGACGAAAGTGGCGTCACCGGTATCCAGATTCGGTCGACCCTAGACGAGTCAAGTACGGAGCAACTAGCCTTATCAGGAGTTTTCATTGCTATCGGACACAAACCCAATACAGACCTTTTTATTGGACAACTCAACATGTCGGGAGGCTACCTCGAGGTTCATTCGGGCACACAAGGCCAAGCTACGCATACCAGTACCGAGGGTGTTTTTGCTGCGGGCGACGTTGCAGATCACATCTACCGACAAGCCATCACCTCGGCGGGCTTCGGATGTATGGCTGCCCTCGATGCAGAGAAATACCTCGACGGCTTGAACACTTAATTAATGTGATTAACCCCTTCCCCCCAACCGATCGCGCCCTGCGAGACCCCAACGGGCTGTTGGCTATGGGGGGTGATCTGGCTCCCGGCACGCTGGTGAGTGCCTACGCCCAAGGTATTTTTCCTTGGTTTAGCGATGATGAAGAAATCTTGTGGTGGACACCCTGCCCCCGCCTAGTTTTACAGACAGGCAATATTCATGTCAGCCGATCAATGAGCAAATTCCTGCGGCAGTCTGACTGGACGCTAATGTATGACGCCGCGTTCAGTGAGGTGATCCAGAACTGCGCAACCGTCGCCAGAGATGGCGAAGCGACCGGCACCTGGATAACGCAAGAGATGCGGTCCGCCTATCAAGTGCTTCACAAGATGGGCGTGGCGCATTCAGTGGAGGTCTATGAGGCCAACCAATTGATAGGAGGTTTGTATGGCGTCCTCCTTGGGCGGGTGTTTTTTGGCGAGTCCATGTTTTCGCTCCGAAGTAATGCCTCAAAGGTAGCGTTCATCGCATTGAGCAGGGCTTGTGCGCAAGGGGGGGTAAAACTCATTGATTGCCAGGTCGACAACCCTCATCTTATGTCGCTAGGTGCAACCTCAATGCCGCGGAAGGACTTTGAAAATCATCTGCGTGACGCTATAAAGGTCACAATGGAAGAGATTCTCTCAGATCCGCTTTGCCTAGTCCCGGAGCGACGCCGGACCCTGCCCGAGCGTCTCGGTAGTTTCGACCTGCGATCAATGGAGCAGTTGCTTTGACAGCATCTTTGCGAGAAATCAAGGTATACACGACGTTCCCGCATCGTTGTTCTTATCTTGAGGGCGAGGAAGCCACAACACTGTTCGTTGACCCTAGACAGAAGCTCAGCGCGGAACTCTACACACAGCTGTCCCTGCTCGGCTTTCGTCGCAGCGGAGACCACGTATATCGTCCTCATTGTGCACGATGTAATGCGTGTATTGCTTCGAGGGTGCCCGTGTATGAATTTCAGCCCAGTCGCACCCAGCAACGCATAAGCCGTCGCAATGCAGACCTTCGAATTGAAAAATCGGATTCGATTCTCGATGACGAGGCCTACAAACTCTACTGTTACTATATTGAAAGCCGTCATGCGGACGGCGATATGTATCCCCCTGAACGTGAGCAATATGAGTCATTTTTGAATGACGGATTGGGGTGCGCAATCTACTACCGTTTGTATCAAGAAAATCAGCTCGTCGCTATTACCGTAGCAGACAAAATGCTCGATGGCCTTGCCGCGATATACAGCTTCTTTGACCCCGGCCAGTCCCGCCGCAGTTTGGGCAGCGAAGCGATTTTGTTGCAAATCCGCGAAGCACAGAGAATGTCCCTGCCCTTTGTTTACTTAGGGTACTGGATCGATGGCTGTCGCAAGATGTCCTACAAATCGCGATTCAGCCCGCTGGAGCTTTTCGTGGACGGTCAGTGGCAGCAGCACAAGACGACCCAAACCGGTGCGCCCGATACGGCCGCAGTAGTGTCGCTCCTCGACCCCAAGTAAAACGCGCCGCCCAGCGCCAAGTTAATGGTGGGTTTCCCCGCCATAGACTTTCCGATACAGTGCGCGCGTTCTCAAACTTACAGGATTGCCTGAATGGCGAAAGAAGACCAGATCGAAATGGAAGGGGAAATCGTCGATACCCTTCCCAACACGACCTTCCGTGTAAAACTTGAAAACGGACATGTCGTTACCGCTCACATTTCTGGGAAAATGCGCAAGAACTACATCCGTATACTCACCGGAGACAAAGTCAGAGTCGAGTTAACACCCTACGATCTGACTAAAGGGCGGATCACGTATCGAGAACGTTGATTGCTGCTACAACCACGCTATACGGTGCCGGGACTCCCGCTCCATGGACTTTGCGATGTTCTGTAACGTTACATCTCCATACATACTCGATAGCACCTCACTGGTTGCGAGAAAAAGCCCTACACTGCCCAGCAGCCCATAAACAAGGGCAAAGGTCTTCTCCTCGGTCTCACTAGAGCGAGTCTGCTCGTTGGTTGTCAGTTTTCGCAACTTATCGAAAAACGGACGCAGCGGCCAATTTTTAATCCCCAACTCCATAACTATTGGGTCAGAGGTTGCCCGCAACGCCACGCTCAGCGTCTCCGCTCGCTCTGGCTCGAGCAATTTCAGGATGAAATTCCCTAATAGTTCGTTGGTCGACGAAGATGTTGATTCTGCCTCATCCAACCAACCGATCAACCGCTCTCGTACTGTATTAAGCACCTCAAAATAAAGCTGCTGTTTCGATGTAAAGTGATGCAAAACAACTTGCTTTGTGGTGCCGGCAGTTTCAGCGATTTTCGACAGACTCGTCGCCCGATAATCTCTAGCCGAGTAGCATTTGAACGCGGCAACAAGTATTTTCGGAGCAATTTGCTCGGAATTTAGCATCTGTTTATGGCTCCATACGGTTAATAAGTGGCAATTAGGATCTCGACCGATCGGTCAAGAGGGCCTGACCGATCGGTCGAGGTTCGCACTAATATACGCGAAACTGCAGGAAAAGGTGATACCTCCAACGCTTTTGATTAATAACCGACCGTCTTGCTAAGCGTTGGTCAGCTGTGTTTCCTATGACGCTAAATTAAGATAAAGAACGCACCGTGATAACAAGCGAGCAGCACCAACTGATTGAATAAGGCCTATGTCTAGTCCAAAAAAAATCGCAGCCACTAAATGAGTATCCTGCACACCGCGATAGTCATCATTCCCTTCTAACCCAAAGCTGCGAACATTGGAAAGAAGCAGTCCTCAGCAAAATCCTCGTGCGATTGCTCAAAGTAGCGAAATCCAAAAACTAATCGACTTTATTTGCGCGAGCTAGACAGGCACTCTTTACTGATTACTAGAGGCACATGGCGTCTTGGTAGTGCAACGCGATGCCTGTCAGCACCATTGCATAGGGATTCTCTAAAGGCGCCATAGGGGTACATAGAGCGTTCTGTCTGCACCCAGTCACGCCTGGAGTCATGACACAGAGAAAAGTCTCCTAGAGGATCTGTGCTTAGATGAGGCCTTTCTTACATCTTATAAGCGAGAACTCGATCTTACTCAGCCTACGACCGTTGAGCACGCCGGGCTTATATGAATTTCCAATGCAAAAACAACGACAGCTGAAAAATATTCGCGAACACCTGGTCCCGCAGGTTCTGCCTAATCTGAAGTGACTGGACATAGCGAGGCTGCCAGTTTCCGCAGAAGCGCAGCTAGAGATACACGCTAACCGGAAACTTACGGTAGAGAATGGCCTCGCGGACTGCCACTCCAAAGTGGCTCATCGAAACACCATTGCCCCGTTATAACTCAAAGCAAAATCAAGCTAGCAAGCTCTCAACCAGCTCATATATTCAGTGCTGCGAAAAGTTTGAGGAACAACCGAGCGATGTCCGTCGGATACAAGATCATACCAATCTGAGTTACACGCTTTTGCACACAACGCAATTGCTGGTCTAAAAGGGTCATTTGATTCGGAATAGCTCGACCGCAGTGGTCCAAGACCTTATTAATCGAGGTTGGCCAGTTTAGGCCGCAGCGTCGATCAGGACCGCGCCTACCGGCAAAAGAACCATGGCACGGCCAGGCCACACTGCGTAAGGAATTTTGAGATTGGCGCGAGGCCTCAACAGATTCGCAGGCGCGCTTGGACTTTACGCGCGCAGGGTGAGCTTAAGCTGTTTTTGACTCACTTGTGGATGAATATCTCGGCAGCGCTTGAGCGCTAGGCCTCTACAGGCTCCTCTTCCTGCACTTCTGCTTCTACAAGAAGACCTGAGCGATCCGGCGCGACCGTAACAACAGCAGTACCTCCTTTCAAAAGCGAACCGAACAGGACCATTTCAGCCAGGGGTTTTTTTATGTGCTCCTGAATAACACGCTCCATGGGTCGCGCTCCCATTGTCGCGTCGTAACCCTGCTCTACCAGCCAGAGCCTGGCTTCCTCGTCAACATCGATCACTACCTGTCTCTCGTCCAACTGCGACTGGAGCTCGGTCAGGAACTTATCGGCTACAGTCAGAATGATGTCCTCGCCAAGTGGGACGAAGGGCACGATTGCATCTAGCCGATTCCGAAATTCAGGGGTAAACGTTCGGTTGATCGCCTCGATCGAATCTGTAGAGTGGTCCTGCATCGAGAATCCGATTGAGCGGCGGCTTACACTCTCAGCGCCAGCATTAGTTGTCATCACCAAAATCACGTTGCGGAAGTCAGTCTTGCGCCCGTTGTTATCGGTGAGAGTGCCGTGATCCATTACTTGCAACAGCAAATTAAAGACCTCAGGGTGAGCCTTCTCGATTTCATCCAGCAAAACCACTGAATGGGGGTGCTTGGTCACTGCATCTGTGAGCAAACCGCCCTGATCGAAACCGACGTACCCAGGCGGCGCGCCGATCAAACGCGACACAGTGTGACGCTCCATGTACTCAGACATATCAAATCTTAGCAGTTCCAAGCCCATCTGCATCGCGAGCTGTCGAGTTAACTCGGTTTTACCCACACCCGTGGGGCCTGCGAGCAAAAAAGAGCCAATCGGTTTTTGACCACCGCGCAACCCCGCACGGGCAAGCTTGATGGCGCCAACCATCTGCGTGACCGCATTGTCTTGACCGAACACTGTCATCTTGAGATTGCCCTCGAGCTTTGAGAGGAGCTCCTTGTCGTCTCTACTAACGGTTTTTGGCGGTATTCGGGCAATTTTGGCAACTACCGCTTCAATATCGGAAGGCCCCAATACCTTTTTACGTTTGGACGGAACTTGGAGTTGCTGAAAAGCACCTGCCTCATCGATGACATCAATGGCTTTATCGGGCAGGAATCGGTCTGTAATGTAGCGCGCTGCCATCTCCGACGCGACACGCAGGGCTTTGTCGGTGTAACGAAGCTTGTGGTGCGCCTCGAATCGAGACTTGAGCCCCTTCAGAATCTTATAAGCCTCGTCTATCGACGGCTCTGGCACGTCAACCTTTTGGAACCGACGGCTCAGCGCCTTGTCTTTGTCAAAAATACCCCGATACTCAGCATAAGTTGTTGAGCCCACACAGCGCATTTTTCCTGTGGCCAGTAGCGGCTTCAGAAGGTTACTAGCGTCCATCACGCCGCCAGATGCTGCTCCCGCGCCAATGATGGTGTGAATTTCATCGATGAATAGTATGGCGTGATCGCTTTCACTCAGATTCGCCAGTAAGCCCTTCAGCCGCTTTTCAAAATCTCCGCGGTATTTGGTGCCCGCTAGTAGCGCACCTAAATCCAGAGAGTAAACGACCGCTTCTTTGAGGGTCTCGGGCACCTCACCATCGACAATCATTTTTGCGAGGCCTTCGGCAATGGCCGTTTTGCCAACACCGGACTCGCCGACAAGAAGTGGATTGTTCTTCCGCCGACGCGCCAATATTTGTGCAACCCGTTCAACCTCGTTGATCCGCCCGATCAGCGGATCGATGTTGCCTGCCTCTGCTTCCGTGTTGAGGTTTGTGGCGTACGCCTCCAGGGGACGCTTCTCGGCTGCCTCTTGAACTTCTTCAGCCTCAGCGCCCGCGCCAGTGCCCTCGGCCGATTCCTCACCATTTTTACCGATACCGTGAGTAATGAAGTTCACCACGTCAAGGCGAGAGACGTTTTGAGACTTTAGGAAGTAAACAGCCTGCGATTCTTGCTCTGAAAAAATTGCGACCAAGAGATTCGCGCCCGTAACCTCCTGCTGCCCCGAGCTTTGCACATGAAAAACCGCACGCTGAAGAATTCTCTGGAAACCCAAGGTGGGCTGTGTGTCTCGGCCATCGTCGCCCTCAGAGAGCAGTGGCGTTGTGGAGTCAATAAACTCGGTCAGTTCGCCCCGTAGGTCGTCCAGATCGACCTGGCAAGCTTCTAGAACCTTTGCCGCTGATGCGTCTTCGAGTAGCGCAAGCAACAAATGCTCAACAGTGATGAACTCATGTCGCCGCGCACGCGCTGTGCGGAAAGTTTCGTTGAGTGTATTTTCGAGCTCTTTGCTCAGCATTCCACTATTCCTCGTCGTCGTTGGACGGCTCCACTTCGCAAAGCAACGGGTGTCCGCTGTCTCTGGCGCTCTGATTTACCTGAGACGCCTTTGTCTCGGCAATATCTTGCGGGTATATTCCACATACGCCCTTGCCTTGAGTATGGACCGCTAGCATCACCTGGGTGGCTTTTTCTCTGCCCATACTGAAGAACTGTTCTAACACGTGAACCACGAATTCCATCGGGGTGTAGTCATCGTTCAACAAAATTACCCGGTAGAGGGGCGGCCGCTTGAGCTTTGGTTTAATCGGCGCGACGGCTAAGTCCCCGTCGTCCCTGTCATGGCCTTCTACCCCTCGGCTACAAACAAGGCACCGAGGAGGGCTGGCGTGTATCGACTTCATACCATTATTATAATGCAACGGTTCTCTTTTGCAGTGCTCGACGTGGCGATTGGCAGGATTTTTTTTGACAGCATGTTTCGAAAAGCGCAGCTAGCATAGCGCTGTGATTGAGAAACACAGAGGAACATATGAGTGGGCTCAACGACCCGCAAAAGGCGGGCTTCCCGTTATACCATTAGCCGATCACATATTTGCGACGACGGCCTCACCAAAGGCAGAGCAGGAAACCAGCGTCGCCCCCTCCATCAAGCGCTCAAAATCGTACGTTACGGTCTTGGCTTGGATCGCACCATTCATCCCATCTATGATGAGGTCAGCTGCCTCGTTCCAGCCCAGATGGCGCAGCATCATCTCAGCAGAGAGGATGAGCGACCCCGGATTAACTTTGTCTTGCCCAGCATACTTCGGTGCCGTACCGTGCGTGGCCTCAAACAGGGCTACCGTGTCAGACAAATTCGCACCAGGCGCGATACCAATTCCCCCAACCTGCGCAGCCAGCGCGTCAGAGAGGTAGTCTCCGTTCAGGTTTAAGGTAGCGACCACGCTATATTCCCGTGGACGTGTCAGGACCTGCTGCAGCATAGCGTCTGCGATTACGTCTTTGATTACGATGTCGTTACCTGTTCGAGGGTTTTTGATGGAGACCCATGGACCACCGTCTAGAAGCTCACCGCCAAACTCGGTCTGAGCGAGCTCGTAGCCCCAATCCCGGAAAGCACCCTCGGTAAACTTCATGATGTTGCCCTTATGCACCAGTGTCACAGACGGCAGATCCTGATCGATCGCGTACTGAATGGCCTTTCGGACCAAACGTTGTGTGCCTTGCACAGAGACCGGTTTGATACCAATTCCTACGTTTTCGGGGAAACGGATCTTCGTTGCACCCATCTCTTTGACAATGAAATCAACGACCTTCTGCGCATCAGCAGTTCCCGCCTGATATTCGATACCAGCATAAATGTCCTCGGAATTTTCCCTGAAAATTACCATGTTGCAGTCGCCGGGCTTCTTTACTGGAGACGGCACACCCTCAAACCACCTGACAGGTCGCAGACAGGTGTACAAGTCAAGCTCTTGGCGAAGTGCGACGTTTAGTGAGCGAAACCCCCCTCCAACGGGCGTTGTAAGCGGCCCCTTGATCGCCACGCCGTAGGTTTTGATAGCATGGAGCGTCTCTTCCGGAAACCAGTCGCCGTCGTAGAGCTCAGCCGCCTTCTCGCCCGTGAAAATTTCCATCCAAGAAATCTTCTTACTGCCACCGTAGGCTTTGGCAACGGCAGCATCAACCACCGACATCATGACTGGTGAGATATCGACCCCAATACCATCTCCCTCAATGTAAGGGATGATCGGAATGTCAGGAACGGAAATGCTGCTGTCTGAATTTACAACAATCATTTCGCCAATTTCAGGAATGCTTATGTGCTTGTAAGACATACTGTAAGTCCCCCAGTAAAGCAATGTGCTACTGATTTTCAGTGCGTCCGCACTTGTATTGCAACAGATAGCGGCGGCGCCGTTTTATTCGGCACGGAGGCGAGATATTCTAGCATTAAATCCAGCAGACTATGATCATGAGCCACCTGATTTTGTTCAACAAGCCGTTTCGCGTATTGAGCCAGTTCACTGATCGCGACTCGAGACTCGAGCCCCGAAAGACACTCGCACATTTTCTGGAGGCGCCGGGCTTCCGCACGGCGGGACGCCTCGATTATGACTCCGAGGGACTGCTCATTCTGACCGAGGATGGCAAATTGCAGCAGAGCATCACGCATCCTAGACACCGTCAGTGGAAGACCTATTGGGTACAGGTCGAGGGGCAAATTGATACGGTTGCCTGCAAGGCACTCACCGAGGGCGTCATGCTTCGGGATGGGATGACCCGGCGATGCAAAGCGAAGGCCCTGTCAACGCCGAAGGTCTGGCCCCGGAATCCGCCTATTCGCTCTCGGAAAACGGTCGATGACTCATGGATTGAGCTATCGATCTGTGAAGGCAGAAACCGACAGGTCCGGCGCATGACCGCAGCTGTGGGCTTTCCAACGCTACGTCTCATTCGGGTTGCCGTGGGGCCGTGGCGCCTCGACAATCTGTTGCCGGGCAAACATCGATTTGAGGCGGCACTGTAGACGCCCAGATTATTTTCAAACATTGACCCTAACGGGGGCTGCGCTCATGCTCTCCCCCCTGCCACAGGAATCTATTAGCCCCGTGAATAATGTCCCGCAACGCACACAAACCGTCATCGTAGGAATGTCCGGTGGAGTGGACTCCTCTGTTGCAGCTAAGCTTTTAATCGAAAAAGGCCTCAGGGTTGAAGGCCTCTTCATGAAGAATTGGGAAGAGGACGATGGGACCGAGTACTGTACCGCTAAAGAGGACCTTGCTGATGCTCAATCGGTCGCAGATCGACTTGGCATTCCCCTGCACACCGCCAACTTTGCAGCAGAATATTGGGATGAAGTGTTTGAGCATTTTCTCAGAGAGTACGGCGCGGGACGGACACCCAACCCCGATGTTCTCTGCAATCGAGAGATAAAATTCCGGGCCTTTCTGGATTACGCCGTTAAACTCGGTGCCGATTTGATCGCAACAGGTCACTACGTGCAAACCGACCGTCTTTATGGCAAGGCGCGCCTGTTAAAAGGAGCTGATGAGAACAAGGACCAGAGCTACTTCCTACATCAAGTCAGTCACCAGGCGCTCAGTAAAACGCTGTTCCCAGTCGGCAGAGTGGACAAGGGCGTCGTCCGCCAATTAGCCGCTGACGCGTCTTTTGATAACGCGAGAAAAAAAGACAGTACCGGCATCTGCTTTATCGGAGAGCGACGCTTTAGCGATTTCCTACAACAGTACCTGCCGGCAAACCCCGGCCCCATACGATCTTGGGATGGCGATTTCGTCGGGGAACACAGGGGGTTGATGTACCACACAATTGGGCAGCGTCAGGGTCTAGGCATCGGCGGACTCGCAGAACGCGATGAATCGCCATGGTACGTCGTCGACAAAGCCGTCTCAGACAATACGCTGGTCGTAGCGCAAGGTAACGACCACCCCGCCCTTTATAAAAACAGTCTTGTAGCGACGAACGTCATGTGGGTAAGTAATGAGCCTCCCACACTACCCTTCAGCTGTGAGGCAAAAATTCGCTACCGCCAATTAGAGCAAGCCTGCACCGTCATGGCCGATAGCGACCGACTAATTGTGACCTTCACTGAGCCACAGAGAGCCGTTACACCCGGACAGTCCGTTGTATTCTACGAAGGTAACGTGTGCTTGGGCGGTGGCGTCATCGAGAGTGCCGCATGAAAAATCGGCCGCTGATCGAACAACGCACACTCGCTCTAGCGGGTGTCGCGCAAGCTGCTCGGATTGTCGATCTGGCGGCCAAAACAGGTAGTTGGCCCGAGCCATTTGTCGAGGCATCGATTCATTCACTTTTTTGCTTTGAGCCAGAGGCCGTCGAGGCAGTTTTTGGCACACCACAAGGGATCCGCTTAGGCCTTGAGCAGCTTTCTGCCTGTCTCAGAATCAATCAGGATCAGGCGGCAGCAGACACGCTCAGATACACCATGGCAATGCTGCACCTGGAACGGCGCTTTGCCGCGAGGGACGATATGCAATCGATCATACACTCGCGATTGAAACATACTGCGTACAAAGCTGAAAATTTTTCAAATGATATTAGGGGTTTGAGCACGAGTATATCAGCTATTTATCAGGATACGCTCAGCAATCTTTCCTACCGTATTAAGGTCACAGGCAGTGCTCAGCACCTCAACACCCCACACGTAGCCGACTTAGTAAGGTCAGTGCTGTTGTGCGGCGTCCGCGCCGCGTTTCTTTGGCGCCAACTGGGTGGCAACCGAGTAAAATTGATGTGGCACCGAGGGTCTTTGAGAGATACGGCGGCCCGCCTAGCTCTCGAGCTTGGAGTTAGCCACTGAACCACTGCTGTCCGTGTCCGTGGTAAAATACTATGCGCTGCACTCATCAGGCCACGTCATGGATCCCTCCCCTCTCACCGCATTGTCGCCGCTCGACGGGCGATACCACAGTAAGGTAGATCGACTCCGCACGGTATTTTCCGAGCTGGGCCTGATTCAGCGCCGAGTTTACGTGGAAGTCTCATGGTTAAAAGCTCTGGCACAGTGCGAGCAGATCGCGGAGGTGCCCGCGCTGAACGCGCGGGCGTCAGCGACACTAGATGATCTGGTGACAGGCTTCAGCGAGGAGCACGCGGCTGAAATCAAGGCAATTGAAGCCACAACAAATCATGACGTTAAGGCAGTCGAATACTTTCTCAAGTCACATATTGCGGGCTTCGAAGAGCTATCAGCGATCAGTGAATTCATCCACTTTGGTTGCACCAGTGAGGACATAAATAATCTCTCCCACGCTTTGATGCTGCGCGATGGGCACGTGGTCATTTCTGAGCAATTCAATGCGGTTACTGGCTCACTTGTAGAGCTCGCGCGGCAATTCGCAGATCAACCGATGCTATCACGCACACATGGACAAGCAGCGACACCCACCACACTCGGAAAGGAAATCGCGAACGTGGTGGCTCGGCTTCGCAAGCAACAAGGGGGGCTGGAGGGCGTCAAACTGCTGGGGAAAATGAATGGCGCGGTCGGTAATTATAACGCCCTCAGTATCGCGTATCCTGATGTCGACTGGCCTGCGCTCAGTCGCAACTTCGTCGAATCTCTTGGGATCGCTTGGAACCCTTACACCACACAAATCGAACCGCACGACTACATGGCCGAATATTTCGACGCGATGGCCAGAATGAATCAGATCTTAGTCGATTTCGCCCGCGATATCTGGTCCTACATATCGCTGGGCTACTTCAAGCAGAAAGTCATTGAAAGCGAGGTTGGGTCCTCCACCATGCCCCATAAGGTCAACCCCATCGATTTCGAGAACGCCGAAGGAAACTTCGGCCTCGCAAATGCCCTACTTCGGCATCTTGCGGAGAAACTCCCGGTGAGTCGCTGGCAGCGAGATCTCACAGATTCAACCGTCCTACGCAATATGGGCGTTGCGACGGGCTATACGTTGCTTGCCCTGACGTCCTTACAAAAAGGGATCGGCAAGCTACAGGTATCGGCAGAGCCGATAGAGGCCGACCTAGACGCGGCCTGGGAAGTGCTTGGCGAGGCAGTACAAACCGTCATGCGTCGCTATGGCGTGCCAGAACCGTACGAAAAGCTCAAAGCGTTGACGCGAGGCCAAATTCTTGACGCGGAAGGCCTCAAGTCTTTCATTCTGACTCTAGAGATACCGGATGAGGCCCAGCAGCGCATCTTGGCGTTGGCGCCACGGGACTACATCGGTCAAGCCGAGAAACTCGCGCGTGAGATCGGCGACTGAGCAGCCTCCAGCGCCGCTATGATTTTACCCGTATCCGAGGCGCGATTTCTTTCCGAATACTGGCAGCAAAAGCCGCTCCTCTGCCCCGGGGCGGTTGCTAACTTCCAGTCTCCGCTAACTCCGGAACACTTGGCGGGCCTTGCGATGGAGCCAGAGGCTGAAAGCCGGCTTATTTGGCAGAGTAACGGCGCCTGGCAGCAGCAGTCGGGACCGTTCCAAGAGGATGATTTTCAAAAAGAGCCCCCCTGGACACTCCTCGTGCAACGCGTCGACCACTGGTTTAGGGGAGTCGCGGAACTCAAGTCAATCCTACCGGCGCTACCCCAATGGCGGTTTGACGACGTGATGGTGAGTTACGCGACAGACGGGGCCGGTGTTGGGCCGCACTTTGATCAGTACGACGTATTTCTACTGCAGGGCACCGGGCAAAGGGAATGGCGGCTGGGCCCTCTTTGCGACAAGAGCACACCGCAGCTCTCGGAAAACGAACTCAACCTGATCTCACCTTTCGAGCCCGAGCGCACATTCATCTTAGAGCCGGGAGACGTGCTTTACGTGCCGCCGGGAATTTCACACTGGGGTGTCGCACGTGGCCCCTGCATGACTTACTCCCTTGGCTTCCGGGCGCCGTCCGTTGCAGATCTCCTTGCACGGCGCGTTGATCATGTACTAGAACGCCTATCCAAGTCCGCGCTGCTTGAGGATGGCTATACAGCAACGTTATCTGCGCGGCCGGGGGAAATTACGGCCGCGCACCTCGCCAACGCCAAAGACGCCATGCATAACGCAATCGACGCGCTGGATGATCAGCTATGGCTGGGAGAAGTGGTGACGGAGACAGCGGGCAGCGTCTGGGATGACGAGTATCCACACAATGCCTTGCGCGAAAAGGGGCTAGTCAAACTCCATGCGGAGACCAAGCTGGCCTGGACCGAGCAGACGCATCAAGTTGATCTATTCCTGAACGGCACCCACCACCGCCTTTCCCTCAGTGAATTACCCCACGTAATCACGCTGTGTAGCGGTAAACCAGTAGACAGGGCTCTATTGTTACGTGAGGCAGGGGAGCTCTACGACGTGCTTTTTGATAACGGTGCCCTGATCTCTGAAGAGGACTCGGAGAGCCGCTCGATGCTTGACCATTGAGAGCCGCCACATGGGTTTGATGGTACTCGTTATGATGTCACTGGCTTGAGCGGTCGCCGCAACCGGTGACTACAACGACTCTCGGGAAAGACTGAGGATAGACTGTGCTGCAGCAAGTGGGGTTTGCCTTGCCTCACGGACTGCCGCCTCAATTTCGGGAAGCGCAATCTTCACCCCGGGATGACTCGCTAACTGCCCTCTTAGCAGCTCATCAACCAACTGATGCATCCAGGAGAGGTTTTGTGTGGCACGCGCGCCATCAAAGTGCCCACCGCTCTTGGCGGCTTCAGTGTATTCCACGATCGTATCCCACACCGCCTCAATACCAAGGCCATGCAGCGCGGAACAGGTCATCACACGCGGCTGCCAGAACTCCCCGTGGCTCCATAATGACATGGCGCCCTTATAATGCTGTTGCGTCGTATTGGCCAACGCTTCACTCGCACCGTCAGCCTTGTTTACAACGATTGCATTGGCCAGCTCAAGGATGCCCTTTTTAATTCCCTGCAATTCATCGCCACCGCCCGGCAGCATCAGTAGGAGAAAAAAATCAACCATTCCAGCGACTTGATGCTCTGACTGCCCCACACCGACCGTTTCAACCAGAATGACGTCGAAGCCCGCTGCCTCACAGAGCATGAGCGATTCGCGCGTCTTAAAAGCCACGCCACCGAGGGCATGCCCCGCGGGTGAGGGCCTAATGAAAGCCGATTCTTCGCGCGACAAGGTCTCCATGCGTGTCTTATCACCCAATATCGACCCACCCGCGACGGGTGAGCTGGGATCCACAGCCAGTACAGCCAGCCGATGACCTTTCTCAATAACACATTGCCCGAAGGTCTCTATGAACGTAGATTTGCCGACGCCGGGCACCCCGGTGACACCGACCCGGACGCTGTTACCGGTGTGAGGCAGCAGCTCTTTGAGCAAGTCCTGAGCTGCCTGCCGATCCATAGCCCGCTGACTCTCTACCAGTGTGATCGCCTTGGCTAAGGCCCGACGATCACCGGCCAGAATCGCCTCAGCTGTTGGCGTTGATGGCATCGAGCACTTTGCGGGCTGCATCGGGAATCGGTGTGCCGGGTCCAAAGATCAGGGCAACGCCCCGCTCCTCAAGGAATGCATAGTCCTGTTGAGGAATGACACCCCCTGCGATGACGATCACGTCGTCGGCACCCTGTTCGCGGAGCGCATTAATGAGCTCGGGAACCAGCGTCTTATGCCCAGCCGCAAGACTTGAGGCCCCTACGACGTGGACATCATTCTCGATGGCTTGTCTGGCGACTTCTTCGGGTGTCGAAAACATCGGAGATAAATCGACGTCGAATCCGACATCTGCAAATGCTGTCGCCACAACCTTGGCACCGCGATCGTGGCCATCCTGACCCATTTTCGCGACCAACATGCGCGGACGCCGACCATGCCGCTCCACAAACGCGTCGATTTCCATTGAGATACCCTCCCAGTTCGCATCCTCTGCGTAGGCTGCACCGTAAACGCCAGAAACGGTCTGCGCGTTGGCGACGAATCGACCGTATACCTGTTCCAGTGCATCCGATATCTCACCCACTGTCGCCCTAGCTCGGGTCGCCTCGATGGCCAGTGACAGGAGATTACCCTCTTCGGATTCTGCGGCAGCAGTCAATGCGGACAGCGATGCGGCCACACTGGCTTCATCACGAGACGCGCGGATGGATGCCAGCCGCGCAACCTGGGAGTCTCTGACCTGTTCGTTGTCGATCTCGAGAATGTCGACCTCATCCTGTTCGTCGATCTGAAACTTGTTCACGCCAACGATTACGTCTTCACCGCGATCGATACGTGCTTGCTTCTTGGCAGCCGCTTCTTCGATGCGCAACTTGGGAATGCCACTCTCGATCGCCTTTGCCATACCGCCGAGATCATCGATCTCAGCCATGAGTTCCCGCGCCTTGTTGGCCATATCATGGGTCAGATTTTCCATCATGTAGGAGCCGCCCCAGGGGTCAACAACCTGACCAATACCCGTCTCTTCCTGAAGAATTAACTGCGTGTTGCGCGCGATACGCGCGGCAAAATCTGAGGGGAGTGCTATTGCCTCATCCAACGCATTGGTATGCAGGGATTGCGTGCCGCCAAACACCGCGGCCATCGCCTCAATCGTCGTGCGCACGATGTTGTTGTAAGGATCCTGCTCGGTGAGCGACCAGCCCGACGTTTGACAATGCGTGCGCAACATACCGCTTTTGGGATTGGTGGGGCCAAACTCCTCGACGATCTCTGCCCACAGCAGCCGTGCGGCCCGCATCTTGGCGATTTCCATATAGAAATTCATACCGATGCCCCAAAAGAAACTGAGGCGCGGAGCAAAGTCATCGATCTTAAGGCCAGCCGCAATGGCGGTCTGAATGTACTCTTTGCCATCGGCTAATGTGTAAGCAAGCTCCAGCGCAGCATTCGCGCCGGCTTCTTGCATGTGGTAGCCGGAGATCGAAATGGTATTGAACTTCGGCAAATGCGCCGAGCAGTGCGCGATGATGTCGCCAATAATGCGCATGCTGGGTGACGGCGGGTAGATGTAGGTGTTGCGAACCATAAACTCTTTCAGAATATCGTTCTGAATCGTGCCGGATAGTGCGCTCTGATCTACGCCCTGCTCCTCTGCAGCAACGATGTACCCAGCCAAGACTGGCAGAACCGCACCATTCATGGTCATTGAGACAGAAACCTGATCGAGGGGAATGCCATCAAAGAGGATCTTCATATCCTCGACGGAGTCGACCGCGACACCCGCCTTACCTACGTCACCCGAAACCCTGGGGTGATCCGAGTCGTAGCCGCGGTGCGTGGCAAGGTCAAATGCAACGGATATGCCCTGCCCGCCCGCAGCCAAAGATTTCCGATAGAAGGCGTTCGATGCCTCCGCGGTCGAAAATCCAGCGTACTGACGAATGGTCCAGCGCCGGCCCGCATACATTGTGGCCTGCGGACCACGGATATAGGGGGACAGCCCCGGCAAGGTGTTGGTGTAAGGCAGATCAGACAGATCTTCGGCTGTGTAGAGCGTTTTTAGTGGAATGCCCTCTGGGGTGTGCCAGATAAAGTCGTCAGGAGACAACCCCTTACTCTGCTTCTCCACCAGAGCACCCCATGCCGCAAGCGTGGCCGAGTCGGGATCATAAATACTCATCAGTGCGCCTCCGCAGGCTGCGACAATTCGATCAGTACGCCGTCACAGCTCTTGGGATGGATAAAAATGACTCTGGAACCATGGGCGCCGGGGGTCGGGGCATCGCTGGTAAATTGATACCCCTTGTCACGAAGGCGCACGACATCGCCATCGATGTCGTCAGTCCGAAAGCACAGATGGTGTAAGCCTCCACCTCGCTTATCGAGATAACTCGCGATCGGACCTCCGCCATTCAGAGGATGCACCAATTCGATATGCGTGGGCGGCAAGCTAAAAAAAGCGGTTGTGGTTTGGGCCGCCTCAACAACCTCATTACCGTCGTGCTGCAGCCCGAAGTCATCCAGAAATCGCGTTATGGCCTTCTCGAGATCAGGTACAGCGATAGCGATGTGATCCAATGCAGTAATCATGGCTTGAGTGCTTCCAACAAAATTAAATAAACAGTTTGACTAGCTCAGAGGTGTGCTCGCGGCAACGCGCCGCAACCTCCTCATCAGAGAGAATCTCTACCTTCTCGTCTGGCGTCACTTTAAATAGCGGTTGTCCTTTGGCGATGATTACGCCGTCCCCCTCAACGAGCACCTCATCGACTGTGCCACTGAACGGCGCGACCACCTTGTTGAACATTTTCATGACTTCGACAATGTACAGCGGCTCACCTGCTTCAAAATGCTGTCCTTGCTCCACATACAGCGGTGCTTCCGGCGCCTCGCGTCCGTAGAACATGCCACCGCTCTCTGCAACAATCTCATCTGACTTCGCGACCGGAGGTGGCGCGAGTGGCTTGGACATGGCTTTCTGGTGGTCAGCATCCAGCAACCGCTCGGGAAACGCGATACTCATATCTGGATTGACAGACAGATCATAGAATCCTGTGAAGCGCGCCATCGCGGGCAGCAATTCGAGGATTTCTGCACCCGCCTGGAAGCCGGCGTGCGCCGCCTGAATCTCTGCCCAGTCCTCGGCGGATACGCCATCGGGGGCATCGCCATCAAGTAACTCGCACTGTGCTGCCCAATCTGCACGGTCAAAGCGGCGGGAAATTTCGGCATAGAAATCCTCGCCCTCAGACAGGATCTCTTGGTCGTGATCCCAAATCATATGCGCTGCAGCCCCCGCCTCACTCCAATCGAGACGCAGGAAATGATAGGTGTCGGCCAGCACTTCTATTGGATTTTCCGCCCACGAAAAATGCTCATCAGCGAAACGAAATACTTTCTGGTTCAGACTCAACCACCCTGAAAGCAAGTGCGGTGAAGCCATCAACTGCTTAATAGGACGGGTCAGCAGGCTGTGTTTCGCTGCCAGCACACTTCGTAGGTCTGTCTCGTTGGTACCGACCTCACTCAGTCGAGCCGAGCAAAGCTGCTGCCAAGCCACATCGACATCGACACGGTCCGCTTCCAGCGCCAATTCGCCGACGGCCGTCAGGTAGGGGACGATAAATTGAGTGGTCGGACGTGCGTTGACGGTCCGCCCCAAAAACCAATGAACCAGACCGTAATGGAAAGCCAGATTTGTAGCGAGATCTTTACCCCGCAGGCGCGTTGTGCGCAGCACCTCTGCCATGTGCTCATATGCTGACTCGCGAGAGTCGCCTACGGTGAGCAACAGTGCGATGTTGGAGTCATAAGCGCCGGCCAGCGTATAATCCATAAACACGTCAGTGTCCGGATTGTGCAGGCTAATGCCCTGATCGTCGCGAATCTCGCCCTCAATCGGGTCCGACCAGAACTCAACAACACCGCCAGCACTGGGCTGTAGCGCGTCGTTGGTCGCATTGAGGCGCGCCTCCAAAGAATCCGGCAATCTCGCAATCCGCTCAGGCTTGGGTAAATTCTGTCCATGTGCCGCGAGCAGCACCATGGCCTCAACCAGAGATTCCACGACGAACGCATCATTTGAATTTTCCGGGTTCACGAAGCGCATGGCATAACAGAGCTCCGACACCCGGTGCTCGACCTGAATGCGCGTGTTCATCTCCATGAAGAAATGCTGATCGCGATCGACAATACATTCAAACGTCGAGACCGAATCGAGACCCACCGCTTCACCAAAGCGAGCGGCCTCTTCCTCCATTGCATCAAGGGTCTTCACGTCCTGTATAAGCACTGCGGCCTCACCTGAAGCGCCAGCCTGCTCGGCCCGCTCAGCGGCAGCCTGAAGTGATTCTCGTGTGACCGAGACTTCGAGAAGCTTTTGCTCGTGCATCTGTAGCGAACAATCCCGCCCACCTAGGGTAATGCACCACTCCCCGTTCCCAATGACCTGAATTTCTTGGTGACGCGTCGTCTCGATATTCAGCTCGACCAACACGTTTTTGTTGTCGCCAACACCAGTGGCTTTGACCTCGTTCAGGATTTCTCGGACCAAACCAGGCGTTAACTCCGCCTTGCCCAGCGGCACAATGCGCTGGCCTTTTCCGCCGCCCCCGCCAATGGCCTTCAGGCGGACACGATTCTGCGGATACTGCTCTGCCATTTGCTTTACCGCCTCAGTCAGCGTCTCCGCCAATTCATCAACGGTGTAAAGATCGATGCCCTTGCGATAGCTTGCAGTGAGCACTGCCTCTGCCAGGGCCGTGACATCGCTACCATTCAGCACTTCAGGATCAACCTCAAGCGCTTGCTTGGACACCAACGCGGACAGTGCCGACACATCCGGGTACTTCTTGAGCAGGGTCAATGTGGTGCCATTGTCGATACCCGGCGTGACTGATACACCGGACTTCAGTGCCGTCCGCTTGGCTTCGTCTTTCAGGCCTGCCTGGCGAACTGTTCGCGAGCAGGGACCGATAAAATTTAGGCCGGCCCCTTCCATCGCGGCCACCATTTGCTCGTCTTCAGCCATGAAGCCATAGCCTGCAAAGATGGCGTTGTAGCCGAGGCGGTGCGCAATATCGATGATGTCGTCGATGCGCTGCTCACGCTCCTCTTTAGTAGCACCGCTGTAATCGGGTACCCGATGCACTCTGCTTGGGTCAGTGAGCACTCTTAGCTCCGGAGCCAGCGCGCCGCGATAGACAATCGAGTCCTTCTCGGACAACAAAATGCCGTAGCCATCGATTCCCATCTCTGAGAAAACGTCCATCGCTTCTTTACGAATGGGCCCACGACAGATGATCAGCGGCTTCAGATGATCACAGCGAAATTGTTCACTCCACTCGGACTGCCTCAGCTTGCTGCGCCGATCTGCGTGAATCAGGGGATTATTGAGATAGTGTTGCGTACCCACGTGCTAACTCCTACTGACCCGCTGATTAATGGAATTCACGCTGAACCGCTTGCATCGGCCCGGGCGTGTAGTGACGGAGGCAAAATGCCATTTGCCGCGCCAAAGTACTCCGCAGATCCGCAGGCATGACGATCTCAGAAATGGACCCCAGACTCAGCGCCTCTTCTGGATTCATGATCTCTTGCTCATAGCGCTGAGCAAGGGCCGCCTCTTCCGCTTTGATCACTGCATCGACGACGAAAATCGCTTCCTTTTCTGCTTCCTGCTCAGACATACCGCTAGCAACACGCGCCTGCACTTCTGATTGCAGCATCGCGCTTCTAGAGGCTCTGATCTTCTTCAGCTCGTTTTT
This sequence comes from Halieaceae bacterium, assembly GCA_902631395.1. GTDB lineage: Bacteria > Pseudomonadota > Gammaproteobacteria > Pseudomonadales > Halieaceae > Luminiphilus. The sequence continues at coordinate 38,261 of CACOYM010000007.1, read as the reverse complement.
ATAGACGTACTCCACTCCGGCCGGACCCATCACAGCAACACGGGTCGTCGGGAGGGCTACAACGAAGTCAGCACCGGTCGCGTAGTTGTTATAAGACGCATAGGCGCCGCCGAAGGCGTTTCTCACCAAAACCAAGAACCGCGGCGTCCGGAGATCAACGATAGCGTCGAGCATCGCACGCCCCGCTTGTACGATCCCTCGGTGCTCCTGCTCACGACCGGGCAAGAACCCCGTCGTGTCCTCCAAGAAAATCACGGGGATGTTGTACAGATTGCAAAACCGGATAAACCGCGCATTTTTAAAGGCTGCGTCGATATCGATCTGACCCGAGGCGACAGCAGAATTGTTTGCTACGAAGCCCACGACGTTACCGCCCATGCGGCCAAAAGCCGTGATGGTATTCCGTGCTCGATCTGCCTGTGTTTCGAGAAAATCACCGTGGTCGCACAGCTGCTGAATCAGGATACTGATGTCGAAGGGGGTGTTGAAACCCGTCGGGGAGTTGAATGCCTTTTTAAGCAAAATATCGATATCCACCGTCTGACGGTCAGCGGGATCCGATGTCTCCCGATACGGCGCAAGCGATTGATTGGAGTCTGGGAGGTACCGAAGCAGTTCGCGCACCTTGCGCAACGCCGCAACCTCATCCTCCACGACAAAATCGGTGACACCCGTTTGGCTGTGCACCGAGGGACCTCCGAGCTCATCGGGCGTAATGTCCTCGCCCAACACACTCTTCACAACGCCCGGACCTGTCAGGCCAAAGAACGTGTTTTTGGGCTGGATCAGGAAGCTCCCCTGCCGGGGGAGATAGCTTCCTCCGCCGGCGTTGAAGCCAAACATGCACATAATGCTGGGCACGATACCGCTGATTTTTCTCAGCGCAGTAAAAGCATCGGCGTAGCCGTCAAGGCCACCTACCCCCGCCGGGATATAGGCGCCAGCCGAGTCATTCAACCCGACCAAGGGGATATGCCGCTTCGCTGCCAACTCAAACAGGCGGGCCAGCTTTTTGCCATTCGTGGCGTCCATAGAGCCAGCCCGCACGGTAAAATCATGCCCATACACTGCGACATCGCGCCCATCTATAGTGATGATCGCAGTCACCAGAGAGGCACCGTCCAAATTGGGGCCCCAATTCTGGTAAAGAGCATGTGGCTCACCGTCTGCCAGAAACCGGATGCGCTCCCAGACAGTCATTCTGTCCTTGAGGTGTTGGCGCTGACGGCTCGACGTGCCGGCCGTTACGTAAGGCATTTCCCTGAGCTCGGCTCCACGGCTCAGGGTCGCCTCGTAACGGCCATCTTCAACTGCCGTCTCCGGCTGGATTTTGAAAGGGTTATCCAATGAAATGGCCGGCGCGCGGTGAGCGGTCGCCTCTGTCTCGTTGCTCATGGGTAAACTCTCAGGTCATGGCTCGCGTGCGGGGTGACTTAGTGCCACCCCGCACGGCGCTTTTCTACTCTGTGCACAGGCCGAGACATTACTTATCCTTATGCATTCCTGTCAATTTAATCCCTAACGCGTATAGGGTTTTGCATGACCACCAACGACTCCGTCATCACGCTCGAGTACACACCCACACTGGTCGATTTCGCAGAGCGTCTTTCGCACTTATCGGGCTTTGTTTACCTCGACAGTGGAAACCGTGAGGGCAGCGCCGAGCTGGAAATCGTCACGGCACTCCCTAGCTCCACGCACAGACTCGCTGATTATTCGGAGAACCTGAGCGACTGGATGACTTCGATCGAGACCGAGCTCGCCGGCTATCACTGCGACGGAACCCCTGATAGTACGGCACCCATCTCAACCGGCTGCGTAGTCATCGGTTCACTGGACTACGATGCACCGGCCGCACAACTGAGCCGGAGATATCAAGCGGGCTCTCTGACCACCGCCGGTATCTATCATTGGTTGCTCATGACGCATCGCGGTACGCGCAGAACGCAGGTTATTTTTCACCCTGACTGCGCGGACAGCACGCGTGCCGAGGTGATTAACGCCGTCAGTACGCCGGCCGAGAAAACATTGACGCCCTTCTCACTAAAAACCCCTTTCACAGCCTCGATCAGCAAAGACCAATACCGAGAAGCCATAGAGCGCATCCAGCAATACATTCTCGCCGGCGATTGTTACCAGGTGAACTTTGCACAGCGATTCGACGCCGCGTTCGAGGGCGACCCATGGCTGGCGTATCGCGCTGCCAGAACCCATCTGGCGGGGGGCTTCTCCGCTTACATGAACTTGGCGCAGGGACACGTTATTCTCTCACTCTCACCGGAGCGGTTTCTGAGGGTTGAGGACGGCGTGATTACGACGCAACCGATTAAAGGAACAGCACCGCGGCATTCTGACCCGGAGACCGATGCAACGCTGGCACAGCAGCTGCTGAACTCGGAAAAAGATCGCGCCGAAAACATCATGATCACCGACCTTCTCCGCAATGACTTGGGGCAATTTTGTGAACCCGGAACGGTGACCGTCACCGAACTCTGCGGCCTTCACAGTTTCGGCAATGTTCACCATCTTGTGAGTACTGTGCGAGGAACACTCAAGTACGGGACTACGCCAGGGCAGTTGCTGCTCGCATCTTCGCCGGGAGGCTCCGTTACTGGGGCTCCCAAAAAGCGCGCCGTCGAGATCATCTTTGAGCTTGAATCACACGCTCGAGACGCTTACTGCGGATCAGTCTTTGTCCTCGCTGGAAACGGCTGGATGCAAAGCAGCATTGCAATCCGCACGTTAGAAATCCGCGACGACCGCCTGCAATGCTGGGGTGGCGGTGGCATCACTGCGAGCTCAAATTGGGAGGCAGAATACCAAGAGACCCTCGATAAAGTCGGCCCAATAATGGAAGCTCTGGACACCGCACCCTAATGCTCAGGTAGCTCTATACCCTCATACAACGCAATGCGGTCTATTAGCTTGGCCCTTGAGAGCGCTTCCTGAACCAGATCTCTCCCCAGATGAGGTGCCAGCTCATGGATAAAATCGTGCATATAGCCTCTTAAGAAGGTGCCTTTGCGGAACCCAAGGCTCGTCACGGAATTAGCAAACAGGTGTGAGGCATCGATTTTTATGAGATCCGCGTCCTGCGCAGCGTCGTAGGCCAAACCCGCGATTAAGCCAACACCCAGTCCTAGCCTTACGTAGGTTTTAATCACGTCCGAATCTACCGCCGTGAAAACAACCTTGGGGACGATTCCCCTATCGCTGAATGCCTCATCGAGTTTTGACCGACCTGTAAACCCTGTGGTGTAAGTGACTATGGGGTACTCGGCGATGGCCTCCAATGAACAGTGATCTAGACCCGCCAGTGGATGCCCCTCTGGAACGACCACGCAGCGATTCCAACGATAGCAAGGCAGCGTAATCAAGCTTGCGAATTGATTCAGCGCTTCAGTCGCGATCACAAAATCCACCTCTCCGTCTGCCGCCATCTGAGCGACTTGGGACGGTGTACCCTGCTTCATCACCAGCGACACGTCGGGATACTGCTGCATAAAGCGGGAGATCACATCAGGCAGGACATACCGAGCCTGAGTATGCGTGGTCGCAATCGACAGCGTACCGGCAGTTTCGTCAGAAAATTCTTGCGCGACCCGCTTGATCGACTCAGCCTTCCGGAGCATCTCGCCGGCCAGATCCAAAATGACCTCGCCCGCCGGTGTGATGTGTGTGAGGTGCTTCCCGCTTCGGGCGAAGATCTCGACGCCCAACTCGTCCTCAAGCAACCGAATCTGCTTGCTGATACCCGGCTGTGAAGTAAACAGACTCTGCGCAGTGGCGGACACGTTGAGGTCGTGATGTGCCACCTCCCAGATGTATCTGAGTTGTTGTAATTTCAAAACGAATTGATCCCCGGGGCCAGCGCTCGATCGCTGTTACAGTACAGCGGTTTGTTCACTTGCGCTAGAAATTGGAATAAACATCGATATTTTTATAAGTCGGTTGCAGCCCGATTGGCGACACCGTGTGGCACATGCCCCGTTGGCACATGCCCACCAGCGTCCTGACAATGGGCCTGCTGATCATCAAAAAATACGTCGGCCCGGTAGGCCTTCAAGAATTCGGTTTTGGTCAGGCCACCGAGAAAAATCGATTCATCAATCCGCACATCCCACGCCCTCAGTGTGCGAATCACGCGCTCATGTGCCGGCGCCGATCGTGCCGTCACGAGCGCTGTCCTGATAGGAGGTTGCTCGGTCGGTAGCGCACGCTGCAGCCGCTGAAGCGCGCCTAGAAAGTTCTTGAAGGGCCCGCCCATGAGCGGTCGCTTCCTCTCTGCATCCTCGTTAGCGGCAAAGGCCACCAATCCATCCCGCTTGTATATCTGCTCAGCCTCATCAGAAAACAGGACCGCGTCACCATCAAAGGCAAAGCGGAGCTGATCGTCTTCACCGTCTGCCGTCGCGTTCGACACCAAAGTCGCCGCGGCAACGCCGTTATCCAGCGCCACCCGGACATCGCCCCCTTCAGCCGAGAGAAAAAGCTGGCAACCGAAAGCCTCGATATAGCGCCAAGGTGGTTCACCACCGCAAAATGCTGCCCGAGTGATGTCTAGCCCGTAGTACTCAATGGAGTTAAAAACCCTGAGCCCGGTGTCGGCACTGTTGCGGGACAGGAGGATCACCTCGATACCGAGAGGGTCCTCGAGCTGCGCGTTCAGCGCCAGCATTTTCTTCACCATAGGAAACGCTTGACCCGGCTGAAGCGGCTCGTCTTCTTTCTCGACCTGATACGCCGAATACGCCTCAAGCCCCTCCTGCTCAAAGATTCGATGCGCCTCGTCCAAGTTAAACAGCGCTCTCGAGGAAATCGCGATCACTAGCTTTTGAGAACCCAGGTCACCCACTATGAGGTCGAGCCCTCCTCGCAATGCTTCTCTCCCCGAAAGTAGGCCTTGGAAAGTTGGAATACGACAGGGGACAGTAACAACAGCGCGATCAGGTTAGGAATCGCCATAAACGCATTGAGCGTATCGGCAACGAGCCAAATCAAACCCAAATCCGTGCCCGCGCCAACAGGAATCGCCAGCACCCACAGAATTCTGAATGGCAATATGCCGCGAGTGCCAAACAAGTACACCACGCAGCGCTCCCCGTAAAAAGACCAACCAATCATTGTCGTGGTAGCAAAGAGCACAACGCCGATCGTGACGACCAACTCGCCACCCGGAATCGACGCGCCGAATGCTGACGCGGTCAGACTGGCACCAGAAATGCCTGAATCCAACACTCCCGTTAGCATGATCACGAGACCCGTCATGGTGCAGACAACCAGCGTGTCGATGAAGGTACCCAGCATCGCAACAAGCCCTTGCTCAACCGGCTGATTGGTTCGGGCAGCGGCGTGGGCAATGGGAGCGCTCCCCAAGCCCGCCTCATTAGAAAAGATGCCACGCGCCACACCAAACCGAATGGCAGCCCAGACAGTGGCGCCTACAAAGCCTCCTGTCGCAGCAGCTCCATTGAACGCGCTATCAACGATCGTTGATATAGCATCAGGCACCTGCTCGATATGCAGAGCAATAACGACAAAGCTCATGATCACATAGGCAATAGCCATCGCCGGCACCACCGCACTCGCCGTTGCCGCAATTCGTTGTATCCCCCCCAGTATCACGGCACCCACCACGATCATGAGTGCCGCCCCTGTAATTAACCAAGGCACCTGAAACTGATCGCCCAACACCTGCGCAACAGAGTTCGACTGCACCGTATTCGCAAGACCAAAGCCCGCCATGCTGCCAAACAGCGCGAACGTGGCGCCGAGTAGGGCATAGCGAGGACCGAGGCCATTACGGATGTAATACATCGGGCCACCGCTGAAACCGCCCTGGTCATCCTGTTCACGGTAACGTACCGCAAGGACTGCCTCTGCGTATTTCATCGCCATTCCGAACAGTGCTGTTAACCACATCCAGAACAAAGCGCCAGGCCCTCCGAGCGTCATAGCGGTTGCTACGCCGGCGATATTACCTGTACCGATAGTCGCGCTCAGCGAGGTCATCAAGGCTCGGAAGGGCGGAATATCGCCTTCTCCCTGCCCTTTGAATCCACTGAGCAACAAACGGAAAGCAAAACCTAGGCGCTTCCAAGTCAGGAAGCCCAAGCCGATGGTCAGAAATACGCCGGTGCCAAGCAGTAACACCTGCATGGGAATACCCCAAGCCAGCGCGTTAATTTCCGTAATGATGGCTTCCATATCGCGTCTTGTTTACTTCTCTTAAGACACCCAGCATATCAGCGTGGGGTCAACGCTGGCCAATGACCTTGATGACTCCTCCACGATGGAGCCAGACGTCCCTCAACCCAGTAAACTTACATTTCAAGATGGCAACAACACTGGGTCACGGCGAGCGATACGGCGGTTTGGAGAGGGACGGTATATGCCAATCCAAATTAGCTGGGATCGTCTATCCCTAGGAATCCAATCAGACCCCTACCGCAGCACTCAACGAGTCACTGTGGGCAAAGATCCCGAACACACCCCCAGTGTGGATAAATACGATATCGTCCACCGCATCATAAAAACCACGCTCAATGTCCTCTATTACGCCTTTAAATGCCTTTCCGGTGTAAACAGGGTCGAGGACCACACCTTCCAACCGCGAGAGTTCCGCAATGAGTTCGTACACCGCTGGGGTGGCCTGCCCATAACCTGGCCCTACCGAGTGATCTCGGGTTATCGGGGTAAGAGGAAGATCCGGCAACTGCTGCCAGCGAGCTACAGATTCGCGCCAGTCAGATAGCACGCGCGCATTAAACCAATGCTGGTCATCGCAGACAGCATAACCGATGACCTCAATTGGCAAATCGAACAAAGCCGAGCCGGCAGTGAGTCCGGTTTGCGTGCCGGCTGAACCTGTTGCCAGCGCAATAGCGACGCGACCGAGACCGTTCTCGATAAGGTCGCACTGGAGCTCCTCGGTTGCAGCAATATATCCCCAGACGCCTAAGCTATCACTGCCTCCGGTAGGGATCATAAGAGATTTTTTTCCGGCGGCCTCGAACTCAGCCTCCAAGCTGACATATCGGCGAGAGAGATTGCGGCCCCAACCCTTTGTAGGCAGGATTTCAAAAGACGCACCAGCCAGTTGATCCAGTAAGAAATTGCCAGTCAACGCAATCGGGACGTCGTCTGACCTGAGGACCAGATGACAGTCGAGACCCAATCTAGCCGCCACCAGAGCCGTTGCGCGGCAATGATTGCTTTGTATACCACCACACGTGATTAGTATGGTGTAGTCATTCTCTAAAGCATAGGCCGCAATGAATTCTAGTTTGCGGATCTTGTTGCCAGACAGGGTAGCACCTGTCAGATCATCGCGTTTAATCCAGATCCGCTTTCCCAGACCCCAGCGCTCACTGGCTCTAGGCATCAGTTCCAGAGGAGTCGGGGTGCGCGCGAGATCTAGTCGAGAAGGGTAGTTAAGCAGACTCAATGCCAACGGATTTTAGAGTGCCCTTGGGCAATACTGACGTGACATGGATCTTCTGGAATTTGAGTTCCACGTTATTACTGACCGACAAGATGAGGTAGTTATCGTCAAGACCAATGATTTTGCCCAGCATGCCCGATGAGAGCGCCACCTCATCGCCCTTTTTTAATGCGGCGACCATGGCTGAATGCTCTTTTTGTCGCTTACGTTGGGGGCGGATAGTGGTGAAATACATAAACAACAAAATACCTACCATCATTAATGGCAAGAACAACCCGCCGCCCTGTGGGGGCTGGCCTGCAGCCTGAGCGTGCGCTTGAGGTATCAACATAGATGAATCTCCAATCTTTGACGAGCCACTCTAAGCGCTCTACCGCCATTCAACAATACTGCCGTATCTGCCACGTTGTCCGACGAATCATCGAACCGCGGCGAGCGTGCGCGCTCTATCGTGGCCGTCCGCTTCGGTTACCGGTCGCTATGCGGGAGCGGAAATATTAAAGTCGATGGTAAGTGGCGCGTGATCAGAAAAGCGTTCGTCCCGAAAGATAGCTTGCCTCTCGCCACTACCGGACAAGCCCGGCGTAACCAGCATGTAATCGAGCCGCCACCCGACGTTATTCGCCCAGGCTTGCCCCCTGTTTGACCACCACGTGTATAGATCCGCCTCGTCAGTGATCTCACGAAAAATATCGACCCAACCTAGCTCATCGTAAATGCGGTCCAACCACGCGCGCTCATGAGGCATGAATCCCGAGTTTTTCTGATTACTGCGCCAATTTTTTAGATCAATATTCTGGTGACAGGTGTTCCAATCGGCGCAAATGATGAACTGTCTCCGCTTTCGGCGCAGTGATTTGAGATGCTCATAGAACGGACCCATAAATCCGTCTTTTCGTGCCTGCGCAACATCGGACGATGAACCGGATGGAACATAAAGCGAGACGACGCTTAGACCGGGAAAATCGACCTGAATGTATCTGCCCTCTGTATCGAGGAGCTCCCAACCCAACCGTGTGGTCACTTTCTGAGGTTTCTGCTTACAAAAAATCGCCGTGCCCGCATAGCCTGGTCGTTCGGCTTCGTTGTAAAAGCAATGATATTCCTTTGGATGAAAAACACTGTCGGTGAGCTGCACCTCTTTTGCTTTGATTTCCTGAATACACACCACATCGGCATCCTGCTTATCTAGCCAATCGAAAAACCCTTTTCGTGCGGCAGCACGGATACCATTAGTGTTGCAGGTAATCACTCGATACATGATTCAAAAACTCTCTCAAGCAAACAATAACGACAAGGCAGTCATATAAACTCAAATAGACCACGCAACTTTAGCACCTGCCTAAAGAGACGCCGCAACTAGCGCGCATCATTCAACGTCGAGGCGTGTGGTACCAGGGTTGACTTGCAGGCTTGGGAGTGACTTTGGGTGAGCTAAAGCTGCGACGTGGGGACAACATTGTAGGGGGAGCGAACTCCGATCTGTGTCTTTTTCCCTCGCGCCGCGCTGTCACTTTACGACGATGTAGCGGCGGCGGTCAAAGGCTAAAATTCGAGGTTAGTGCCTTGAATTTTCTCAACATGCCTCGCAAGGTAAATTGCGCGCAGTGACTTGTCCCCGAAAACCTTAAGCAGCCGGATCAATACCTCGTTCCCGTACCGCCAAATATCCGGTAATACATAGATTTGATCTGCCGCCCTCCTACCCGGGAGCACTTCGCCAGCGCCGTGGGAAATCCAAGCGCATCTTTTTATTAAGCAGCGGAATCAGCACCAGACATTTAAACTTTGATAGTCTGCATCATATTCACTAGCTTTAATCTTACTGGAGGCCTAGGCTGAGATGTAGATGACTCAATCCGATGACTCAGCAATTTTTTAACCGCCCCAACGGAGAAGGTACAAGCCTCCTAGTGATACATGGGTCATTGCTGCCAAAAGAGCACCTAATGTAGAAAAGACCGCAAAATGCCGTTGTATTAGTCATGGTGACTGCCAATAGAGTAGGGGTCAGTAGTAGTATTTTGCGAAACTTTTTGGAGCAGGAGTTCTAAAGCCGCGACACTTCTATCGTCTCGAGCAGTTTCCAGGGCGTCCTGCAGAACCTCCTGAATATGATTAGCATCAACAAGCTCCATATCCCAGCTTGGAAAAATACGCTCGCGGATCTCCTCATCGGTACTCAATACTGTCATTAAATGATGTCGGCGGTCCGTCTCTATGAGTTTCACTAGGCTTAGTACATCTTCCTTTGGACCCTCGATCCACTGAAAGAAGACACCGCTACCTAGGACTAAGATCCCAGTGATGCCCAACAGTGCATTATGACGATGGGAAGCACTGACAATGTCGTCAATGTCGGCGCTTGATACACCATCAGTCACCCTACTTGCGTAGACTAGGTTGAACAGTGGACGCTCATTAAGTGCCTCAGCTGGTTCATCACGTTCTTGTGGTATGCCGCCGACCTTCATTCTCTAACAATAGACCGCTCCCCCCTTAAAAAAAAGGCGCCCTCAAATTGAATACTTTGCGGATCAGCAGAAAACCTACCCCCGGTTGTGATGGTGATGGTTAGCGGCCAAATAGAGTTGAGCGATGGAGTAAAAGCTATTTTTGCTCCACGTGCTCTTACATTTGCAACGCGGTGCGGTACGGAGTTGGGCGGAGCGGCGTTGACGATAATGAACCCACGTACCGGCTGAATTAAACAGGTGATCAAGCGTTGCTAGATAGTTTATCGATGTGCCACCCAGACTGAGGGGTCCGTTAGTCGTCACGATAGCCATTGTGAGAACTTTGGCCTCTATTAAGGACCTACGTATATTCTCTTTCTTACGCGGCCTAGAATCACCCACGGCAACAACGATAAGGTTAATAATATTGCCACAGCTCAATATTTGACTAGCATTACTCTGGTAGAGATGCAGCCTTTCGCGATTGTGTCAAGTTGATTAAGAATTCTCATAGATTTGGCAAATCTGATCTTGCCTATGTCAGGCCTCAGATTTTTTGGAACCCGAAATCCAGCTTGCAAAGTAACCGACTTCAAGTAAGTTGGGCTCATAGGGTATAACTCCGTCCGAGAGGGCGTTACACAAACTCACTAGATAGGGGAACGCAACGAGCGTCGCGGTTATTTGGCTTAGAGTTGTGTGGGGTGGCTGACGGGTCTCGAACCCGCTACCTCCGGAGCCACAATCCGGTGCTCTACCTGGTGAGCTACAGCCACCATCAAAATGCGTGCGAGGCGATCAGCACGGCTACTTGAGGTCCCACCCGTCCTTCTGTGGCGATGCGGAAGAAGGGTGGTCGGGGTGGAGGGATTCGAACCCCCGACATCCTGCTCCCAAAGCAGGCGCGCTACCAGACTGCGCTACACCCCGAGGGCGGGAGATGCGCCCCGCGCGGCGCGCAGTGTACCGGCATTGTTGTGGTGGAGCAATGCACAGGAAGACGGCTTCCCTATTACAACGAACTCTGAAAGAATCCTGCCGTCGAGATTTTGGGAATATCGGATGGCGGCGCAAATCTTAGATGGAAAACACGCAGCAGAGCTTACCGAGGCCGAGCTGTCCAAGCGCGTCAGCTCACTAAAAGCCCGTTCTGAAGGCCGGACGCCTGTTCTTGCGACAATTCTCGTGGGCGATGACCCCGCCTCAGCTACCTACGTCAGAATGAAAGGGAACGCATGCCGTCGCGTGGGCATGGAGTCTTTGGCCATCGAGCTACCCGCCTCAACGAGCACCAATGGCCTGTTGAAAGAAATCGAGCAACTCAACATAAATCCAGATGTACACGGCATTCTCTTGCAGCATCCCGTGCCCTCACCAATTAATGAGCGAGCATGCTTTGACATGATCGCTTTGGAGAAAGATGTTGATGGTGTCACCTGCCATGGCTTCGGACGTATGGCGATGGGCGAGCCTGCCTACGGCTGTGCAACGCCGCAGGGCATCATGCGCCTCCTCGCCCATTACGGGATTGGTATTGAGGGTCTTCACGCTGTAGTCGTTGGACGCAGCCCCATTCTCGGTAAACCAATGGCCATGATGATGCTCGAGGCCAACGCAACGGTAACCATTTGCCACTCGCGCACGCGGAACTTGGAAAGCCTGATACGCCAAGCAGACATCATTGTGGGTGCGGTAGGTCGCCCCGAATTCATTCGCGCGGACTGGGTCAGAGATGGCGCCGTCGTTGTCGATGCGGGCTACCACCCAGGCGGAGTCGGCGATATTGAATTGGGACCCTTGACGGAACGCGCTCGCGCCATCACGCCAGTGCCCGGCGGTGTAGGACCAATGACCATCAACACCTTGATTCAGCAAACCGTGCAATCTGGAGAGAAGGCGCTCGTCTGAACGCTTCAAGCGCCGCGGCGCCATGTCGTGCCATCCGGTCCGTCTTCCAGCATGACGCCCTCGGCCTCTAGCGCGGCACGAATGTCATCAGCGAGCTGGTAATCTTTACTCGCTTTGGCTGCGGCGCGAGCCTCAATCTGAACCTCAATTTGGTCTGCAAATAGTCCTTCCGATTTCACATCCTGCTGAAACCACTCGTCAGGATTCGAGTTCAGGAGCCCAAGAAGCTCTCCCCCTGTAAGAAGCTCTGCCCTGGCACGCTCTATCTCTGCATCGTCGGCCGACTTATTCAGCGTCGCCGCTGCTGCATGCATCACCGCAAAAGCCTCTGGCGTATTGAGGTCATCCATCAACGCACCGTATACCGCCGTTTCAGCGATCGGAATTGAGAAATCCCCCTGGCTGCCATATCGACGCAACGCGCGGTACCAGTTGTCCAGTGTGCTTCGTGCTTGCTCCAATAAGATTTCAGAGAAATTCAAAGGGGACCGATATTGCGCAGATATCAGTGCACAACGAAGTACCTCGCCCGGATAGTGGCTCAACAACTCACGGACAGTGCGAGTATTACCCAGCGACTTGGACATCTTCTCGCCGTCCATGCCTACGTGGGCGTTGTGCATCCAATGGCGCACAAAATCGCCCCCATAAGCGCAACAGGACTGCGCTCTTTCGTTCTCATGGTGAGGAAATATGAGATCACGACCACCGCCGTGAATGTCGATAGACTCACCAAAGTGAGCCCTAATCATCGCTGAGCACTCAAGATGCCACCCCGGTCTTCCCTTGCCCCATGGACTATCCCACCCCGGCTCAGACTCTGAAGAGGGCTTCCATAACACAAAATCACCTGCGTGGCGCTTGTAATCGGCCACCTCAACCCGGGCACCTGCCAGCATGTCCTCCAGCTTCCTGCCGCTGAGCGCACCGTAGCTCTGCATAGATTCAACCGCAAATAAAACATGGCCATGCGATTCGTAGGCGTGGCCAGTCTCGACCAATCGCAGCGTCAGCGAGACCATTTCTTCGATATGGTCAGTGGCCTTAGGCTCTATGGTCGGCGCTAGTGCATACAATGCCGCCATGTCCTCGCGATACTTCTCAGTGAATTCCCTGCTCACTGTCTCTATGTCTGCGCCCCTCTCCTTCGCAGCGTGAATAATTTTGTCATCGATATCAGTGATGTTACGTGCGTAGCGAACTTCCGAGTAACGCACATTTAGCACGCGGTAAAGGCAGTCAAATACAACTACCGGTCGCGCGTTTCCGATGTGAGCGTAGTTGTAAACCGTAGGTCCGCAAACGTACATACTGACCCGGCCATCACGCTGAGGCGTGAAGAGCTCCTTCTCGCCAGACATGGTGTTGTAGATACGCAATTCAGCCATTGGGATTAGACCACGTGTCCCTGAGGCCAATCGTCATGTTAAAGACTGGACGCTCGGAGTGATGCTCATATCTGTCTGCAACAAAGTAACCTTGACGCTCGAACTGATAAACATCCTCAGGTTCAGCGGTTACTAAGCCGGGCTCGACCATCGCAGTCGTGTTGGTGGTCAGACTATCTTGATTTAGCACTGCGCTGAGGTCCTCTGCTTTACCGGGATCTGACACCGAAAACAGCCTGTCATATTCTCTGATCGTGGCGGGTATCGCGCGATCCGCCGAAACCCAATGAATGACGCCCTTCGGCTTCACCCCATCCGCAGGATCATCTCCCGGCACAGCGGTGATGCATTTCGCATAGACGCATTGAACTGCGCCATCTGCATCCTTGTCGCAAGACTCAGCCTCGATCACTAGGCCGCCTCGTAAACGAACCCGCTTGCCAATCACGAGCCGCTTAAAATGCTTGTTCGCCTCCTCGCGAAAGTCGTCCTCATCGATGAACAGTTCAGCATCAAGAACTAACTCCCGATGTCCAAAAGACTGGTCAACTGGATGATTCGGCACTTGCAGTTTGAGCGGCTCAGCAAGATTCGTCAGGGTCAGTCTCAGGGGCCGCATCACACACATCGCCCGGGGCGCATGCCGGTTGAGCTCATCACGCACAGCGCTCTCTAGCATCGCAACGTCTACAACACTGTCGGAGCGCGAAGTCCCCACTTCCTCGCAGAAATGTCGAATGGCAGCAGCGGGATATCCGCGGCGCCTGAGACCCGAAATGGTGGGCATGCGCGGATCATCCCAGCCCTCGACAATGGCTTCATCAATCAACTGCTTTAACTTCCGTTTGCTGGTCACCGTGTAACTCGTCTTCAGTCGGGCAAACTCGATTTGTCGTGGTCGATGTGGCACGGGCAGGTTCTCAATAAACCAATCGTAAAGTGGCCGATGGTCCTCAAATTCAAGCGTGCAGATAGAGTGCGTGATGCCCTCAATCACATCCTCTTGCCCGTGTGCAAAGTCGTAGGTGGGATAAATAGGCCAGTCACTGCCTGTCTGGTGATGATCCGCATGACGGATCCGATACAGGATAGGGTCACGAAGATTGATATTAGGCGAGGCCATATCAATTTTAGCCCTTAAAACCCGCTCGCCGTCATTGAACTCGCCCAGCCTCATGCGCACAAATAAGTCGCGGTTCTCAACGACGCTGCGTGCGCGATAGGGGCTGTCCTGTCCGGGCTTTGTCAGTGTCCCACGGTAGGCTCTAGCTTCATCTGGCGACAGATCGCACACATAGGCTAATCCCTGCTCGATCAAATGCAACGCCCACTCGTATAGCTGCTCAAAATACGCTGAGGCATAGCGCACCTCACCGTGCCACTCGTAACCCAGCCACCGGACATCCTCCTGAATGGAATCTATGAATTCCTGACTTTCCTTTTCAGGATTCGTATCATCAAAGCGAAGATGACATTGCCCCCCAAACTCTTCCGCTAGGCCAAAGTTGACGGTGATCGATTTGGCATGGCCTATATGTAAAAAGCCATTTGGCTCCGGGGGAAAGCGAGTAACCACAGCGCTCACTCGGTCTGTATCGAGATCGTCTTGGATTTGTGTTCGCAGAAAATTACTGCGCATTTCTGCGGACATCAAGCAGCCCCGGAATCGTAGGTAAACTTCAAACTATAATATCAAGCGGCGGGTACCGGTGGCAGCTCGAATACTGTGCAACAGTGACCAAAACGCGAAATTCAGCATCGCAACGGCAAACCAACTCAGGTACGATGCCGCCTCTCTATTTTGACCCTGAGGTAACCATGTCCGCTGTTAACGTTCTTATGACCACAACAGTCGGCTCCATGACGCTGGAACTCGACGCCGATAACGCCCCCAAGACAGTGGACAACTTCTTGTCCTACGTCGCTGGCGGGTTCTACGACGACACTATTTTTCATCGCGTCATTAACAATTTCATGATTCAGGGCGGCGGCTTCACGGCGGACATGCAGCAAAAGCCCACTCAGGCTCCTATTGAAAATGAAGCGAATAACGGCCTTCAGAATCAGCGCGGCACGATTGCGATGGCGCGCACCCAAGACCCCCACTCAGCAACTGCACAGTTCTTTATCAACGTGCAGGACAACGACTTCCTGAACCACACTGGTGAGAACATGCAGGGCTGGGGCTATGCTGTATTTGGAAAAGTGACTGATGGTGAAGCCGTGCTCGACAAGATCAGAGCAGTTCAAACTTGCAACCAGGGAGGACACCAAGATGTGCCGGTCGAGCCCATCATAATTGAGAGTGTCGCAATTATCACCGACTGAGGCCCAAATCGATTGCATCGCCTGTTCATCAGCGATCTACATCTCAGCGAGGAGACTCCCGAGATTGAGGCCGCATTCAAAACGCTTCTCGAAAACCAAGATAATTTGGACAGCCTAGTGATTTTAGGCGATTTCTTTGAGGCATGGGTGGGTGACGATGACGATACCGATTTCGTTATTAGAATGCGTGCCCTGCTTGCAAGCTGCTCTGAGCGGGGCTGCGAGTTGATGATCGCTCGAGGCAACCGAGACTTTATGTTAGGCGAACAGTTTGCTCGAGATACGGGCGCTACCCTGCTAGATGATGAAACCGTGGTTGAGGTCGGTGGCGAGCCCACCCTTCTCCTCCACGGAGACACGTTGTGCACTGACGATGTGCATTATCAGCAATTCCGACGCCTTGTGCATGATGCAGCTTGGCAAGCAGAGATGATGGCCAAACCGCTGGATGAACGGAGAACGCTCGCACGGCAACTTCGTGCAACGAGTATTGATGCAGCGAGCAACAAGGCTGAGGACATTATGGACGTTAATCAGGACGCAGTGCGTGAGCGACTTACCGAAATGGGTGTCCGAAGAATGATTCATGGACACACGCATCGTCCAAATCGGCATGCCATCGGAAACGCCGAGCGCATTGTATTAGGAGACTGGACAGCCTGTCATGGCTGGTTTCTTCGCGAGCGCGACGAAGAATTGAGCCTCGAGTGCTTCGATATTATCTAAGCCCACTTATCGGCACGCCGCTATGGAAGCGGAACTCACTGTCAGTATCCTCGATCAGTCTGCGCTCAAGTGCCTTGAAATGCTCAACGCGCGCGGATACGTTAGCTGGTTCAGTCACCATAGTCGCCAAGCGAAGGTAGTCTTTGAAGTGCCTGCCTTCGCTTTTCAGCAATGAGTGATAGAACTCGCCCAGCGTCGCGTCAAGAAGCGGAGCAACTCGCGCAAATCGTTCGCAAGAGCGGGCTTCAATCAACGCACCTACGATCAGGGTATCCACTAGCCTACCGGGTTCTTCACGCCTCACCTCAACGTGAAGGCCCTGCGCATAACGTGAGGCGCTAAGTGGTTCGTATGCGACTCCCCTCTCCTGCATCACCTTTAACACTTGCTCAAAGTGCCTCAACTCCTCGCGTGCTAACCGAGACATTTTGTTGAGGAGTAACGTGTTATCGGTATGACGGTGCATTAGCGACAGCGCATTCGCAGCCGCTTTCTTCTCGCAGTTCGCATGGTCAATCAGCAGCGTGGCGAGTTGCCGGGGATTTGCGGCCATAGTCACCCACGCATTGGGCGTGGTGCAGGGCAAGAAAGCCTCAATATCGCCCAAAAGGCCGCGAGTTTCACGGTGCATTACCCACGGAGCATTCATCCACTCGCCTCCTCAACGTGTCCGGTAAACAAATCGCGCGTGGAGATGTAGCGATCATAATGAGCAGAAGACAATATCCAGAACTCTTCGTCGATCTGATCTCTCAGCTGGGCCAGCGATGATCCGCGGCTAGCTGGCAGAATTTCAAATCCATAATGCCCAGGCTCAGAAATCTGATTTGCCCCTGCCTTGAGGAGTGCGAAAAGATGTGAATAAGGGTTATGGTGTTTGTAGTGTCTTATTTTCTGCACTGACAGCTGCCAGTCCAGCAGCTTTTGATCAACAATCCGCAACTTATTGCGGACACACATGGCTAGGAAACCGTCCAATCTGGCGTCAATAGCCTGTTTTTGCGGCACCGAGTAGCCGTTCCAATCGATGACCTCGTGAGAGAATCGCTTGCATCCGCGGCAGACCACGTCACCGATGCCCGTGGAACAGACACCAATACAAGGCGTTTTGATAGGGATTAGTCGAGACACGGAACCTCCGGATACTCCGCATTGTAACAGTTTACCAATGCGATCTCCGTAGCCTCTATCGGCTGAGTGAATGAGGGATATTCGATGGCCCAGTATCTGCCTGAGGCGACACCGAGCTATACTTGCGGCGCTTTCAATCCTGAAGACGTATTAGGAGGCGATGCATGCTGGATGCATACCGTGAGCACGTCGCAGAACGCGCCAAAAAGAATATTCCACCCACCCCTTTGGCGCCAGAGCAGGTCGCTGCACTCATTGAACTTCTCGCCGATCCGCCGGCAGGTGAAGAGACGTTTTTGGTCGAGTTGCTGACCGAGAGAGTGCCCCCCGGAGTTGACGAAGCAGCTTACGTAAAGGCAGGTTTCCTCTCAGCGCTGGCTAAAGGTGAGAGCCAATGCTCACTCATTGACAGGGCCTATGCAGTGCGCCTGCTCGGTGACATGCACGGCGGATACAATATCAGCACGCTTGTCGAACTGCTCAACGATGCTGAGCTGGGCGAGGCGGCCGCTTCAGAGCTGAAACAGACGTTGCTGATGTTCGATGCATTCCATGATGTTGCGGAACTGGCCAAAGCGGGATCGACTAACGCCCAAGCCGTCATAGAAAGTTGGGCGGAGGGTGAATGGTTCACGCGTCGCGACAAGGTGCCGGAATCAATCAAGATGGTCGTATTTAAAGTCACCGGCGAAACCAATACCGACGACCTCTCCCCTGCTCCCGATGCCTGGTCACGTCCTGATATTCCCCTGCATGCGCTAGCCATGTTCAAAATGGCACGTGACGGCATTGAACCGGATGAAGCGGGCGTTACTGGTCCATTGAAGCAAATTGAGTCGATCAAAAGTATGGGCCTTCCCGTAGCCTTTGTTGGCGATGTGGTGGGCACGGGCTCCTCGCGGAAGTCTGCTACCAATTCTGTGCTCTGGTATTTTGGCGCGGATACGCGTGGCATACCCAACAAGCGCGCTGGCGGCGTGTGCATTGGCGGCAAGGTGGCGCCGATCTTTTACAACACTATGGAAGATGCAGGCGCGTTGGTCTTTGAGGCACCTGTGGATCAACTGGAAATGGGCGACATTATCGAGATTCGCCCTTACGATGGTAGGATTCTCTCGGAAAGCGGTGAAGTGCTGTCCGAATTTTCGCTGAGATCAGAGGTCCTGCTCGACGAAGTGCGCGCTGGCGGCCGTATTAATTTAATTATCGGACGCGGACTCACATCCAAGGCCCGCAAAGAGCTGGGATTAGGCGAGAGCGAGCTCTTTAGGAAGCCAGAGCAACCGGAGACTTCCGAAAAAGGCTATACCCTAGCGCAAAAAATGGTGGGTCGCGCCTGCGGCGTCGACGGCATTCGGCCCGGCACATACTGCGAGCCGCGCATGACCACCGTAGGCTCTCAGGACACCACTGGCCCCATGACACGCGACGAGCTCCAGGATTTAGCCTGTCTTGGCTTCTCTGCGGATCTCACCATGCAATCGTTCTGCCATACGGCGGCTTATCCAAAGCCCGTAGATATCGACACACAGCACTCGCTGCCTGATTTTATTATGACGCGTGGTGGCGTCTCCCTGCGACCGGGTGACGGCATTATCCACAGCTGGCTGAACCGCATGTTGCTGCCTGATACTGTGGGTACTGGGGGTGACTCCCACACGCGCTTCCCCATGGGTATCTCTTTCCCTGCAGGCTCGGGTCTAGTCGCCTTTGCCGCAGCGACAGGCGTGATGCCACTAGACATGCCGGAGTCAGTTCTTGTGCGTTTTAGAGGGGCCATGCAACCGGGGGTGACTTTGCGCGACCTCGTGCATGCCATTCCGTACTATGCTATCCAGAAGGGCCTGCTGACTGTTGAGAAGAAGGGTAAGAAAAACATATTCTCAGGGCGGATTCTTGAGATCGAAGGGATAGAGTCGCTGACTGTCGAGCAAGCGTTCGAGTTATCCGACGCCTCGGCGGAACGCTCTGCCGCTGGGTGCACCATTAAACTTGGCGAAGACACGATCGCTGAATATCTCCGTTCAAATATCGTACTACTTAGGTCAATGATCGCAGAGGGGTATGGAGATGCGAGGACACTGGAGCGCAGAGCTCGAAACATGGAGGCCTGGCTTGCCGATCCAAACCTCCTAGAGGCCGATCAGGACGCCGAATACGCAGCGGTAATCGAGATCGATTTAGCAGAAATTGACCAGCCTATAGTATGTGCACCGAATGACCCGGACGACGCGCGCCTGCTGTCCGAGGTACAAGGTGACCGAGTCGACGAAGTGTTCATTGGCAGCTGCATGACAAACATAGGACATTTTCGCGCTGCGGGCGAGCTGCTCGAGGCACACGGCGCACCAGTAAGCACGCGCATGTGGATTTGCCCTCCAACAAGAATGGACGAACATCAACTCATGGAGGAAGGCTACTACGCCATTTTCGGCCGCGCAGGCGCACGCACCGAAATGCCTGGATGCTCTCTCTGCATGGGAAATCAAGCGCGCGTCGCACCAAAGTCGACGGTGCTCTCCACTTCAACGCGCAACTTCCCAAATCGCTTGGGTGAGGGCGCGAGCGTCTATCTAACCTCCGCTGAACTGGCTGCTGTAGGGGCACTACTAGGTAAACTACCAACACCGAGCGAGTATCAGGAATACGCGAGCAAGATCGATTCGATGGCTGAGGAGATCTATCGCTACATGAACTTTGATCAGGTCGTGGCGTTCCAGAAGCTGGCTGAGGATGGCGAGCGCATAGCAGCGACCATTATCGATGAGGTTGCCTAAGTCGCCTGTTAGGCGAGAGGTGGACTCACCGTTTCTGCAACGCGAGTTCTCGTTATCCCCGGCATCACCCTAAAACCCAGCCACCGCGGCCTCTGCAGACTGGCAGACAAAGTCGAACAAGGTGAACACGGCGCCATCGCGCTCCTGCTTCTTCGTCAGCCTCACACCTGCCCAAACGGCTTGCGCCGCGCGACCGGCCTCTTTTAGCAAATTAAGTGTAGCTATGTTGCCGTACCACACTAATTATCGTTATGTAATCCAACCACGGCACCGTCGCTAGTGCCCAGAAAGGGACCGCGCCCTTTGGCACCGTCTGCTCGTGCCGCCTCAATGGTCCTCAGATAGTGATCATCGATATCACCTGCTTGATAGCGACCATCGAATACAGAGGATTCAAAACCATCAACCTCCGGATTACCCTCTCGCGAGCACTCGATCAAGTCGTCAAGGTCTTGATAGACCAACCAGTCAGCGCCAATTTCAGCTCGGATCTCCTCCACTGATCGGCCGTGCGCGATCAGTTCATTGGCGGCGGGCATATCGATACCATATACATTGGGGTGTCGCACCGGTGGCGCGGCGGACGCGAAATAGACCCGCTTCGCACCCGCATCTCGGGCCATTTGGATGATCTGCCCGCAGGTCGTGCCTCGCACTATGGAATCGTCAACCAGAAGAACCGTTTTACCTCGAAACTCCAACGGCACGGGATTCAGCTTTTGGCGCACAGACTTCTTCCTTTCGCTCTGCCCAGGCATGATGAAGGTGCGACCGATATATCGGTTCTTCATGAATCCCTCGCGGAACTTCACGCCAAGCTCATAAGCGAGCGACTGCCCCGCGACTCGACTGGTGTCTGGTATGGGGATCACCACATCAATATCGTGGTCCGGCCGTTCTCTTATGACCTTTCTCGCCAGTGTGGCTCCCTGACGCATTCGAGTCTTATAGACTGAGATGCTGTCCATGAGCGAATCCGGACGAGCGAAATAAACGTGCTCAAAGATACACGGTGTCAGCTTAGGCTCGTCAGCACACTGCTCTCTGTGCAACTTGCCAGCATATGTGACGCATATGGCTTCACCGGGCAGCACGTCGCCCAGTAACTCAAAGCCGAGCACATCGAGTGCAACGCTCTCGGACGCCACCATATATTCGGTCTCACCGACTCGGCCCTCGCGTTGCCCCACAACCAAGGGGCGAATCCCGTTAGGGTCACGGAATGCCACCAGTCCAAAATCTGATATCAGCGCCACCGCCGCATAACCACCCTCACAGCGTTTATGCACCACTCGCGTCGCGTCAAAAATATCCCGCGGGGAAGGCTTCAGCTTGCCTAGGCGATGCAACTCATGGGCGAACACGTTGAGCAGCACCTCCGAGTCGGAGTCGGTATTCAGGTGCCTAAGATCAGACTGGAATAATTCGTCGGAGAGAAACGCTGAGTTCGTCAAGTTGCCGTTGTGAGCCAAAGCAATGCCGTATGGCGAGTTCACGTAGAACGGCTGGGCCAACGCAGTCCCAGAGCTACCTTGAGTCGGATACCTAACGTGACCGATGCCGAACCGTCCCAGCAACTGAGCCATATGACTGGCTCGGAAGACGTCCCGCACTAAGCCTTCCCCTTTTCGCTGCATCAACTTACCGTCTTGGCAGGTCATGATGCCGGCAGCATCCTGCCCTCGATGCTGCAGCATGGTGAGCGCATCGTAGATGTCAGCAGCCACATCGCGTTCCGCAACCATTCCAACTAATCCGCACATACAGTCTCTCCTAGCTAGAGCATTCCGCCAGAATCCATAGTGTCCCTCACTGCCTCAGAGGGCTCAGATTCCAGCACACGCTCAAAGTTGGTGCCGATCCACTCAGCAACCCAGTTCACGGGATCCATTAACACGGCAGACTCGAGTAGATCCTCCTCGCCATCGGGCAGGACTGCGCGAAGAACAACACTCAGGGCCGCAATGATAATTATCCCGCGAATGAAACCAAAAACACCGCCAAAAAGTCGATTGCCCAGATTAAAGCCGGGTTGCCGCATCTGATCAGATAAGAAAGCGGCAACCATGCCAACCATCAATAGCACTGCGATAAATGTGAGTGACCATGCCAGCAAGTAGCGAGTAGTAGGCTCGTCAACGATCTTCCGTCCTAAATCGGCGACCGAATCAGCCAACACATTAGCTGCTAAAAAGGAGGCAAGCCATCCGAGAATTGAGAGGGCCTCGCGCGCGAAGCCTCGAGCGATGCCGTAAACACAAGAGACAACCCACACTAGGAGAATGAACCAGTCAAGAACATTGAATTGCCCAACGATAGATGCTGCTTGATTCAGCAAATCAGCCACTAATGCACAAACCTCTGTACTTGCGAGTCAACAGCGAGAATCTCGTCGATATCGGGTTTGATCTGCATCAGCCGAGCCCGATCAACATTTGGCCCGATCTGGACTCTATACAGACCATTGTCTGAGGGGACGTCTGTAGAAAACGCGCGATAGCCTTTTTTCTCGAGGCGTGCCACCAATTTATCCGCCGAGTCGCTCGAGCTTACTGCGGCCACCTGCAGTATCCAGAAAACCGGCAACCCAGCTGAATCAACCAGGTCATCACTAAAGCCTGGCTCAGTGAATTCTGGATTTTGAACAACCTCGTCCGCCGCGCGAAGTGCCTCTAAACGGGCAGCGTCAACTTCGGTACGAGTATTTTCGTCAGAAACCACCTGCGCCTCAGATTCAATCGTCGGTAGGTCTGGAAGGTTTTTTTTAACAACTGCCTCGAAGCTTTGGGGCGTCGAAATAGGGGTACGATCGACAACAGGCTTATCGGACGTAGGCTGGAGAACAATTGGGTCAGGAACTTCCGGGGCATCAAAAATCAGTGGCCAAAACACGATTCCTAGCGCTACTAGAACTATGGTGCCGACTAAACGTTGCTTAATTAAGGGATTCAATAGCCACCACCCACCGCGGCGTCCTCTGCATTGAAAAATGCTAGCGCCTCTCCAACAGAGAAAAACGACCCAAAAATAACGACCCTGTCTCCGTCACTAGACCCGGCTCGCACAGCAGGCCATAGCGCTTCGAAACGGCCCTGCCTGGCAACTGATTCACCGCGGAGTGCGCCTGCCAACTTATCAATTGTCATAGCTCTGTCAACGTGACTGAGGTCGATCAAGTTCCACTCGTCAAAGACGCCAAGGCAAGCCGTAATAATATCATGAATAGGTTTGTCGCCCATGACGCCGAACATGGCGGTTGTCGTGCCGGCAATTGGATGCGTTTGGAGATAATCAATTAGGACTGCCACCGCCTCGACGTTGTGTGCGACGTCCATCACTACTTCGAGCTCCCCGCGCCGTTGCCTACTGAGACGGCCTGTCATACTCAAAGTCCTAACAGAGCCGGTCACAGCTTGATCAACTTCAATCAGGCCTGATTGATGAATTGCTTCAACGGCTGCACCGATGTTCTGCGGCAATAGGCCTGAAAAAGATGGCAGCAGAAGATTCTGTCCTGAGGAAAGCGACACATGTGAGTCGCTCACAGCCCAATCGCTCCCCACCCAGAAAGGTTTTGCGCCGATTTCATCAAGACATACTTTTAGACTTGCGGGCGGGTCCCACTCTGCAACGACACAAGGGCACCCGAAGCGCGCAATGCCCGCCTTTTCAACCGCAACCTGCGCGCGGTCATTACCCAGCCACTCGGTATGATCGAGGCCAATACTTGTGACCACAGCAACATCCGCATCGACAATATTCACCGCATCGAGCCTGCCACCGAGACCGACCTCGAGCACCTGCACATCGACACCGTGCTCTCGGAAAATCCACAGAGCGGCAATGGTCGCCACTTCAAAATATGTCAGGCTGATTTCGCCGCGAGCGCGATCAATCTCCTCAAAAGCTGCGACAATCTCGTGATCATTGGCTAATCGGCCATTAATGCGAATTCTTTCGTTAAATCGAAGCAGATGGGGAGAGGTATATGCCCCAACGGAGAGCCCTGCCCCTGTGAGCAGGGCCGAGAGAACCTCGACAACACTGCCTTTGCCGTTCGTGCCCGCGACTGTGAGCGTTGTAGGGTATGAATCGAGCAACTCTAAGCGCTCTGCGACCCGAGCAACGCGCTCGAGGCCCAGATCGATCTCGACTGGATGCTGTAACTGCAGTAGGTCCAGCCAATCGCTCAGTATCAGAGCCGTCATGGTATTATCAGGCGCTACCTCGCCGCGCCTCAATGATTTCGCCCTCCAGCGCGGGCGCAGACTGCGCAGATTGTGGCATTCCGGTCAGTTTCGCAAGCACACGCGACAAAGTTTCGCGCATCTCGTTTCGATGGACGATCATATCGATAGCGCCATGTTCAAGCAGGAACTCACTACGCTGGAAGCCTTTGGGTAATTTCTGGCGAATGGTTTGCTCAATTATATTAGGTCCTGCAAAGCCCGCGCGAGCATCGGGCTCCGCGATATTGATATCGCCCAACAGCGCGAGTGAGGCAGAAACACCACCGTAGATAGGGTCCGTCAGAACAGAAATATAGGGAGTGCCCTGCCTCTTCAGGCGTTCAATCACTGCTGAGGTCTTGGCCATCTGCATCAACGAAATCAACGCCTCCTGCATCCTTGCGCCTCCAGAGGCAGAGAAGCAAATCAAGGGAAGATTTTCATCTAACGCCACTGTAGCTGCGCGAGTGAACTTCTCACCCACTGCATAGCCCATGGACCCGCCATGAAAATCGAATTCGAACGCTAAGGAGACAGCGGGCACGCCCATAATTGAGCCCTTCATAGCAACCAAAGCGTCTTTTTCGCCCGTACTACGTTGCGCGGCGGAGAGCCGATCGCGATATTTTCGCTTGTCCTTGAATTTCAGATGATCAATCGGTTCGAGCTCTGCGAAAAGCTCAGCGGCGCCGCGATCCAGGCACAGCTCAAGCCGCCGTCTCGCTCCGATGCGCATATGATGGTCGCACTTGGGGCACACCTCAGCATTACGCTCGAGATCTGGCTTGTAAAGGATGGCATTGCATTTGACGCACTTTTTCCAGAGACCTTCGGGAACACTAGTGCGGTTTGCACTCTCGTCCTTGTTCACGCCTGAAGGCAGGATTTTGTCAATCCAGCTCATGGGCTTCTCCACAGAAAAAACGACACGAGTATACGAGCGACTGCTTTTCCTAGGAAGGTGAAGAGTCCACACCCGCGCGTATGCTTCGGAGAAGTTTTACTGCGGCGCTATGGAGTTGGATCTGCGACGTGTTGCCGAGTGCCGCTTCCTGGTTCATTTTGTCGATTAATGCGCTGCCTACCACTACTGCGTCGGCAGCGGCGGCCACTGCGCAGGCGCTTTCAGCATCTTTAATGCCAAACCCCACTGCGATCGGGAGTGTCGTCTTATCGCGAATCAACGCCACACTCTCAGCGACTTCGGTAGTATCAAGCTGTCCTGATCCGGTGACCCCTTTAACCGCTACGCAGTAGACGAAGCCGCGCGCCCTCCCGACAATCGTCTTTATTCGGGACTCAGGAGTGGTCGGAGAGATAAGGAAGATATTGTCCAACCCCACCGCCTGCAACGCTGTATCAATAGCATCCACCTCCTCAGGCGGCAGGTCGACAGTAATAAGCCCGTCCACACCAGCTCCAACGCAGGCGTCTGCAAAAGCATCGTAACCAAAGCGCTCAATGGGATTCGTGTAACCCATCATTACGATGGGTGTTTTGGCATCTTGCTGACGGAATTCTGCAACAGTGCTCAGTACTTTTTTAAGCGTCATGCCATTAGCGAGGGCCCGCTCATGACCCTTTTGAATCACGGGCCCTTCTGCCATCGGATCTGAAAATGGTACACCTACCTCGATCACGTCGGCACCCGATGCGACCAACTTATGAAGCAGTGGAACAGTTCCCGCTGGATCAGGGTCGCCAGCGACGATATAGGGAATCAAAGCTTTGCGGCCGCTTCGCTGTAATTCGTCAAAGACTCCAGCGATTCGACTCATTCCCGTTTCACACCTCGATCCCGTCAATTGACGCTACCGTCAGAATATCTTTGTCACCCCGCCCCGATAGGTTCACCACAATATGCTGTTCGGGCGTCATCCCTGCTGCTAGCTTTTCAGCATGCGCCAGCGCATGGGCCGTTTCCAGCGCGGGCATAATGCCTTCGACCTTAGTTAGTCGATGAAACGCACTCAGCGCCTCGTCATCGTTTGCTGCAACGTACTGGACCCGGCCAATATCTTTGAGCCAAGAGTGCTCTGGCCCAACGCCAGGATAGTCAAGCCCTGCGGAAACAGAGTGCGTCTCCAGAATTTGTCCGTCTTCATCCTGCATGAGATACGTCCTGTTACCATGCAGCACGCCCGGCGTACCCGCAGATAGTGGCGCAGCGTGCGCGCCGGTCTCTAAGCCCTTCCCGCCTGCTTCAACGCCGTACATCGCTACATCGGCATCTCCAAGGAAGGGATGGAACAGGCCAATCGCGTTGGAGCCACCCCCCACGCAAGCTACTAAGGCATCAGGCAGCTTGCCATTCTGCACAAGGCACTGCGCCCGCGCCTCGCGGCCGATTACACTCTGAAAATCCCTCACCAACATCGGATAGGGATGGGGGCCTGCCACGGTGCCGATAATGTAAAAGGTATCATCAATATTCGTTACCCAGTCGCGCATGGCCTCGTTCATGGCATCCTTGAGCGTTCTAGAACCTGACGTGACTGACACTACTTTTGCGCCAAGCAGCTTCATCCGATAAACGTTCAATGCCTGACGGCGAATATCCTCTTCGCCCATGAAGACGCAACACTCAAGACCCAGCCGGGCAGCAACCGTGGCACTCGCCACGCCATGCTGGCCCGCACCCGTTTCTGCAATGACGCGCTTTTTGCCCATACGCTTGGCCAGCAGCGCCTGACCGATGGTGTTATTCACTTTATGGGCACCTGTGTGATTCAAATCCTCGCGCTTGAGGAAAATGCGACCGCCACCGATCGCATCAGATAGACGCGCTGCTTCGTAGAGAGGCGAAGGGCGACCAACATAATGAGCCAGATCTAGATCAAATTCTTTCTGGAAGGCCGGATCGTCCCGCAGATCCATATAGAGCTTTTCGAGATCGGAAAGGGCTGACATGAGGGTCTCCGCAACAAACTTCCCACCAAATCGTCCGAAGCGCCCACTCGCGTCCGGCACCGTTGAAAATAATGTCGGAGTTACTTCACTTGTCATGAAACACCATCGCTATGTGCTGGGCCTTTTGACCCACGTCCAATTAACTAGCGGGCGGCCTAAACCGCCGCCCTCGCTGCATTTATAAAGGCCCTGATCTTAGCGCGATCCTTAATGCCCTTCATGCGTTCGACGCCACTGCTGACATCAACTGCTACCGGCTTGACCTGTGCCACCGCGGCTGCCACGTTCTCCGCGCTCAATCCACCCGCCAAGACGATCCGGTCGCGCACCTCCGGCAGTACTCTGCTCCAGTCGAAAGTAGTTCCCGAGCCACCAAATTGCCCTTCATGCGCGCTATCCAATAGCAAGGCCGAGGCCGAATGGAATCTATCGTTCTCTTTCAGCAAATCAACACCCTCGCTCATGGCAATCGCTTTGATGTAGGGTCGGCCGAATTGCTCGCAAAACGCGGGCGATTCAGTCCCGTGAAACTGCAGCATGTGAAGAGGCACAGATGTCAGCACTTCTTCAATTTGCTGCTCACTCGCATTGACGAACAATCCGACCATGAGGCCCAGTCCGGTCACAGCAAAAGAGATCTCCCGCGCCTGCTTAACCGTGACCGATCTGGGACTGCCGGGATAGAACACACAACCTATGGCATTAGCCCCCTCAGACAGCGCAACCGCCGCATCGTCATGACGAGTAACTCCGCAAATCTTGATCTGCATTGCACGGCCTTGAACCGAAACCGCCAGTTTAACAGCTTCGCGTCGCTTACAGACGTCCACTAACCACCGCCGGCCCCTCAGGCGTCTGCGGCAAACCGAAACTCTTGGGGTAGTCAACCCGAGCAAGATAAAGACCGTCAGGGGGAGCTGTCTCTGCCGCCAAGGTTCGATCCCGCGAGGCAAGGATTTGGTCGAACCATGCAACTGATCGGGTCGCGGTCCCTACGACGAGGAGTGAGCCCACAATATTACGCACCATATGATGCAGAAACCCGTTAGCAGTGATATCCACAATAACGAGGTCGCCACGCCGATGCACATGGCAGTCGCTGACGAACCGATGCGGACTGTTTGCCTGGCAGGACGCTGCCCGGAATGCACTGAAATCGTGCTCACCCACAAGTCGTCGGGCAGCATCATTCATTACAGCCAGATCGAGGGAATGCCGGTACCACGTCACAAGCCCATGCAGAGCTGCCGGTTCGATCGGTGTGTTGCACAAAATGTAACGGTAATGCCTGGCAATTGCACTGAAGCGAGCATGAAATACTGAACTTGTCGGTAATGCCCAATGCACCCGAATTGTCTCGGGGAGATGCCGATTAACGCCCATGACCCACGCCTTGATGCTGCGACCCACGGGATCATCGAAATGAACGATCTGCGAAAAGCCGTGGACACCGGTGTCGGTGCGGCCTGCGCAGGTAGTGATGACAGGAACGCCGGCGACGAGCGCCAATGCCTGTTCCAGGGATTCTTGAATGGTGGGGACAGAGTGATTCGGTTGCGCTTGCCAGCCGTGATAGTGGCCACCATGGTATTCTATGCGCGCAGCAACACGAGTGCCTGCAGCAATTGGTTGAGTAGATAGGCGCAAAGATTTACGACCCCTTAATCCGAAGTAACAGCTCTCTGGCCTCTGCCTGTTGCCCGGGGTCACCATGATTTATCGCCTCGAGCAGTACTGGCCTCGCGCCGTCCTCGTCTCCCATGTCCATATAAGCGCGCGCCAAATCGAGCTTGCTGTCTATAGGGTCTGTCTCGGCCCCATAAATCGAGGCATCAGCTACATCAGTCTCACCGATGCCTTCCCTGGAGATGTCTTCTAATGGCGCCGGTGTAAGGCCTGTGATGCTGACGCTGCTGGTCTCCGTGCCCTGCAGGACCCCCACATTCTCATCTAAGCTCAGCAACTGCCTCCTTTGTCGCCTCTTTACCCGCGTCAAGGCGAAAAGCCCGGTCAATAGCGTTCCAATGCCAGCCATAACGGCCCAATCCGGTACCTGAGACACAGGCAGTGACTGAGACCTCTGTGCTGTGGATTCAACAATTCCAGGAGGCGCCGGGAGCGCTCTGCTTACTGGCCGGGATGCTAGTTCGGCGCGAAGTTCAGCAATTTCCGTATCCCGCTTGGCCAGCTGAAATTGCAACTCATCCACAATGGCATTCAGGTGGTCAACGGGGCCGCCTAACTCGTTGATCTGGAGCGGCTCAACAACTGCCAAAGATTCGCTGCGGATATCTAAAATTTGATCGTCTCCGACATTTTGCAGGGTCAAGTCAGTAAATGATTTCTCTGAGG
Organism: Halieaceae bacterium; assembly: GCA_902631395.1. Classification (GTDB taxonomy): domain Bacteria; phylum Pseudomonadota; class Gammaproteobacteria; order Pseudomonadales; family Halieaceae; genus Luminiphilus. Next base: position 8,612 of record CACOYM010000007.1, on the reverse strand, counting down.
CAGGCTCGCGCTTCAACTCCACGTCACTCGGTACGATTCGAACATCCAGATCAACATCAGCCACCGATCTGGAGCAACTTCCGGCCCACGTTCCAACCTTTGCCCACGCCTCGTTTTGCAGTTTGATCTCAGCTCGGGCACTTACTGCATCAACATCTCGCTCCTCGCCCGCTGGTAGCTGCAAATTGCAACCCGATTTAAGGCCATTTACGTTACCGTTCATAAAAGCGCTTGGGTTGGCGGCAACGATTGCCAGCATTATCTGTTGGACTGATACGCCCTGCTGCACCAAAGTCGACGCGATCCTCCAGAGAGTGTCAGAGCTGGTAGTGACGTAGTTCGCTCCCGCGACAGGTCGGTCCAACGGACTAGGGTCATAGTCGCGGTCTACTTCCCGGTACACCGACTCTGCGTCAGCGAAAACCTCAGGCTTGGTGATTTCGGACTCAGACCTTAAGGGCAGGTCTTTCGCCGCACGTGAACGTAAACCTACCGACAGTGTGTATTCTCTCAAGAGACGCCCATCTGGCCAAAGCGCCTCCATAACGAAGTCAAGATAGGGCTTTCTTAACGGCGTCTCCGTCGATAGAACAATGCGTTTTCCAGCATCATCCCATTTAACAACAAAGTTGATTTCACTGAGAAACACATCGCGATTCATTTCAAAGCGCACGAACTCGGCCATAGGGGCTATACCCACCTGCATATCGCCATCACGTAATCCATCTGCCTCTAGTACCGCGATCTCCGCGCTTAACGGCTCGTTGAGATAGGAGTGAATTGCGAGCTCACCGAACTCCAGCGCCCAACATTGGCCAGCAGCGGCTGCGGTGAAAGTGAGACGGGTCGCAAAATAGATGAGCTTTTTCATGAACTAGATTGCTTAACCTTCCCTTGGCCTGGCTGTCACGTAATCTCTCTCACCGGCCCTTGGCGCACACCACCACAGGACGGAGCATTAAGATTTACGCTAGAGATTCTCTGACAGAAGTAGTTCTGCTATCTGCACACTGTTCAGCGCCGCTCCCTTTCGTACGTTGTCAGCGACGACCCACAGATTCAAGCCTCGTGGGTGTGAAATATCTGAACGGATCCGCCCGACAAACACCGGATCCTCTCCCGCAGAGTCCGTGACAGGTGTGGGGTACCCTCCGTCCTCATGGCGATCAATGACCTCCACGCCCGGAGCCGCCTCCAACAATGCTCTTGCAGCTTCCGCGCTCATCGACTGACCCATCTCAATATGCAGGGCCTCTGCATGACCGTAGAAAACCGGAACGCGGACGCAGGTTGGATTAACCAAAACCGCATCATCGTTGAGTATCTTTTGGGTCTCCCCGATCATTTTCATCTCTTCGCGGGTGTACCCATTTTCTTGAAACGAATCGATATGGGGCAATGCGTTGAATGCGATTTGCTTTGGATACACATGGGGCTCGGCCGGCTTCCCGTTCAGGAGCCGTGCTGTTTGCCCAGCAAGCTCCTCAATAGCAGCCTTGCCAGTACCACTGACCGCTTGGTACGTGGCAACATTGATGTGCTCAATACCTACTGCGTCATAGATGGGTTTCAGCGCAACCAGCATCCCGATGGTGGAACAGTTCGGGTTCGAAATAATGCCCCGATTACGATAATTGGCAATCGCGTCAGGATTGACCTCAGGAACGACCAATGGTACGTCCTCGTCCCGCCTAAACTGCGATGTATTGTCGATGACCACACAGCCTGCCGCCGCCGCGATTGGCGCAAATTCCGCACTAATATCGCCGCCCGCCGAGAATAGGGCAATGGGCGTTTTTGAAAAATCAAATTCACTTAGATCCTGAACCGTATGCCGCTGACCCCTGAAATGCACTGTCTTTCCAGCGGATCGAGCTGAAGCGAGAGGAAAGAGCGTATCGACAGGAAAGTTGCGAGACTCGAGAATCTCGAGCATGACCTCGCCGACGGCTCCAGTCACACCAACCACTGCCACATTCACTGCTTCCATAAGCGTTTCCTCATCGCTTACTCCTGCAACGCCGCCATAACAGCATCACCCATGGCCGCGGTGCCGAGAACACGCTCTCCCGGCATCCCCGAGGCGATATCTCCTGTTCTCATTCCCCAAGCGAGCACAGTAGAGACCGCGCGCTCGATGTCATCGGCGGCGTTCGCCGCGCCGAGCGAAAAACGCAGCAACATCGCCGCAGACAAAATCGTCGCCAGGGGGTTAGCCTTGTCTACACCGGCAATATCCGGTGCCGACCCGTGCACTGGCTCATAAAGACCACACGAATCGGCATTAAGTGAGGCCGACGGCAACATCCCAATAGAGCCCGTCAGCATTGCCGCAATGTCAGATAAGATATCGCCAAACAAGTTGCTCGTCACAATGACATCGAATTGCTTAGGTTCGCGCACCAGTTGCATGGCGGCATTGTCGACATACATATGAGAGAGGTTTACATCACTGAACTCGACCGATAATGACTCCATGACCTCTCTCCACAGCATCGTCACTTCCAGGATGTTAGCCTTGTCGACAGAGCACAGCCGGCCTCCTCTCTTGCGGGCAGCCTCAAAAGCCATGCGACCAATACGGCGGATTTCACCTTCACTATACCGATCGGTATTTATCCCTTCCCTTACACCATCGGCGCGCACCGAAATCCCTCGAGGCTCCCCAAAATAAATACCTCCGGCGAGCTCTCTGACAATCAATACATCTAGGCCCGAGACCAGCTCGGAACGCAGGCTTGATGCAGTAGCCAGATCTGAAAACAACATAGCTGGACGCAAATTGCAGAACAGGTCCAGATCAGAGCGAATGGCAAGCAGTCCACGTTCCGGCCGGTCTGCTGCTGGCAACCCATCCCACTTTGGCCCCCCCACGGCACCAAGTAAAATCCCGTCTGCCTCGGACGCCAGCTCCCTAGTCGCCTCGGGGTAGGCAGCACCATCTCGATCTATCGCGACTCCGCCCAAGTTGGCTTCGGCGAAGTACAGGTTGAGTTCGTATTTCGCGTCTGCCCAATTGAGGACGCGGTGCGCCTCACGGACGACCTCTGGACCGATACCATCACCCGGTAGCAGCAGTATCGTCCGGTTCACAATGCGATGTCCTTAAATAACCACGGGAAGCGCTTGCGATGCCCCCGCTCAAAAGATCGGATCGCTTCGGCCCGCTCCAGGGTGATACCGATATCATCAAGTCCCTTCAATAAGCACTCGCGACGAAACGGATCTACCTCAAATGGCCATTGATCGCCACTCGGCAGCACCAGTGCGCATGCCTCTAAATCGATAATCAGTCGATAGCCCTCCTCAGCGTACATTTCAGTGAATAACTGTTCGACCTGCGATGAGGACAAAGCGATCGGCAAAATACCGTTTTTTAGGGCGTTGGAGCGGAAAATATCGGCAAAGCTTGGCGCAATGACCGCTCTGAAGCCAAAGTCCTCCATCGCCCAAGCAGCGTGCTCTCTGCTTGAGCCACAACCGAAGTTTTCCCTGGCCACCAAAATCGATGCGCCCTGATACCGAGCACAGTTCAAGGGAAAGCCAGGATTCAAGGGCCTCAAACTGTTATCCGAATCGGGCTCACCCTCATCGAGATAGCGGAGCTCATCAAAGAGATTCGGCCCAAAACCGGATCGACGAATTGATTTCAAGAATTGTTTTGGCACCATTAGGTCGGTATCGACGTTCGCCCGGTCCATCGGAGCCACTAACCCGTCGTGCTGCGTGAAAGGCTTCATGCTGTGGCTCCTTCCGAATCAAGGGAATCGACAGCTACAAAATGACCCGCTACCGCCGCAGCTGCGGCCATGGCAGGACTGACAAGATGGGTTCTACCTCCATTTCCTTGTCGACCCTCAAAATTCCGATTAGAGGTGCTTGCACAGCGCTCACCCGGCATTAAACGATCTGCATTCATTGCCAAGCACATGGAACATCCCGGCTCTCGCCACTCCATTCCAGCATCCAAGAAGATACGATCCAGCCCCTCAGCTTCCGCCTGTGCTTTAACCAGACCAGAGCCAGGCACCACCAGTGCTTTTCTGATGTTTGAGGCGATACGCCGTCCTCTAAGGACCTCGGCAGCTGATCGCAGGTCTTCAATCCGCGAATTCGTGCAAGAACCAATGAAAATGGCATCCGGCCGAATATCGGACACCGGCGTGCCTTCCTCGAGACCCATGTACTCGAGTGCCCGAGTCAATCCCAAACGACTGGTCTCATCGGGCATGTCTGCAAGCGTCGGCACGCAGCCATTTACGGACGTTACCATTTCGGGTGATGTGCCCCACGTGACATGAGGGTCAATGCCCTCGCCGTCGATGCGGAGCGTTCTCTCAAATGAGGCGCCCTCATCCGAGTGCAGTGTCCGCCACCAGCCCTCGGCGCGCGCCCAGTCGTCGCCACTAGGCGCAAAGGGCTTGTCCCGGAAGTAGTCGAGCGTCACGTCGTCGACCGCGACTAATCCACAGCGAGCCCCCGCCTCGATCGCCATGTTGCAAAGCGTCATTCGCCCTTCCATGGTTAATCCGCGGATAGCGGCGCCACAGAACTCAATTGCGAAGCCCGTACCACCGGCAGTGCCAATCTCACCGATGATCGCTAAAGCGACGTCTTTCGCCGCGACACCGGGCTGCAGAGTGCCTGTTACTTCGATCCGGAAGTTTTTCATTTTCCGCTGAATCAGACATTGAGTAGCCATCACATGCTCAACTTCCGATGTCCCAATACCTTGCGCCAAAGCACCAGCCGCTCCATGCGTCGACGTGTGGGAGTCACCGCAGACCACCGTCATGCCAGGCAATACTGCACCTTGCTCAGGGCCCATCACATGCACGATCCCTTGCCGCACGTCATTCAGGGGAATTTCGGCCACATCAAAGGCAAGGCAATTGTCGTCCAAAGTCTGCAACTGCAGCCGAGACACCTCGTCGGGTAGCGCCCCCAATCCACCCGCGCGCTCTGCCTTGAGGGTGGAAACGTTGTGGTCCGGCACCGCTAGATTGGCGCTTCGACGCCATAGGCTTCGGCCCGCCAGTTTGAGCCCTTCGAAAGCCTGCGGAGACGTCACCTCATGCAATAAATGACGGTCAATGTAAATAAGTGCTGTACCGTCATCACGCTGCTCGACGAGGTGTGCATTCCACAATTTGTCGTAGAGGGTCTGTGCCATGACCGGAGTTCCCTGATGTAACCTCTTTGGCGGCGCTAAAAAAAGCGCGGAGTATATCACCGAAGACCAGCAGTTAAGCATTCTCCAAGCTGTATTGAGGGTGCTGCAGCCGCCAGCAGCAGTGAATTCGTGGATTACGCGAAAAATCCTCGGGAATAGACAGGGTCGTCACATTATCCACGTGCCAACGCGCCATGACGCTCTCCGACAGCTCAAAACGACGACGGTTGGTGGAGAAATACAGCGCGCCATCGCTGCTCAACCGAGCCATTGCGAGGTCAAGCAAGGTGTCGTGATCCTTCTGAACGTCAAAGTCGTTTTCACCTTTTGAATTTGAGAATGAGGGCGGGTCTAACATGATGAGATCGTAGTGGCGAGTATCCGTCGCGAGCCAAGTCCTAACGTCCGATCTGACACCACGATGCTGTCGCTCAGAAAAGCCGTTAAGCGCCAAATTGTCCTTGAACCAATTTAGATACGTTGCAGAGGCATCCACGCTCGTGCTCGTGATCGCGCCGCCCGCTGCCGCGTGGAGTGTCGCCACCCCGGTATAACTGAACAGATTTAAGAAGTGGCGTCCTTTTGCTTCGCGGGCGATCCAGCTCCGCAATGGCCGGTGGTCCAGAAATAGACCCGTATCGAGATAATCGTGGAGATTAACGAATGTCTTGATATTACCTTCACGCACAACAAGCCGATCGCCGGTATTGCTCAGCCTGTGATACTGATCTCTCCCCTTCTGCCTTTGCCTTCTCTTGACCGCGATGGAACCGGCCGAGGACATATCAGCATAGTGCTGCACACCAAGCACAACGTCATTTAGACGCCGGCGCACTGCCTCAGTAGGGACTGATTTGGGTGCGGCATACTCTGCCACATGAAGATGTCCTTCATACACATCGATTGCAGCAGCATATTCCGGTATGTCCGCGTCGTACAGACGGAAGTTACTGATGTTTTCCCGGACAATCCATGGTTTGAGTCGCCGATAATTTTTACGGAGGCGGTTCATTACCATCTCCGCACCCTCTGTCAGCTTGGGTGGATGGGCACCCGCTGGCTCATCCGCTCGGCGAACCGAGTGCTGCTCGAACAAACGGAACTCGTTATCGGCGTTTAAATCGAACTGCAAGCAATGTAGCTCCAATCTACCGTTGTGGAACCGATGCTTTTTGTTAGCTCTGAGACCGATAGCCTTACCGAGCTCCAATTTAGAGGTGAGCACGACGCCTTGCCACCCCTCAAACTGCTCACGCATTAATTGTCCCAGTCGGTTGTAGAGTAGAGGCAAGCTATCGGGGCTTCCCATCCGCTCTCCCCAGGGCGGATTCACCACGAGCAACCCTCCAGAAAGGTCCCGATGTGTCGGCCGCGTAACCGCGGCCAAATCCTTACAACGCAGCCGGACCTTGCTTTCCAAACCGAGCCGCTGGATATTCTCCTGCGATCTCCGCACTGCCTGAATGTCACCGTCGTATCCACGAATTTCGACGGGGCTATCCGATGCCGCTCTCCGACGTTCCTCTGCCTCCCCTTTTATGGCCCGCCACTGCGAGAGATCGTGACCCGCCCAGCCATCGAATCCAAAGCGCAGTCTGGCCAACCCAGGCGCATGATCAAGCGCCATAAGCGCTCCCTCAAGGAGCAAGGTCGATGAACCACACATAGGATCGATCAACGCCTTACCCTCGCGGCTCCGTGCTGGCCAATCTGCAGCCCACAGTACAGCAGCAGCGATGTTCTCTCTCAGCGGGGCCAGTCCGCCATCGAGTCGATATCCTCGCCGATGAAGACTCTCACCACTCAGGTCGATTCCCACGCTAACAGCGCCCTTGCTGAGTCGCGCATGAATCCTCAAATCAGGTGACTTTATGTCTACCGTGGGTCGAGTGCGCCCTCTAGCGCGGTGTTGATCCACAATGGCATCTTTAATGCGAAGCGCGCCAAATTGCGTATTGCGCACGTCACTGCTCCGACCTGCGAGGTCCACCATGAAGGACCGACCATCGGGCACATGCGCTAACCAATCAATCTCACAGGCCGCCCCGTATAGGCAATCACCCGTGCGAGCAGGGTAGGAGCCGAGTTCTAATATCACCCGATTGGCCAATCGACTCCACATACAAGCGCGGTATGCCAATGCTAAATCGCCGGAGAACTGCACACCGACCGGACGCTCAACGACGTCACTGGCTCCCAATGCGGCGAGCTCCTGTGCGAGATAAACGCCAACCCCCGCGGGACAGGTGGCCGTATACCGATGCGTCACCATGCCACTGCACCCTGCTCAAGAATGAAGATGTTGCGCAGAATCTGTCGCCACTCGTCATACTGGGCTGCTAATGTACCCTCAAGGCGGATGACCTGACTGGACGTTTTCAGCATCGTCTGCTGGCTCTCGTTCTCAAAAGCTTGCGCGAGTTCCTCTAGCGCCTGCTCCTGAATGCGATAGGAACGATACGCAGCGTAGTGCTCCTGCATCCGCGCAAAGCGACCATCCCCAGCGTTATTGCTCCGCCCATTCACGCGCTCTTCATATTGCTCCAACCACAGCGCCTGTTCCGCCGACGCGCGACGCCAGAGCTTATAGGTGGGTGCAACGCGCATCGCAAGATCACTGTGCTGTTCGTCAATCGCGTCGCAGAACAGATACTCTTGATTTCTGACCCTCGCAATCCTAGCCAGCATCGGATCATTATCGGCGGGCAAGCGATCCAGCCGCCAGCCGTTGTCAGAGATGCTCAGCATGCCCGCAAATGCCCCCGGAACGAGCGTCCGTGCATATGAAATCTCCGAGGCCACAATCAGTTGCTTTTGGCTTGGATACTGCTTCCAGCTGTCAAGTAACCGATTACTCAGAGCATGAAAAATCTGGCTGATTCGAGGCGTATCGTCGCCCGCAGGGGACTCTCGGTACGCGATTGTGTGATCAAACCATTCTCGCGACATGGCGTCACGCACAGTCACTTTGAGCAACAAATCACGGCCATCCGACAGCAGAATTTTTGAATGCAGTGATAAGGGCATCAGCGGGGACGCCTTCGGCACCAACCGGACAACCCCCCACTGATTGCTGTGTTCGAGCGCCGCTTTGAGCTCGTGAGCTAGAAGAGACGCTTCAAGTCGGCGCACTGTTGCTTCAGCAGAATCATCCTCAGGCTCCACACCCGGATCAAATAGCACAACGCCAATGTCCAGCATGGGAGTGCTCGGTTGCGCAGCCACTACAAGCGGCTCAGGCCGCTGCCACTCGGGTTCAGCGCTGACCGGCTGCGCCACAATCGTATGGGAAAAAGAAGGGACCTGGCACCCAGAAAGAAGCAACAGCGCGCATACACGTCCAATGATCATTAGCCGCCCAAGCACTGCACTAAGATACTTGAGCATTACGGCTGCCATCTGGCACCTGCGCTCTCGGTCGTGCAGACGAGGCCCTTGC
>CACOYM010000006.1 GCA_902631395.1 Halieaceae bacterium | reverse complement strand
GACTCGCACTTGGGTGACTTCATAGAAGATCTCACCATTGCCTCACCAGTTGATTCTGCTACCGAGGAAGGCCTCACCGAGGCGACCCGCGAGGTGCTAGGCGGCCTAACTGCCCGCGAAGCGAAAGTTCTGCGCATGCGTTTTGGTATTGATATGAATACCGACCATACGCTGGAAGAGGTCGGTAAGCAGTTTGACGTAACCCGTGAGCGGATACGTCAGATCGAAGCTAAGGCGCTCCGCAAGCTGCGTCACCCCACGCGTTCTGATTACCTGCGCAGCTTCCTCGACGAGTAACTCACGCAGGATGCGCCGCCTCGCCACACTGCTCATTCTCGTGATGATGCTGGCCAGTTGTGGCGACACCTCTTTCGAATCAGTTGTTAAAACCTCAGCGGGCACCATAACGGTCTCGCCTTCAGACGCGTCCGGCGCAGCGATCTGGCAGGGCCGGTGTGCCGCCTGTCACGGCGCAGCGGGTGAAGGTAACAAAGCGCTGGGTGCGCCCGCCCTCACCCAGCTTTCCGCCGATTATATTGAGCGGCAACTCAATCATTTCGCCACCGGCGTACGCGGTGCACAAGGCAGCGATGAGGCGGGGAAACGCATGGCTTTGAGCGTCGCCAACCTCAACGATAGAGAGATCCCCGATCTGGTCGAGCTCATCACAACAGAACTACAGCCCACACAACCAGCAGCAACAGTTAGCGGTGATGCGGAACGAGGCAAGGACTACTACACCAACATCTGCAGCGCCTGCCATGCCACAAACGCGCAAGGCAATGACGTTTTGGGCGCACCCGCACTGGCAGGTGCAAACGACTGGTATCTAAAATCGTCCTACGAGGGTTATTTAGAGGGTATCCGCGGCGCACACCCAGACGATTTTTATGGAGCACAAATGGCAAGACTTGCGCCCGCGCTATCCAACGGCGACGATATCAATGATGTCATCGCTTTTATCGCTACACTGCCGCCGCAACGCTGATAACACCAGCGGCACCTCTACGTGTCTTGCACATCTGCCATCTGCAGGGCGCCGGCTACTCAGAGTCCTGTTATTAGTAATCTTGCCCGGCCAGGTCGCGGCTAGCGATAAAGCGTCTCCAGCGATACAATTCAAACTAGTCAATACCTGCCCTGCCTCTTTCGAGAATCACGACGGCGGCTGCGTGCTGCGTAATCGCTACAGAAAATACCGCTCCCTGCGGGATGCCGGTGTGGGCGGTCTCAAAACGGGACTGCCGCCACTGCGCGAAGGCTTTACCCCGCAACAAATTGACCTGGGACGCTACCTATTTTTCGACCCCGTTCTGTCAGCTGATGGGTCGGTCTCCTGCGCCAGTTGTCACGACCCTGCAAAGGGGTTTGCCGATGGCCGCGCGCAAGCTATCGGCATCCAAGGGCAGACGCTAATGCGCTCGGCGCCAAGCCTATGGAATGTCGGCTTTCTCTCGACGCTGCTGTGGGATGGCTCAAAAAGGAGCCTTGAAGAGCAAATGCAAGGCCCTCTCTACTCTCCTGTTGAAATGGGCAATACCCCAAGTCAGTTGCTGATTACGCTAAATGCAAGCGCGACTTACCGCGCATTATTTGAGCAAGCATTTGGTAGGCCGTCCATTAGACTTGATCAGGTCTATACCGCTATTACGGCGTTTGAGAGTTCACTAATATCACTGAACAGCCGCTACGATCTGTATGCACATGGCTACCACGAAGCGCTCAATGAGGATGAGATCGCGGGGCTCAACGTATTCCGCTCGTTTGTCGCCCGCTGCGCGGAGTGCCATACCCCACCGCTCTTCACGAATCAGCAACTCGCTGTGCTTGGAGTGGCTGACGCGCCCGGCAAATTAATCGACACGGGCGCCGAAGGGATCACGAGTGATGCCAGCCAACGCGGCGCATTTCGAGTGCCTAGCTTGCGTAACATAGTGCGCACTGCACCTTATATGCATCGCGGGCAAAAACCGACACTTGAAGACGCTGCACGCTTTTATACTGGCGGTAGAGGTCATGAAGTGCCAAAGGACAAATCTTTGATGATTCACTGGCATATCTGGGAACCCAAGCTGACTGATGCAGAAATCACTTCACTCGCCATGTTTTTGGGAGCGCTGACCGATGAGGCATTCATGCCCGAGACTCCAAAGGCGGTGCCGTCAGGGCTTCCGTTAAGGCATAGGCTCGAGACCGCAAGGGACAACATCGCGCACCTTGGGGCACAATAGAGGTCGAAAGCTCTGGCAGTCAATAAAGCGCGCATAGCCGCAGCAAACGCTAACAGCAGTCGGTCGCCTCACGGAGGTAACGGACCAAAACCATACAACAGCCAGATATAAATACAGAGCTCGTTTGGGGGGCAAACTATGATCACGGCACCAATGAATTCTTGCCGCCATAATCGCGACAGCGTCCGCGGCGTGCTCGTATCGCTTGCGCTGTACCTTTTTGCATCGGTGGCACAGGCGGCCATCATCGAGGTCCGCGAGGGGGATCGTATTCAGGATGCGGTCAATCGCGCTGCACCCGGTGACGAGATTCTTGTTTATCCGGGACTCTACAGCGAGACGGTCTACGTCGACAAAGACGACATCACACTTCGTGGTCTAGTCGAGGGCGATAACTGGCCGCACCTTAATGGCAAAAAGCAGCTCAACGACGCCATCTTGTATTCAGGCAATGGCTTTTCGGTGGAGTGGTTCAAAATCACCGAATACAAAGGTAATGCCATAATGGGCCAGGCGGGCAATAACTTTTCGATCCGCAATAACTGGGTGATCGACTCAGGCGTGTACGGCATCTTCCCCGAGTTTGGCGAGAACGGCCTGATCGAGAACAACATCCTCTCGGGTATCGAAGACGCGGCCATATACGTGGGTATGAGCGACTATATCGACGTACGCAATAACCAGGTGTTCGACAACGTCGCAGGGATCGAAATCGAAAACAGCCGCCATGTGCTAGTCGAGGGAAATCTCGCGAAGAACAATACAGGAGGCATTTTGGTGTTCATCACACCCGGACTACCGATCAAGAGCTCTTACGACGCTATTATTCGTCGCAACTTTGTCATCGACAACAACACCCCGAATTTCGGCATCCCCGGCTCGCTCGTATCGCAGATCCCAGCTGGCAGCGGGATTATCGTCATGTCCGGCGATGAAGTCATCATCGAGGACAACGTGATTACCGGGAACAACAACGCCGGCATCATCATCACCAGCCAGGACTTCGTAACCGAGATCGCCACTGATACTGGCTCCGACCCTAATCCCGACGCCGTCCAGATCCGCGACAACGTCATGTTCGATAATGGCGCCTCGCCCGAGGGCGAAATGAAGCTATTAATGCTCACCAGGTTCTCGACCACAGGGCCAGATATCCTAGCCTATCAGGGTGCGACAAAGGCGGAGCGAGACAATTGTATTTCCCGGCGCAACGCCTATCGCACATACGGCGTCGATGACTGGGCAGACTGCGATAGCCCGACCATTCGCGCCACCGATGCAATTGCCGGGCGCGAACCTGCAGAATCTACCCGAGGAATCATGACTAAAATGCTTCCCGAACCCGCAGCGCCTCGGGTGATCACCGCCGACGCTTCGGGCGCCGAGCTTGTTTATCAGGGTATTTGTGCGGGCTGCCATGCCTACAATGTGCGTTTAATCGGCCCGCCGACACTCGCGATTCAGGCGCAGTACGGGCAAGATGCCGGCAGCATCGCCGCTTACATTGCTGATCCCGAAAAGAAGCGGCCAGACTTTCCCACAATGCCGCCGCAAGATCATCTGTCAGAACCCATGCGGCAGTTGGTGGCGGAATACATGCTGGCGCTGACGAACTGAACCAACCGCTGGTACATCAGTGACAGCAACAGCGGTTTAGAGCCGATACGACTCCAGACCGCTGAATACTGAGAGCAAGTAGCCCACCTGGCTCTTTTATGGCACTTTAAATACAACAATACCGCGGCCAATGGCATTAACCTGGCAATGCAGAGAGCTCTATTTGCGAGGGACCATTCATTCCGGGCGTTGCGCCTTGGCGCTGTTCAAGCATCGGCAATTGAAGTGGCCGTAACGACCGTCATCGTGACTTAGAACACAAGAGACCCCATATGCAAGCCACACGACAATTCGCCGAAGTGAACGGACAGCGTATTGCTTACCTTGAAGCCGGTTCGGGCGACCCAATTGTTCTGCTACATGGCAATCCTACCTCGTCCTTTTTATGGCGCAACATCATTCCCGAGTTAGAGAGTTGTGGCCGCGTGATCGCACCAGATCTCATTGGCCAGGGTGACTCGGATAAATTACCCGCGAGCGAGGGCGCCGACCGGTACAGCTTTGAGGTGGTCTTTGAATATCTCGAAGTGCTTTTGCGCAGTATCGGAGCTGATCAAAATGTGACTCTCGTTCTTCACGATTGGGGGAGCGGCCTGGGATTTCATTGGGCGCGCCTCAACCCCGAGGCGGTCAAAGGCATTGCCTATATGGAAGCTATCGTGATGCCCGTCACTTGGGAAGACTGGCCGGAGAGCGCACGGGGCATTTTCAGAGGCTTCCGCTCACCCAAGGGTGAGGATCTCGTGCTTGAACGCAATATGTTCGTCGAGGCCGTTCTCCCCAGCTCCATTATCAGAGATCTGTCTGAAGACGAGATGGCCACGTATCGAGCGCCCTTCGACACACCCGAGCACCGACAACCCACGCTGAATTGGCCGCGGCAGATACCCATCGACGGCGAGCCCCCACACATGGTGGAGCTGGTGGAAGCCTATGCGAACTTCATGGCCAAAACCAATATTCCCAAGCTTTTTGTGAATGCTGACCCCGGTTCAATCTTGGTAGGCAAACAGCGAGAGTTCTGTCGAGACTGGCCTAACCAGGCGGAGGTCACGGTTAAAGGCTTACACTTCCTTCAAGAGGACTCCCCGCAGGAGATCGGCCAGGCGGTCGCCGCCTGGCACGCAGGTTTATAAGGAGAATAGAATGTCAGACGCCCCCGTTTATGTAGTCGCCAACTTCACCGTGCACGATGCCGCCACTTACCGTGAATATGAGAAAGGGTTCTTCCCCATTCTCAAGCGTCACGAGGGAACTTTTTTTACTTACGACGACAACACAATAACTTTCGAGGGTTGCGATCCACGCGAGGGCCGGATGGTGATGTTCACCTTCCCCTCCGAGGCGCATGCGGTGGCGTGGTACAACGACGCTGACTATCAAGCACTCAGCGAGCACCGCCGCGCGGGCACGGAGCTGAAGTTCCTGACCATGGTGCACGGACTGCCGCCACGGAACTGATCGAGGCAATTCGCCCCCTTAGTCACTGATGTTGAGCTGACATTGATAGGCCGCGTTGTCACCACAGCCATGTGCCCGTTTCAGCATGATGTCCGGCTATCACTTCCAACTCCGACATAAAGACATAAACTACTCAATAGACGGTAAACATGATGTCTGAAGATGAACTCTACCCCACTCCTGACGAGTACGATGACTACACCATGAAGGAAGCACCAACATATACGCCACCCAAGGTTTGGCAATGGGATCCGGATGGCGAAGACAATCGCTTCTCCAAGATAAACAGGCCTATCGCAGGTCCCACTCACGACAAAAACCTGCCAGTCGGCGATCACCCGCTACAACTATACTCACTGGCAACACCCAACGGCGTTAAGGTCACCGTAATGCTGGAGGAGCTTCTCGCACTAGGCATTGAACAGGCCGAGTACGATGCCTGGTTAGTGAACATCATGGAAGGCGATCAGTTCTCTAGTGGCTTCGTGAGTGCCAACCCGAACTCCAAAATTCCGGCCCTGGTCGATCACAGCACCCCGACACCGACCCGCGTCTTCGAGTCAGCAGCAATTTTGATGTACCTTTCTGAAAAGCACGGCCACTTTTTACCGACTGAGCCCAGCGCGCGCGCCGAGTGTCTATCGTGGGTGTTCTGGCAAATGGGCAGCGCGCCCTTTTTGGGCGGAGGCTTCGGGCATTTTTATGCATACGCGCCAGAGCGACTGGAGTACCCCATTAACCGCTTCACGATGGAAGTGAAGCGGCAACTCGATGTTTTGGATCGCAATCTGGCGGAGCGAGAGTTTATCTGTGGTGACCAGTACACCATTGCCGATATTGCTATACATCCCTGGTATGGCGCACTCGCCATGGGCATGCTTTACAAGTCAGGCGAGTTCCTCGACGTGGGATCCTATACGAACGTGCAACGCTGGACGAGAGGCGTCCAAGAGCGTTCGGCAGTACGCCGTGGCCAACGCGTGAATCGAGTCTGGGGGGATGAGGCCAGGCGGCTTCCGGAACGGCATAGCGCAGAAGATCTCGATGACTAATCGCACCACTAAGTTCGCGAGGGTTCTGTTAGACTACGCGCCCTCGAGGGCCCATAGCTCAGTCGGTTAGAGCAGTCGACTCATAATCGATTGGTCGTAGGTTCAAGTCCTACTGGGCCCACCATTTATACGAAATCGCAATGGCCAGTTCTGCCTAAAGCAGCCACCGTGCGATTAAGCGTATAAACACGAGACGGATTTCGGCGGCAACACACCGTGCGGACTCCTAAAATCGATACCGCCTCCCCACATGCATACGGGCGAGGTATGACTGATCCAACACGTTATAGGTAGGTAAATGAGCGACACTCTCTCACTGAACAAACTGGAAAAAATCATTGAATTGGAAACCCAACTCCGCGATGAGTATCAGAAGCAGCTCGATGATAAAGATAGCGCGATGGCGGAGTTGAAGCGGGATAAGGCCGCACTGGAAACGCAAGTAATCGAGCTTGAGAAAACCATCGCAACGCAGCTTGCGGCCATTACAGAGTTATCAGGAAAATCGAACGACACACAGGCATTGGAGCAGCGAAACCGAGAGCTTCATAATCGCTCGGAGAATATGAAAGAGGAAGTCGCAGCCGCTAAAAGCCGTCTGAAAATCCTTCAAAAAGACCTGGCAGCAGAGCGGGCTGAACTCGCGGAACTCAAAAAATACGACCCGCAACGACTGCGTAAAAATCTCGACGGCAACAAAAAGAAGCTGGCGGAAAAAACCATGGCTGCGGATAAGTTGCAGAAGTCACTGAGCCAAACAAAGGCAGAAAAAGCGGAGCTTGAGTTGAAAGTGAAAGAACTCGAAGCGCAACTAGAAGCCGCTCAAACAAAGCTAGCCACTTCTGAGGAGGGCAACCAGGAAGCGGCGTGAGCATATCGACGGGACCATGGCGCTTTGATGTCATCAGGTGCTCAATCGATCTTACTCATCAGATAATCTGCCACCGCCTGATAAGCGGGCAACGATGTGGGGTCGATAGCCGCATTAAATGAGATGGGGAATGTCGCAAACCGCGCGATTACCATCTCAGCTGTCGGATCTATATAAATCGCCTGTCCGTGAATCCCTCGCGCACTATATGCCCCGTTCTCGTTGTGAAGCGCCCACCACTGACTGCGATAGCTACCACCCGGCAAAGTCTTATAACCAGCCCCTGAAAACTTGGCCGGGTCACCTCCACCACTGATCGACGCTACTGCCGCCAAGGGTATCACTTGCTCGCCCTGCCACTGACCCTTTTGCAACAGCGTCTGCCCAAAGCGTGCCGCGTCCCGTAATGAAAGGCTCAATCCACCCGCTGAAAAAGGCGTGCCAAGGCTATCGATCATCATGTCAGCTTCCTGATCCATGCCAAGCGGCTTCCAAATGCGCTCCGAAAGATGATCAATGAAGTCTTTACCGGTCGCGCGCGCAATCACCCACGCCAGTGCATCAGTGTTTATCGACTTATAGACAAACGCTTCGCCATGCACACCCTCAAGTTCAACGGCTTGCAAAAACTCATAGAAATTCCGTGCGCCAGTGTAGGAATCCGGTTTAGGGGTGGGGTCGCCTGCAGCCGCATATTGCCAAATGTCGGACTTGGGATCCGCGTAATTTTCGTTGTAGTCGAGCGCGGCCGTCATATCCATTACCTGACGGACGGTGGCACTGCCGAACGCCGAGTCACTCAGTTCCGGCACGTAGTGACTGACCAGCTTAGCGTCATCCAGCGCCCCTTCCGCAATCAAGATCTCAGCCACCGTCCCGACAAATGATTTGGTCACCGACATGGCACCGTGGCGGCCTTCCGCGTTCAAACAGCCTGAGTAGTACTCATACACAACCTGCCCTTGGTGCATCACCAGAATGCCGTCGGTGTAGTTGGCGTCAAGACTCTCGAGCCAGGTCATGGTGTCGTCGCCAGCCAGCGGCGAAAAAGTGAGCTCGTCGATATTAGCGTCGAGCGCCTCCGGCAGAACTGACCGCGGCCCAAGGCCCCGGCCAACTCGGCGCGTAGCCTGCATCTCTCTGAAATGACAGAAGGTCCAGCGCAGTCGTGGAAAGCTGAAGTAGTTGCCGGAGGGATAGGCAATCACCTTATCTGCGGGGGGCGGGAAACCCACCATCCACGCCATCTTGTTGGGGTCCGATGCGGTAGCATCCAGAAGTTCCGCAGATGCTAGTTGAGCCGTCGATCCGATCAGCATCAAGGGTGCGAATGCTGCAGCGAGCCGCAGCGTTTTCAATCTACTGACTTGACCGACAGGTTCGCGACCGGTGCGTCGTAACGTTTCGCTTGATCGCGGGAGCGGGCCCAACTGGCGGCTTAAAGTGCTTGATCGGCTTTTCATGTTGGTAGGCCTATTCAATAAGCGGCGATATGGCGTTAAAGACCGGCATCAGAGGTGCCACTGGTTAGTATGTTCACAGATAATGCGTCGCGTGCGACATCCTCTGGTGAAAACAGGATATCGCGCCATTTCTTGTCACGATACAGCGCAGTCTGGTCGCTAAAGTAGTCTGAATCAGGGTCACCCGATTGCGAGTAAGACAGAATTGCCTGCGCTTCTGGGCCCTCATCAGTATAGGCCAACGTCATGATAAAGCTGGACCCATGCACCACGTTATACCCCGTCTTCGACAGGCTCTCGCTGTCGGCCACGAACGTGTCGCTACCCGTGTAAATGGGTGTCTCCATCGGATTGCTGTACCGGGTGGCAGAAACCTGCAGATTGGCGATACCCTCACGGCGATTTCCGCCGTGGATTGGGAATATCTCGTTCATACGATGCCCCCGCTGATACTTGCCCAGTGCGGTGTCCAGCGACACTCCCGCATCAACCATCAGCGAGACGGCCTCGGCAAGTTTGTTGAGTGCTGTATCGGGGTTTTTGAGGCCAAAGGGTGTTGTCAGTGGTTTTGCAGGATTGAAGGGTACGTCGAACAGCTCACGGCCCAGATAGGTCTCGTTATAGGGATACCGGGTTAACCACTCTCTGAATAATATCGCCCCGCGTGAGCCCGTATTAAAGCGGCGGTCCCAATTGGCGAGCACTTCACAGGCCACCGTAAGATCGATGGTTTCAGTTCCGAGCTCCCGCTTGGGCTCATTGGCGCAGGCAGCCAAAATCTCGGGCAGTAGCAATTGTGCAGTCAGGCTGTCATTGGCAAAAAGCGCCCTCTGCACCTCTGCCATGGAGAACAGCGCATCCTCTCCTGCATAGCCCAGCGGACTATCCGGTCTAAGGAGTTCCATATTCATTCGCGTTCTGACAGTGCGCGGCGAATGCGTTGGTCCGTAAAGCGGTGATAACGCCTCAGCAGGATTCGCGGGATCGCTTAGCCAATAACTGTCGTTGGCGTTAAACACATAGTCGCGGCTCTCAATGAGCGGGCGCTGATCGAAAGGCTCGGTCTGTGGCACCGGAGATGACGTCTCGCGCCAATCCTGGTCAGCGCGAGACCCATCGAGAATCACCAGTCCTTGATCTAGGTATAAGGACTGCTGCCTTGGATCGACAGATACGCGTTCCCGCCAGCCCTCAATAGCTTGTGGCGAGAGCGCGCCCACTGTGGAATTGTCGATGTAAGCAGCGCGACCCTCACGGCTGACTGCGATCGTATTGACCCAGGGCATGGCATTGAAGCGCCGGTGCGCATCGATAAACTCATCCATGCCCGTGGCCTGCCCCATAGCCTGCCACTGCCCCAACACATGAATATTGTCTGCGTTGGCGTCGCGCACAGCGAATACCGTGCGGGGATCATCATTGATGCCAGGCAAAGCAATCAAAGGCCCATGATGCGAGAACCAAACGGTATGCGTCTTGGGCGCGACTCCCTCATCCACTTTGACGCCCACCTCGACCTCTAACGCGGTCAGTGCACGCCAGCCATCTCCCCAGCGGTATCGGGTGGGATCATCGGGGTCAAGGTTCAGCTGGTAGAACACTGTGCGCCTGGAGTTCGATACCGTGTGCGACCATCCGACATGGGCATTGAAGCCCAAACTCACACCGGGGGTGCCGATCAGGCTGACGCCGTAAGCATCATAGACTCCTGGAATAGTGAGGTGCTTCTCCCAGAACCGGGCGATCCCATACCAGGGGTAATGTGGATTGGCGAGCAATAGACTGTTGGCCCCCTCAGTGCGCCCATCACCCAGCGCCCAGGCGTTGGAGCCCATATCACGCAGCGTCAGATCCGCTAGCGTGCTAGCCAACTGCGGCACTGGCATCGCCTCTGCGTCTCGTCGGCGAGGTGCTTTCATTGCCGACGCTTCGGTCACCGACAGCGATGTATCACCGGCTGCTGGCTCGGGAAGGCCTGCCGCCGCGATGGCGCCGCTGGCCCGGGGCAGTGTTTGCACCAGCGTCAGGTACTGTGCCATGAACTCTTTCGCGCTGACTGGCCGCACCCACTCCGCTTGATCGCACCAGGAGCCTGCGCCCTCTGGGTGCTCAGCAAGATACTGGTTGTAGCCCGCTGCGTAGCCCTCAATCCAATCACGGATATCGGGAGTCTGTGCCTGCAGCGCCGCGCCCGCGCGCTCAGGGATACCTAGCGCCTTCACGGTAATATCGCGGGCCAAATTGCTTTGCTCGTGCCCCGGACCAAAGACACTCGCACTCTCCCCACGCGACTGCAACAGAGCCAGCGCCATGTTGCAGACCTGATCTTCTGCGGCGGCATAGGCCTCGCCAAAACCTAATGCACCCCAGGACGACGCGGTGATGTGCGCCACGCCATGCGGCGTGCGCGTCACAGTGGCCTCATAGTGTGAGGACTCAGTTGCGTTTAGAGACAGTGTCTCTGAGTGACACGCTGTCATCAGTGAAGTGGCGGACAACGCGAGCACTGCGGCCGTCGCGGTGAGGTGTTGATTCATGTTAATCATCGATTGTGATGTCCCATAATAAATGTCAGTCATGTATATCGGGCAATGTTAAAGCGCCACGTTACTGGCGGGGTAGCGGCCGCGTGCGCCACTAGAAATCTAAACGGACGGTGCAGCCACACCGGTTTGCAACGGCCGGTAACGCAAACTTTTAGCTGAGCATTCGGCCCATCAACTTTGCTAGCCAAGGGCGGCCAGTGCTTCGCGGATCAGCATAATCGCCAGGGCCAGCCAGCTCAGAATAAACAAGCTGAAACGCACCCACACGTGGTTAATGGTGACTTGCACAATGGAGTGCGCGCACCGCAAGCCGCAATAGGTCCACGCGGCAATAAGGTGTGTACTGTCGGTATGCCCGAGTGCCCAGATGACCAGCACGACGGCATAAAAAAGCGTTGGCTGTTCCCACAGATGGTTATAGTTGTCGGCAAACCGTTCAACCTTGCTGGGAAATACCCCACCCAACTGCGCCGGGTGGGAGAGCTTCTGCAAATCGACGCCCTCCGCCTCAAGCACCTTTGCGGCGGGGATGCGGGTGATGTACATCAGTAACATCATGAGCAGGCTCAACAGGCCCATGACGAGTATGGGTTGCAGGATAAGATCGTTCATAGAGGGATTCCTTACTGGGTGTTTAGGTAGAAGCTGGTCATGCGATAAACCTAACGGATAATAAATCGGTATGCCGATTAGTAATACGCAGCAACTCATTCATTGCCTGGGAACGCCGATCCAACAACGACGTATCTGCCGATTACTGCGCTGGCTGGTCATTGGTGTGGCAATGCACACCGCCACCCGCGGCCCATGACCTCAGCATGGGGAGTACATAAACGTCGCGGCCGGGGAAATAGTTTTGTAGTCGCACTTTGGCTTCATCATCGAGACGTTCGTCACCATAGCCAGTGGTGATAACGAAACCGTTTCCAACCAGCCAGTTCATGTAGTTGGTATCGAATTGTTGCCCGTCAACGTCTACAGCGCCGTCCATGGGCTCGCGGACTACCGCGAAGCCTGCATCACTGATCACCTGCGCCGCGCTATCGAGAAGATCACCCGTTTTGCCGTCACCCGGCTTACACACCGATGCTGCTGTGCACTGCCCGACCACCACGGTATCAGTAGCAATGAATCTCGCGATGCCATCGATGTGGCCATTGGTGCGATCACCCTCGGGCACCCCCTCTATAAAAACAACCCGACTAACACCAAACCAATGCTTTAGATCTGCTTCCGCTTGTGTCCGGGTGTATCCGGGATTCCGCTCAGCATCACCCAAGGCACTCCAATTGGAGATCACGGTGTCCACACCATTAAATTCTAGGTTGCCGCGCTCGTGCACGATGCTGACGTCATCAAGCGACATACCTAGATACACCGCCACGCGTTGGGGCACTAAATTATCCAACTCGTAAGGAACATCACTACCAAACCGGCCGCCCCAGGCATCGAACTGCCAGTTCTGCACGCGCATTTCGCCGTTATCCTCGACAAATACAGGGCCATTATCGCGCATCCAGGCGCTGTCATTCGGAATATCGTGCCAAGTGATTAAATTATGATCAGGATTACAGCCTGCGTTGAGTAAGGCTGCCCTCGCTTGGTGAAGCACCTGCGGCGACTGATAGAGCACGTGTAACTTTTCATACTGGATGATGATGCAACTTAAAGCGGCAAAGGCCTCTTCGTAAGTCTTTTCCCACTCGCCCGGCCACTGCAGCCAAATGGCCTCTTGTGGCTCCCATTCGGCAGGCACCCGGCGCTTCGCGGGGGGATCCACGGCACGGTTTAGCTGCGACTTGACGGCATGCGAACTGTCCGATGATTCGTCAGCACAGGCACTGATGGCCATG
This sequence comes from Halieaceae bacterium, assembly GCA_902631395.1. Classification (GTDB taxonomy): domain Bacteria; phylum Pseudomonadota; class Gammaproteobacteria; order Pseudomonadales; family Halieaceae; genus Luminiphilus. The sequence goes on along the minus strand of CACOYM010000006.1, from coordinate 111,738 downwards.
AGTAATATTCCGCATACCACGGACCAAAACTTTTGGCTCATTTGTTATGGCCACACTATTCGGGAAAGCACACCGTACGCAGTACCCATGGGATTTTCAAACGATCTGCGTGGGTACATTGACTGAAAATATTGCCGCCAAGCAGCGCGTATATGAGCATTCGGAGTTAACGACATCCACGTATTGGACTAGCAATGCTGCAATTGCTAAGCGCGGTCAAACTGAAATCATCGGTATCGGAAACTAGATTTGCCGAGGCGATCCAAAAACTCGGTGCCTCACTTACACAACAGCAACTATTGACCAGTACCGGCCCCATCGATAAACGCTACCCACACCTGGTAATAGATACCGGCCAAACTGATCTACAGACATTTTTTGTCATGTCCTTTGAAAATGGGGCGCGGTTAGAAAAAAAGGCGGCGCACATGACTGGCTCAGAGAATTTGTCTGCAGACATACACCGACAAATCTGGGGTCAGCTAGATCGCTATCGATTCACCTGTTGGGAAGACTAATTACATCAAGCTGTTTGGGCAAAAGACAGGTTTATTAAATCTAATCTCGCCATTACGCGCTATCCGCTTTCCACCATGTTGACTGGTTGGATCTGCGCAGCGCACAGCTGTATGTAACGTTTACTTCTCGCATTAACAATGCTACTTTTACGTTACATTTTGCATCAGTAGGTCAGTCCCTATGATTGGTGAGAATCATCCCCGATCTCGGCGTTCTCACTGGCATAATCGTTCCAAACTCCGTTTTTACCTGGCTTTATCTTGAGGATAAAGGCAAGCGTGAGGCGGTCATCGAAATTGCTAAGCACCTCGAAGATCCTGTCAAAGTTGAGAAACTGATAGGGCTGTTTGACGAACGAAAAAAGCGCCTAGAGATTACCGGTGGGGCGGTGTCAAAACGCTGTTTATTGGAGTGGGTACCTACCCGCTGGGTACAGTATCTTTCGGAAGTTTTTTTGAGGGAATTGGCTTGTTAATCGGCGCTATCGGTGCTGGCACCATGATAGCTGGCTATCTCTACACCAGTACCGGTGAGGAACTTACTGATGCCGTCGAAGAGTTTGAGAGGAAATAAAGGCTCCTCACTTGGGCAAGCATCACGAGAAACTGCTGAACAACCTCGAGGTCGCACGTAAATCTGCCGGTCTCACTCAGCAGCAATTGTCTGAGCGCGCAGAAGTTTCCAGAAAAAGCATCAACGCAATAGAGAATGGCGTATATACACCCTCCACCGTTCTCGCACTGAAAATTGCGGAGACGTTAGGGTGTCGCGTAGAGGACCTTTTCCGATTGCCCGCCCGCTACGGCACTAACCAGTATGACGACGATTGATCACATCATTATCGCGGTCTCTAACCTCGCTGAAGCGAGCGCTGATTACAGCGCGCTTTTGGGACGCGCTCCTAGTTGGCGGGGCACACACCCTGATTATGGCACCGCCAATACGCTGTTCAGGCTAGACAATAGCTACATCGAACTGCTTGCCCCACAAGGCGAGGGGATGGCGGCGGATATCGTTAACAAAATTCTCAACACGCGTGGCCCCTGTCTTGGCGGCTTGGTCTTTGGCACAGAAAGCGCCGACGACTTTATCTCCTATGCCAGATCAAAAGGACTTGAAGCATCAGACCCTCTGCCCGGCCATGGCGTCGATGATCAAACGGGCGCCGAGCGCCGCTGGCGCAACATGTTCTGGGACCCGGCGGCGGCGCGAGGCATCTTCTCTTTCTGTATTGAACATGAATCGGGCTCAACGCTACCGGAGGCCGCACCCCATAGGGCAGGCGCTATAATCGGAATCGACCACGTTGTTTTGAAAACCCGAAGCGCCGACGCTGCGAAAACTTTCTATGGCGATCAACTTGGTATCCGCTTGGCGCTAGAGCAGGACATGCCCGAATCGGGCGGTGTGCAGCTCTTTTTTCGTGCTAGCTCCATGAGCATTGAGGTGATTGCCTATGACAGGGCACCGGCCCAAGATGAGTTATGGGGTCTAGCTCTCAAAACTAGCGATATTGAGGTTACTCACGCGAGGCTGACAGAGGGCAACATTGAGACCTCGGATATTCGCAAGGGCCGCAAGCCCGGAACGCGGGTTTGTACAGCCAAATCTCATACTCTCGGCGTACCGACCCTACTGATTGAGCATCCGCCGCGATAAATCAAGTGTGCGACAAATGACATGGATCACTGTCCTGTCTTCTTCTGCGTGCTGCCTCACGCTCACCCATACTCATAAGGTCAGCTCGCTGGAACCAGCCGAGGTTGCATCCATACGCTTACAATCGCGCCCGCTAAAATCAAACCACCGCCCGCCAGCGTCGCCCGAGTGGGGATTTCCCCAAAAACCAACAAACCTAAGACCGCTGCAAAAATAATCTGCACGTAGCTGAGGCTGGTAACACGGCTAGCCGCATCCAATTGCATAGCTTTCGTGAGCGCCAACTGACCAATCTGGGTAAAGCATCCGACACCCAGCAGCACCCACCATCCTGTCGCGGTCGGCCACACGAAGTTGGTACCGCCGAGCAACAACGTTCCCGGCATGCAGACAAGGGGGAAGTAAAGCACAATCACGGAAGGATGCTCACTTGCCACCAATTTGCGCACCAGCGTATAGGCAATTCCGCTACCCAGTGCGCCACCCAGGCCCGCCATGATCGGCCACAATGACGCAGTTTCGCTCGCGCCACTCTCCCAGTAAGGCATCGTCATACACAACAGCCCGAGCAAGCTTAGCGCGATGCAAGCCATCGTTGCAGCAGTCGGGCGCTCTGCCAAAAAAACAAAGGCCAATAGGGCCGTAAAGACCGGGTGCAGGTACTGAAGTATGGTGGCCTGCGTCATCGATAGGTGCAGCAGCGCATAGAATACGCACGTCAGGGCCAAAAAGCCTGACAGACCTCTGCCCAACAAAAGAACACGGCGATGGCCCAGCGGATGAACGCCTGCCCGATGAATATCGGCAAGTGACAACGCCACCGATATCACCGCGCGCACAAAAATGATTTGCAGTAGGGGGATACCAAGATGCCCAGCCTCTTTAACCAACGCGGACATCAGCGCGAATCCCAACGCACTGATCAACACAAAGCGCGGCCCAGTCACAGTGATCACTAAAGTATCAACCACTCAAGATTTAGCCCGAAGCGAGGCCAGCAACGTCCGCACATCATATCGGTCGTCGCCCTTTTGCCGCGGCGCCGCTCGCGAGTAGGCAGACGCTACCTGCTGCTGCCGCTCATTGATGCGCACCTGATTGTAGCCATGAGAAACCACATAAGGTTCGCCAGCCAGAATTTGCGGGAGCACGATTCCGGCAAACTCATCAACCGGCATACCCATAGACCGCATAGGCTCGGGTATCAACTCCGAACTCACAAAGCCTGGGGCGATCATGCCGACCGATACGTCGTCGGGCATTTCTTCGCGAAGGGCGTCGGTCAGCCCCAAGACGGCGTGCTTACTGGCCACGTAGGCCGCGGAACGACTGACCGCCACAAAAAAACTGTTCTCAGACCCTGTGTTATAGATCGCGGCCGGTATCCCCTGCTCGATCAGACGGCGACCAAATAGCTGGCATCCACGCCAGACCGCCTCGAAGTTGACTGCCATCACGGTTTGCATTGCTTCGACAGGAGTGTCGATCACGGACCCCAAAGGTTGTCCGATACCTGCGTTGTTCACGACCAACGCAACCTCGCCAAAGGCGTCAAAGGCGTGCTGAACAAACGCCTCTAACTGCATGGGATCTGTGACATCCAAAGGGAAAGTGCTGGCGGTTATACCCGCCTCTGTTAGAGTCGCGGCGGCCTCATCCAACCGGGCCCGTCGCGGCTCTCCAATCACGATACGCGCTCCTAGGGCTCCGCACGCCTTCGCCAAACCAAGCCCAATTCCAGTAGCACCCCCCGTAATCACAACGGTCCGATTGTTTATGTCTAGCATCTTCCTCTCCAAGGCAGGCGTAACGAATTTCTTTTTTTACGTTGTGACCAACAGAGTTTTCAGTCACTGCGGAAATGACGCGCTACGCCATTGCCACTCACTGTGCCAGTATTGGTAAATGTTTTGAGGGCACCAGAAACGGAGAGGTCATATAGAGGAACTCCGACAAAAGGAGTGACCAAAGCTACCGCTTGCCACTGACAATTTTTGTAACGACAGACATCAAAGCTACTAGACTCTCGCGCAGCGCTGCATTTAATGTTGCTGCAAGAGCATATCCTCGCAGCAATCATAGCGTCTCTCCCTTGAATCTAGCTTTATTTCCGGAGCGCAGTGCCGTCTATGAATTACTCGACGAGATAGCGCTCAGGCTCACCCACAGTATGCACACGAAAAATGACGAGTTCGGCGCCCGCCTCTCCAGTCTGGCCAGTATGCACGACTTCTGAGGCAATCTTTCGCGCGTTACCTGCGCCAGAAAGCGCATCCGGTTGGCCTCGGCGTTTCAAGGTTATCGAGCCCTCAATTACGTAGAACACTTCCTCTCCCGGATGCCAGTGCCACGGTAATTGCGTATGCGGCGGAAAGCTGACCCGACTCACAACGATCTCTCTACCTTCAACACCCTGCATCATTCCGCGCAGCAGGTTCTCTGCCACCACTGAGACACCCGCGGCATGCTTTTCAGCCTGCGCTAGACCCGGCAAAAGGAGCAGAACTAGCAAGCCCAAGCAGCAAAGTAGTTGCTTAATTAAACGGCTTGATCTGCGGGGTGTGGCGATCATCTGTCTCGCTCCGGCAACATGTTCTGTTCAGCATATCCATTTGTGTCAGGGTCTTACACCTCCTCACCCTAGGCCCTCTGGCCTTGGCTCCTCGCTCTGGATGAACCGCCGCAACGATGCAGCACCGACTGTTACCGCCGGCGTTGCTGACTTAATATTAAGTTCACATTCCCGTCACATGACAACCATTTTGGGAGAATGAGCAGGTGGAACAGCAGGAAATCCAAACTCTGCGTGCACTCATGGAATATGAAGCGGCGCGCACTTCACCGCCAGAGGGCTTTCCTGGTCTCCCCGATATTCCAGCAGGACGATATACTGACTCGCGCTTTTTTGAGTTGGAACAATCCGAAATATTCAAGAAATCCTGGCTCTTCGCCGCCCACCTTGACGAGATCCCCGAACCGGGCTGCTACATGACCTGGGAGCAGGCGGGCGAACCCGTGGTCTTGGTACACACCGAAGAGGGCGAAATCAAAGCCTTTTTCAACGTCTGCTCACATCGCGGCGCACCGGTGGTGACTGCACCCAAGGGCAAGCGCATGCGACTAACCTGCAAATATCACGGCTGGAGCTACTCACTAGATGGTGAGCTCAAGGCAATCAGAGACCCCGAAGACTTTCGGGATCTGGAATTTAGCTGCCGCAGCCTGTCAGGCGTACGCTGCGAAACCTTTGGCAAATTTATTTTCGTCAACTTTGATGCCAACGCGATCAGCTTGCTCGATTGGCTCGGGCCAATTGCACACGAATGGCGAGAGTTCCAGTTCGATCAGTGCCGCCTTTCCGCGCGCCACACCTTTGATCTCGACTGCAACTGGAAGATCGCGATGGAGGCTAATACCGAGGTCTATCACGTACCCAGCATCCACCCCGCCACCGTTGCGCCGCTGCTTGACCACCGACGCAATGTGAACACGCTCTATGCCAATGGCCATGGGCGCATGGTGGCGCCGCCACCGCGCATCGGTGAAAAGCAGGATACCGGGTCCACAAGAGATATCGGGGCACGTGCGGAAATTACGACTGTGGGAGAAATTGCCCGTACCTGCATTCAGTCCTATGGGATCTTTCCCAACTGGGTGTCCCAACTCACCGAATTTGTTCTGGCGCCGCTACTGTTCTGGCCCAACGGGATCGACAAGTGCCGATTGGAGTGCTGGACCATTGCGCCCGATTGGGGAGGTGGCGAGGGACCCGACTATTGGACCGTTAATAACGGCGAGCGACTCTGCGACATCCTGCTTGAGGACACTGAATTCGGTACACAGATCCAACGCTCAATGGAATCACCTGGTTTTAAAGGCGTACCGCTGAGTTATCAGGAAGCACGCATCTATCACTGGAATCAGAGTGCAGATCGGATGATTGGTCTGGATAACATTCCTGCCGAACTCGCGGTGCAGCAGGTGATTTCGGAGGAATGGGTATACCCAAACGATCCGCGGATCAGCGCTCTTCAGCAGTAAAAATACAGCCCATTATTGTCTTCTATCACTGCCGTTAAAACTTTAGTGGGCCAAACGCTGCCAACGCGCTAATCAACAGAAACAGCAAAATTGCGGTGATGGCGGGAGAGATTGAGTTTTCCTGTCGCCAAGCTTGGTTAAAAAAACCTGGCCGTTTCCGCGGGGCGGCAGCCTGAGATAGAAACGCGACTCTTCAGATTCTCTTCGCGGCCACCACTGCGGCCACTGACCCGGTGCCAACAACAGAGCACCAAAGCCGAATCAACAGATTGCGAGCAGGTGGAGCGAGTCTCGCCGCTTCATCGCGATGGCTAACCTCATCCGCCTGGCAATCAACCAGTGTTTGGCGTAGCGGCCCGAACTCGCCCTGCGGGTCCAACCGCACAATCTGTTGTTCATAATGGTGATCGACAAAGGTTTCGACCGCCTCGATGGTGGCAAAGATCGCTTGGCGCCCAAAAAACGCGGGAATAGCCCCCGTTAGCCAACCCAACACTCTCCAAATCGGCAACAAACGAGTACGATGGCCGCGCGGAATGATCGCTTCCATTAGTTGAAGGTGCTTTTGCTCTGTAACAAGATGCCTTTCGGCAAACTCACGCGCACTCTTATCTCGAGAGATCGCCAAAATCCCCCGGTAAATCATCACTGCGCCGAACTCGCCGGCATGATCGGAGCGCAGCTCCTGCTGAAGCCACGGTGGCAAACCCACGAAAACTGGCCATACCGCACAAGAAGGTTCAACAGAACCCGGTAGTACAGGTGTCTCCGTAGCGTCGTGCGCCGACCTCACAATATCCACCAATTGCGTCGCGGCTTCCAGACCGCCGAGGCTTTCGCTGACTTGCTCAGCTTTCATTGGGGCAGACTCGGGTACGGGGACATTCAAGGGTAAAGATTCCTGTGACGAGGGCCCAACGATAGCGAAAATTCTCACTGGAATCAGGTCGCAGACATAACGCCGCTCTCAGAGCTCTCAGCGTTGATTAGCTCTGTCACCTCAGGCCTTGTTCAATGATCCCAGATCAATCACAAATCGGTACTGGACATCACCTTCATGGAGGCGATGCCATGCAGATTCGATCTCCTCAGGTTGAATCAATTCTATCTCGGCACCCAAACCATGTTCATGGGCGAAGGCCACCATCTCGCGTGTATCGGCGATCCCACCAATCAGAGACCCTTCGAGGCTGCGATCCCCAAAAACAATCAGTGCTGGAAAGATTTCGAGCTGCTCGGTCGGCACACCCAGCAGGCACAGCTTGCCGCCACGGCGCAATAACGGGAACCATTTATTCAAATCATGGGAATTAGAGATAGTATCGATTATCAGGTCACACTGACCCATCCAGTCCTGAAGCGCATCTGACTCCGGGTCTAGCACCACGTCGGCACCAAGACGCTCCGCATCAGCGCGCTTGGCTTTAGAGCGAGATGCAACCAATACGCGTGCACCCATAGCGCTAGCGAACTGAATGGCGAGGTGACCCAGGCCGCCCACCCCCAACACGCACAGCGTAGTGCCCGGACCTACATTAAATCGCTTGAGTGGGGTGTAGACGGTGATTCCGCCACAGAGAAGCGGCGCCATCCGCGCCAGATCGGCGCCCTCTGGGATAGGAACAAGATAGTCATAGTCGACCACATAATCCGAGGCGTAACCACCGTAGTTGATGTGCCCCGCGCGATCCTGACTGTTGAAACTCAGAGTAAAGCCTGTCTCGCAGTAATGCTCATCGCCTGCATCGCATGAGTGACAGGTGCGGCAACTGTCAGCGATGCACCCCACACCCACGGCGTCGCCAATCTCCACACCAGTGACCTCAGCACCCATCTCAGTGATCACGCCGACCATTTCATGACCCGGCACCATGGGAAAGATACCCCCACCCAGTCTGTCACTGGCGGCGACCAAATCCGAATGACAGATGCCACAAAATTTAAGATCAAGGAGTACATCGCGTGGGCCCAACGGCCGCCGGTCGACGATAGTGCGACTTAACTGAGTGCCGGGTTCAGTCAGTTGATATGCAAAAGTCATGACGAGTCCCCGTTTTTCTCTTTGTCTCAGCCAATGACAGGCGGCAGAGACCAGGCTGGCGCATCGAGATGCGCAGTAATGGATAAGATCCTAACAGGGGTAGAGCGTTTCCGCGACGTGGAGAGCGCTACCAACGGGTGCGATTGATCACAGCAACGAGTGAGAGCATTACCGGCACCTCTACCAGCACACCTACCACCGTCGCCAATGCCGCTCCCGAATTAAGACCGAACAAACTGACTGCCACCGCGACTGCCAATTCAAAAAAATTCGAAGTACCAATCAATGCGCAAGGTGCAGCCACCGCGTGCTCCACCCGCCACCAACGTGCCGCAATATAGGCCACGGCGAAGATACCGTAGGTTTGAATGAGAAGTGGGATCGAAATCAACACGATGTTCAGTGGTTGCAAAACGATAATCTCGGCCTGTAGGCCAAAAAGTAGTAACACTGTAAAAAGCAGACCTGCTGCGGAATAAGGCTTCAGTGTGGCCAATAGTGACTCGAGACGCTCAGGAGCTCCAAGGTTATACAGGGCCCTGCGCGTCAAGACACCGGCAACTAGTGGAGCCACAACATAAAGCACCACGGAGAGCAGCAACGTCTCCCATGGGACAACGACGTCTGTAGCATCCAGAAGAAAGCCGGCTAATGGGGCAAATGCAAAAATCATAATTAGGTCATTCACTGAAACCTGCACCAGCGTGTAATTGGCGTCACCCTTAGTCAGATGACTCCAGATAAAAACCATTGCGGTACAGGGCGCCACCCCCAGCAGAATCATGCCAGCGATATATTCCGTCGCTGTGTCCGGGTCGACGAGATCCGCGAAAAGCACCCTGAAAAAAAGCCACCCCAGGGCAGCCATGGTGAAGGGCTTGATCAGCCAGTTCACGATCAAAGTGATGATCAGACCTTTTGGCCTTTTGCCAATGTCCTGGATCGAGCCGAAGTTTACCTGCAGCATCATCGGATAAATCATGACCCATATCAGGACGGCCACCACTAAATTCACTCGAGCAAATTCCAGCTCGGCTACGATTCGAAAAAACTGCGGGAGCGCATTTCCCAAAAACACACCGGCCGCAATACACAAGCCCACCCAAGCACTGAGATATCGCTCAAAAATGCCCACTCAAGCCTCTTTAGCAGCTCATCATGCTTGCACTTGAACCTGCCGCCTCAAGGACCCACTCGTCAACCTTGGCCTCAATAAGATCGATAACTGACATAAAAGCTGCGCGGACAGCGTGCTCGTCACCCTCAGCACGAGATGGATCGGTGAGTCCCCAATGAGTAATCTGTATGTGACTCATCCACAACGGGCATGACTCGCCGGCAGCGGTATCACACACAGTCACCACGCGGTCAGGCTCGAAAATTTCAAGCGTCTCCCAAGACTTAGGCGTGAGCCCAGCGGTGTCGTAACCGCGCTCACTCAAGTAGCGAAGGGTGAGTGGATGTAACACCTCCACCGGCGAACTACCGGCGCTAGCCGCCTGTGGTACGTCTACGGATCGTTGATTAGCAATCGCTTCGCAAAGAATGCTGCGGCAGCGGTTATGGGTGCAGATAAACAGTAACTTCATACAGGGCGAACTCCAGACCCCTCCCGCTACATCAGTCCGAGTTTTTGACACACTGCAAACGCTTGGGCAAGTGGAATGTCCGCTGCAACATAGGCTCAAAAAACGACAGTTCGAAGAATTCGGCCTCAGGATCAAAGGCTGGTGCGTCATATTTCTCGATGAACTCTACAGTGCGTGCGTAATGCGGATGGTCTTTGAACTGATCGCGAGGGTTACGGTCCAGACCCATGCAGTGACAAAAGTAATAACCTTCGAAAATCGCATGGTACTTCACCATCTAATGATTAGCCTCGCTTACGTAGGGCTCGAGTAGTGCCGCAGCAACATCAGCATGGTTAGCAGGTCCAAGCGTGTCGCCAGTATCGTGCAACAAAGCGCAAACCACGTACTCCTCGTCCTTGCCATCCTGGTGCGCGTGCGTTGCCGTCTGCAGGGAATGGCTTAGCCGGTCAACCGGGAAGCCTCCAAAATCGTCCTTCAAAAGCATCAGGTGGGATGCCAGACGTTTACACAAATCATCCCGAGAGGCCGAGAATTCTGCATTAATAATCTTCCCGTCTTACTGAGTTCCATCTCTCATATGGTGAAACTGTGCGCGCTTGGGTAAGCCCTGATTCATGGTGTGATCTCCTTCCAAACCCTCTGAGAGTAATTTTGCACCAACGACGCATCAAGAACAGCGGGTTCATTTAACGAAGGTGGGATCTCTCTTTTTAAATGAGCGGATCACGAAAACTTCGCTACTACACCTGTGCGCAATACGCCTCATCTGGCACTCTTATGTAGGAGATACCGCCTATAAAACGTTTAATAATGGATCGATGTGCAGTTCTATGAGAGTAATCGGATGTACCGCCGCAGCATGACTCGCGCCCTTTGCAAGCGGGAGATGCCGTGAAAGTCACGCTGTGGATAAGCGGCGCGCTTGTTGCAACCCTTTGGCTATTGTCTGTAAAGGCACCAATCGATGCTCAGGCCTGGCAGCCACCGCCTAACCCAGGACTGACCGGGGTGTTCGCACCTAATCGGAGACTCGCAGCCATCAACGAAATACCTGTCGGTATGGCGCCAGAGCACGTAGCGTGCGATGCCGACGGTGTGCTCTATACCAGCCTCGACGGAGGAGCCGTTCTACGCAGCAGCGTAAACGGTCAGTGGGAAATACTTGGCAACACAAAGGGAAGACCACTAGGCTTACGTACCGATGGCGAGGGCGGGCTATGGATTGCGGACTCAATGAAAGGCCTCTTACATATGAACGCCGCCGGACAGATAGAGGAACTTGCTACCAAGATCAACAACCAGTCCCTGAAGTTCGTTGACGATCTTGATGTCGACAGCCTTGGTCGCATTTGGTTCTCCGATGCCAGCGAGCGCTTCGATTACACGCAAGTCGCACTGGATTTCTTTGAGGGTAGTCGCACTGGTCGCCTCTTGCGCTACGACCCCGCCACCTCACAAACCGAAGTCATGATGGATGGCCTGTTCTTTGCCAACGGCGTTACCCTTGGTCCTAATGAGGCATATGTTTTAGTGAATGAAACGGGCATGGGGCGCGTACACAGGCTCTGGTTACAAGGTGTCAAAGCCGGTGAGCATGATGTGTTTGTGGATAAGTTACCGGGCACGCCCGACAACATTCGCTTTGATGGCGTCGACACCTTCTGGATAGCTATGCCGTCGCTGCGGGCGAGTATCGACGCGCTGGCAGGGTTACCGCGCCTGCGTGCACTGCTGTCTTGGCTCCCAATCCCGCTGCTCGAGGCCGCGGCGCAACCGGCGACCTTTGTTGTGGGCGTAAATCTCGATGGTGAAGTGATTCATAATCTGCAAGATCACGATAACTCGTTTCATTACATTACGGGTGTGACACCCTGTGGAGAAACCCTATATCTGGGCAGCCTGCAGACAACTGCGATTGGCGCCATGCCTTGGCCTAAGTGAAGAGTTCCATGCTTAACGCAGATCAAATCGCATTTTGGAACGGAGACATGGGCGTCAACTGGGTCGAATATGACGCACTGATAGAGGCCATGTTGTCACCGGTGGGTGACAGGGTACTCGACACACTGTCACTTTCTGCAGGCACTCGTGCACTGGACGTCGGCTGTGGCTGCGGTCACTCGACACTTTCATTGGCAAACCTTATTGGTCCAGGCGGAGACGTTACCGGCATCGATGTATCGGCTCCGATGCTGGCACTCGCGGAACAACTGGCAGCACAAGAGACAGGCGTGCGCGCGAGTGTCACTTTTCTAGAATCCGACGCACAAACACACTCCTTTGACCCCGAGTCAGTGGACGTCATCTTTTCGCGCTTTGGCGTCATGTTCTTTGAGGATCCGGTCGCGGCTTTCCGTAATATCGGCAGCGCCCTCACGACAAACGGTCAGCTGGCCTTCTGCTGCTGGCAGCCGCGAGCAGTTAACCCCTTTATGACGTTACCCGCGATAGCGGCACTTGAACTCTTACCTGCCCCTCCTGAAACGCCGCCCCGCGCGCCGGGACCTTTTGCATTTGAAGAGGCTCTCTACGTTGATTCTATATTGACCGCGGCAGACTTCAGCTACATATCAGTGACACCCATCAGTCACCCATTGATTTTCGGTAGCGGCTTGAGCGTGGAGGAAATCGTTGAGCGTTTAGTCAATATCGGGCCTATTGCACAGATGGTGCGAGAGGCGCCCGAGGATTTTCAGCAACCCGTCAGAGACAAAGTCATTGAGGCGGTATCACCCCATTACGAACAGAGCACCGGCATGACACTGGACGGACACTTCTGGCAAGTGACCGCGCGCCGCTAGGACATCAGCAGCCGACCCACGCACGTTGAAATCACCTGACTTAATCACCGCGGCACGAAAGGTTACCCGGTATCCGTCTTATCCAGACAACTGCGATTACAGACACATCGAGTTTTAACCGCCGCGTGCCATTGGGACACCCGCTCAGCTTTCGGGCATAGCCGCGAGAGGCTTGTGGCATACTTTGTGCCACCTGAGCCGTGGCTCCCATTCACTTGTTAAGCAGGACAAACCCTATGGATACCCAATCCCTTTTCTCACTGGCGGGGCGAACAGCGCTTGTAACGGGGGGCTCGCGCGGCATTGGCAAGATGATTGCCACCGGCTTCATTGGCCAGGGCGCTAAGGTTTATATTTCCAGCCGCAAGGCGGATGTATGTGAGGCCGTCGCGGCTGAGCTAGGACCCAACTGTATCGCCGTACCACAAGACATTTCCACGGTCGAAGGCTGCAAAGCGCTCGCCACAAAAATGGCGGAGCTCGAATCCAGCATCGATATTCTGGTGAATAATGCGGGTGCAGCCTGGGGGGAGTCGTTTGAGACCTTTCCAGAGGCAGGCTGGGACAAAGTCATGAACCTGAATGTGAAGTCGATCTTTTTTCTGACTCAAGCCATGCACGCCTTGCTCAAAGCCGGCGCGTCCGCAGAGCAGCCCGCCAAAGTCATTAACATTGCCTCCATCGACGGCTTGCGCTTAAACCCCTGGGAAACCTACAGCTATCAGGCTTCCAAAGCGGCGGTCATCAACCTTACTAAGCGCCTCGCTGCGCGGCTGGTGAAAGACCGCATTCTAGTGACGGGGATTGCTCCAGGCGCGTTTGCCTCTGAGATGAATAAAGCCGCGCGAGATCTTGGCAATATCGTAGGTCAGCATGTGCCTGCGGGACGCATCGGTAATGATGAAGACATGGCAGGTGTGGCGATCTACCTTGCTGCGCGTTCAGGAAACTACGTGGTGGGCGAGACGGTCGCCGTGGACGGCGGAGTGGTGCACGCCTTCCTGACCGAGAGCTGGGAGGTCGATCCGGCCGGCGGAAATTGACCGGAATGAGAGAGCACCACCCACAAAAATGCGAGCATCAAGCTCGCTTTTTTATTGTTCCCGATTTCCCGCAAGTGCATCCATCGCACTGAGACCATCGGTACAGTAATCGAGCCCCTCACAACAGCCATCTAGCGCACACTACTGCAGGAAGTGAATCGCCCGAATAAAAGCGTCCGCTTTCTTATTCAAGCTTAGGCGGCAAGAGCCAAGAGCCGCTAGCAACGCGGCGATGAAATTCCAACAATTATTCAGCTCGTTGATACAACTGCTCCATTAATTGATCAATTGTGAAAGTCGCAGGTCGCTGCCTAGGTGGATACACCTTCAAGGTCTCCAAGAATCCCTGCAACTCGACCCGCGCTATGGTAAGGCGTGGTAACGCGGTCCGCACCCACCAATCGTTGTAGGTGTTCGAGTGCTCATCGGCGCGCTCGAAGGGGTCGCGTCGCAAATGGAACACCTTTGGGATCCTCAGGGTGTGGAACTGCTCCCGCCACACGTCGAACTCTTTGGCCCGTTGCTCGGCGAATACCACTTTCCAGTCACCAATCCGCATTGCCGTCAACAGGCCATCATCGCTCCAGTAGTAAAAGCTATTACGAGGACCTTGCTGGGCTTCGCCTGTCAGGTAGGGCATGAAATCAAAGCCATCAAGGTGGTTGTGGTAGTCACGGCCGTTGATGTTGACACCCGCTTTTAATTCTTCCGTGACCGTCGGACGCCCCGCGGCCGACATCAGCGTGGGGACCCAATCCTCATGTGACATCATGTCGTTAAGAACAGTGCCCGCTGGAATTTTTCCTGGCCACCGGATCACAGCAGGGACGCGAAAACCGCCCTCCCAGTTAGTATTTTTCTCACTTCTGAAGGGGGTAATCGCAGCATCGGGCCAGGTGTTGAAGTGCGGTCCGTTGTCGGTGCTGTAAAACACGATGGTATTGTCAGCGATGTCCAGCTCATCGAGCTGATTTAAAAGTCTGCCGACGAGCTTATCGTGGCCCACCATAGCGTCATTATAAAAACCCTGGCCAGACAGGCCTTCTTCTTCTTCTGGGGTATGCGTCCAAAAGTGCATGCGGGTCGAGTTAAACCAGACAAAAAAAGGTTTATCGTCCTCTGCAGCGCGTTGAATAAACTGTTGGGCACTGTCCAAAAACTCGAGATCAACGGTTGCCATGCGCTTTTTATTGAGCGGGCCGGTATCCGTAACGCGACCATCTGCAAAGCTATGTACAACACCACGCGGGCCAAAGCGCTTGCGAAACGCTGGATTCTGCGGATAGTCGGGATCTTCTGGCTCTTCCTCCGCGTTCAAGTGATATAAATTACCAAAAAACTCATCAAAGCCATGCTCGGTAGGTAAGAACTCATTGCGATCGCCTAAGTGGTTCTTACCAAACTGGCCTGTTGCGTAGCCCTGCTCTTTCAGCAACGTGGCAAGAGTCACGTCCTCGGGCCGAATACCCAGATCAGCGCCGGGGACACCCACTTTTGTGAGGCCAGTTCGGATAGGCGACTGCCCTGTAATAAATGCCGAGCGGCCTGCGGTGCAACTCTGCTGGCCGTAGTAGTCGGTAAACTTCGCACCCTCATTGGCAATGCGGTCGATGTTGGGGGTTTGATACCCCATCATCCCCATATTGTTGGTGGAGAGATTCCAGAACCCAATGTCATCACCCCAGATCACCAGAATGTTAGGCCTCTCGATTGCCACCGCAGCCACAGAGAAGCAGCCACACAGCGTCAAACCTATCCTTACAAGCCGGCGCAGCATGCCCCCTCCTTTCGTTCTTATCATGTTTGCAGAGGCCGCAAGGTTACCGGAACCCGCAGACTTTAGCGATGCGGACAGCGCTACTCATCCGCGCTTATGATGCGAATACCTTAGGAGGTGTCGCCATGACAACGGTCGTTTTCAACAAGCAGCCCGTTCGGCCAGGCAAAGTCGTTTGTGTCGGTAAAAACTATGCCGCTCACATTGAGGAAATGTCATCAGTGCCAGCCGAAAGCATGGTCGTATTCATGAAGCCGACAACTTCAATCGGCACAACGCTGCACGCAACACTCGATGAAGCCCTGCATTACGAGGGCGAAATTTGTATCTTGATAAAAGACGGTAGGGCTGCCGGCGTCGCCTTTGGCCTTGATCTGACCAAACGGGAAACCCAGACCAAATTGAAGGCGGCGGGTCTACCCTGGGAGCGGAGCAAAGCCTTTGCGGGGTCGGCGCTGTTCAGCGAATTTGTCCCGGCACCCACCGATCTGAGCCAACTGGGCGTGGAGCTCTTAGTAGACAACGAACTGCGCCAAAAGGGTAGCGTCAGTCAGATGCTATATCCGCCCGATGTAATTCTTAAGGAGCTCAATCAGTTCCTGGTTTTAGAGGATTACGACATTGTCATGACCGGCACACCAGCAGGAGTGGGCGCCGTTAAGAACAACGAGCACTTTTCGGGTCGCGTACTTGATGGCGAGCATGAGTTGATCAGTGGAACATGGGTGGCGCAGTAGTTCTACCTTACTCGCTGATAACCGATCGAAGTCAATGGTCGGGTGACTTGTCGCGTTCCTTGCCTCAATGTCACGACATCACTCAAAGATCGAACTGCCGCTTGCCAATCAGACTCCATGAATTTTCTGTTTCAGCGATTGTCACATGTCAGGTTTTTCAGTACCGTCGGGTAAACCAGTGAGCAAGACCTATGCAAGCGATTCTTAAGCTGGATGTGTCAGGTCAGCCTCGAGGGTGGCTGACGCTGAACGAGACGGTTACCGCCTACGCCCGCGGCGACGTTCTATATGGCATTGGGGACTCTTTACCCCCAGTATTAGGGGGGATACAACGCCTCACCGGCCTTCGCTCTGAGATTATCCTGCAGCCGATAGTAGCACTGGAGGGTCGGGTGATGAGTCACTTTACCCCACCACTATGCAATCGCACTTTGTTCCGACGAGATGACCACCGCTGTTTGTATTGCGGTGGAAAATGCACCCGCGGCGAGTTAACGCGAGATCACGTCTTGCCCATCTCTCGGGGTGGCGACGACAGGTGGGAAAACGTGGTCGCTGCATGCAAGCGCTGCAACTGGCTAAAGGATTGCCAGACGCCTGAGGAAGCGCACATGCCGCTGCTGGCCGTACCCTTTCGCCCAAATACCTATGAGTGGCACTACCTCGCCAAGGAACGTGTGCTCGCCGACCAGATGGAGTACCTCTCGCAGCAGTTCAAAGCAGAGCGCGACTGGGCTCACTAGGACTGATTGCGAGCTCGTCTCAACCTACGTCCCCTTGCAAGGGTGATCGACACTACTATGCGGCCCGTAACTACGGGCAACGGATTTATATGAGCACTTCGCTTGAGTGCGTCACGGCACCAGAAACCTAACAACAACTTTCTCGGTAGGAATCCCCTCCACAGTGGCAACTGACCTCACCATTTCTCTTATCGGTATGCCAGGTAGCGGCAAGAGCACTGTGGGTGCCGCACTCGCAGAGCACCTTGGGCTTAAGCTGGTCGATTCCGATGGTCTGATCGAGACGCAAGAGCAGCAGACACTGCAACAGATCATGGACGGGAGAGGCAACACAACTTTCAGGGCCATCGAGGAGCAGGTACTGACAGAGATGCCAATTTATCCATCGATCATCTCGACCGGTGGCTCCGTGGTTTACAGTGAAAAGATAATGGAAAGGCTGTCCTCTGCGTCGGCAGTCGTTTACCTCCGTGCTACCTTTGACACCATCGAATACCGTGTGTCTCTCGCGCCGCAACGCGGCATTGCTTCAGAAAATAATCAAACACTCCGCGATCTCTATGCTGAGCGCGTGCCACTCTATGAGCGCTATGGCGAAATTGTGGTGGATTGCGATGAGGACTCTCCCGAGGAAATCGCGGCGTCCATTGCGTCACAACTGACTTGATGCAGTGCAAGAACGAACGTTTACTCTAAGGCACTTACCTAACTTCCCAATTCAGAATTCCCAACCCGTATTTCCTGATCCATATTCGTGGTTGGTGACCGCGGAGAGACTCGACTAAACCGGTGCTGCAAAGAATCGTCAGAGGAACCCATCTTTATACCTCCAAATTGACCGACGCACTTAGCTTGTTTTGTTATGTGCGCTATCTCTACTCAGATCAAAAAAATGCTTGTGGAGGATGCGCCTCTGCGCTGAGATGACACCAATCAGCACTGGGTGCTGGTCTTTTGTTCTGAATCATCGGGAGGTGATTTATGGGTGAGAGAAGTAGAACGGTTGTATCAGACGACCTGGTTGAGGATGTATTTGAGCTGGGTCTGGGAGAGTTGGGCAACGAGCATTTCGAGTCAATCGACTCCGTGGAGTCCGCCACAGAAAAGGCAGTCAAGCGGCGGCGCGCAGAAGAGCGGCTGGAAGTGCTAAGACTGCGGGAAGAGCTTGGGGAGTACGATCTCGATTTTGGTGAAGAGCTGTAGCCTAAGGAGCGCCTCTGGCTTGTGCTGACTGCTCGCTGATTTCCTGTTGCCACTCAAACACGTTCAGTTCGATAAAGACGAACGCGAACAGCCAGAGTGCTGCGTCCCAGAAATCCAGAAAGTCGCCTTTGAAGCCCCAATAGACCGCGGCCACCACCAGCGTGGTATAAAAAACCACCTTCAGACCGCTCGCGATCTGCCCGATGGGGCGGGAAACACGGCCCCAACGTGTCAAAACTCTGACTTCAATCTCGAGCAGAATCACAATCAGAATCCATGTCGCTGAGTTCACCACATCGACCAGCGCAAGTCGCTGGCCTTCCAGAAGTCCCTCTGGGGATGCAATAACCTGATCAAGACCGCTCACAAGTCGCGTGTCGGCACCGAGCTGCGCGCAATTAACCGCAGTTAATGGCACAAAATCGTCCAACTTGATCATCACTGACCACTGCTGATCGACTCGTTCACACGCCTGGCCCATCAGCAGCTCACTGGGTGCCAAGGTCCGCCACTCGCCTAAGTAGCCAAGAAACGCCATCACGATCGTTAGGGTGCACATCATGCGAACGCCGTGGATGATGAATCGTAAGACACCTTTTAAGCGACCGTACGGGATCACTGCTGTTTCAAGCTCAAACAATAACAGCAAGATTACCCAGGCAAGCGTATCGAGCGTTGCCGAGAACAGCTGAATCCCCATGGCTACATCTCCACCACTCTCAATGACAAAGCGCGCGCTGTTTAACTCCTCTATTAAAAAGAACCAAATATTCAGCGATAGCAGTGCATAGATGGTGTATTTTACCCAACGGAACAACTGAAAGCGGAATACTGCAGAACTCATAAAGCGCGATTGCCGACGATCGAGTGAGAGGAATGCTTAGGGAATCTAAACCTGGAGGAGCAAATGCTCACGCTCCCAGGAACTGATCACGCGATTGAACTCCTCGAACTCATCAAGTTTCACCGCAGCATAAGCACGCATAAACAGCTCTCCAATCATCGCCTGTAGCTCGGGCGTATCGTTGAGCTTGCGGACACCCTCTTCTAGGGTTCGTGCTACACCAACGCTATCGTCATTGGCAGTGCCTTGATGGGGTGTGGTGGGCTGCAGATGTTGACGTATTCCGAGAAGCCCGCTGGCCAGTGAGGCAGTTATCGCCAAATAAGGGTTAGCGTCGACACCTGGGAAGCGATTCTCAATGCGGAGATTAGCTGCATCAGAATTCGGTACTCGGAACGCGGTAGTGCGGTTGTCGAAGCCCCAGCTAAGGTTGATGGGCGCCGAGATATCCGGCGCTAAGCGACGATAAGAATTAACGTTGGGGGCGTAAAAACTAATGAGCTCGGGGGTATAGCGCTGCAAGCCTCCCATGTACTCCATCATCGCCTGGCTAGGCTTCCCGCCTTCCGTGGCGAAAATGTTTTTACCCGTTTCGAGATCGATCACGCTCTGGTGAATATGCAACGCCGAACCCGGCTCCCGCTGCATGGGCTTCGCCATAAACGTGGCGTACATATTGTAACGCTGCGCCGTTTCTCTGACAGTCCGCTTGAAGACAAAAACCTGATCAGCCATGGCGAGAGGATCACCATGGTTGAAGTTAATCTCCAACTGCGCCGCGCCGTTTTCATGGATCAGGGTATCGACATCGAGCTGCTGCTGATCCGCAAAGTCATACATGTCCTCGACAAAGTCCTCAAACTCCGCGACGGCATCAATGCTATAACTTAATCGCGCTACCTCACGCCGACCCGAGCGCCCCTTAGGGGGCATCAACTCATAGTCAGGGTCAGTATTTTTATTGACGAGGTAAAACTCGACCTCAGGAGCAATCACGGGCTTTAGTCCCGCCTGCTCATACAGTCCCAACACGTAGCGCAACACATTGCGGGTAGACAAGGGATGGGGCCCACCATCGGCTTTATAGCAGTCGGCAATGACTTGTCCGGTGGGTTCGCGGGCCCACGGCACATTCCGCAATGTCGACGCATCGGGGCGCAGCAACATGTCAGTATCGGTGGGTTCGACAAAGTCCCAGTGATCGTCAGTGTACTCGCCCGTCACGGTTTGAACCATGGTCGACTCGGGCAATTTGATCTCGCGATTGGCGGTGAACTGGTGTGCTGGAATGAACTTGCCCCGGGCATTACCCGTCATGTCCGGTACGAGGCACTCAACCTCAGAAATATTGTGCTCTTTTAGCCACGCTTCAATGGAGGCCATATCGGCGGACGGCATCTGCGACGCACCTTGCGCGATGTCTGGACTGTATGCACCAGCTTGATTGGATGCCGCTTTATGGCTCGGCTCGCTCATAACGCCCCGCGGGCAGCTCAACACTGACACAGTATCCGATGGCGCCACCATACCGGCAAGCGGCATAATGCCAACCATGAATGACCAACACACAAATCATCATTTAGGCAAATACCCTGATAGCTGGTATGCCGCCACCGCGCCATTGATGAGTGCCTTTTCGTCGTTGCATGGTGACGAAAAAGCAGATATTTGCGTCATCGGCGGTGGCTACACCGGCCTCTCCGCCGCGCTACACCTTCGGCAAAAAGGATACGACGTCGTGTTGCTAGAGGCGGAACGGATTGGTTGGGGTGCTTCAGGGCGCAATGGCGGACATGTCGGCACAGGACAGCGTGCGGATCAAGCAAATATCGAAAAATGGGTCGGCCACGAGGCAGCCAAGGGGCTGTGGGAACTCAGCCTGGAAGCTGTGCAAAAGGTCTGCGACCTCATCGAGGCACATCAGATCGAGTGTGAACTTGGAACAGGTAACCTGCACCTCGCGGCTAAGTCGAGCCACGCGGGAAAGCTTCAGGGGGAAGTGGAGCACCTCTCCTCACATTACGGGTACCAAAAGCTGGCTTATCTCTCACCGGATGCGGTCGCCGAGCGGACCAGCGCGCAAGGCTTTTACGGCGGGCTTCTCGACGATGGCTGCAAACACCTGCACCCGCTCAAATACGCGGTGGGGCTGGCCCGTGCGGCAGCCGAGGCAGGTGTAAGAATTTATGAGGGGACCCGCGGGATGCCTGCATCCGATGGCCAGTCAGGAGACGTTCACACTGAGAACGGCTGCGTTCACGCTAAACACGTTGTGCTGGGTTGTAATGCGTATCTGGGCAAACTCATCCCCCGCCTAGCGGGCAGAATCATGCCCATTAACAATTTTGTGATCGCGACGTCTCCTCTCCCCTCGCATCTGTTACCCCGCGTCAATCGCGACAACCTCTCCATGTCTGACTCATTGTTTGTAATTAATTACTGGAAACTATCCGAGGACGGCAGGATGATTTTCGGTGGCGGCGAGACTTACTCGAGCCGGTTCCCAAAAGATATCAAAGCCTTCGTGCGCCGCCACATGCTGAACATCTACCCTGAGTTGGCTGAGATCGAGATCGAATACGGCTGGGGCGGCGCCGTTGGCATCACTCTGAATCGAACGCCCGATTTTGGTCGAATTGGCAAGCGACTGTGGTACGCGCAGGGCTTCTCGGGGCATGGTGTGCCAACGGCAACTATGGCAGGACACTTATTGGCGGAGGCAATCGATGGAGACACCACCGGTTTCGATCTCATGGCATCGTTGCCGACCCACCGATTCCCCGGCGGCACGCTATTGAGATGGCCCGGACTCGTTGCGGGCATGCTGTTTTATAGCCTACTAGACAAAATCGGGCGTTGATGCTTCTATCCAGACGCGCAAGGTCCGCCGAGACAGAATCAAGGACATCAAGGGAATGGGTGAGGAAAAATTGCACCGCGCAAATCACCAGCCCCGCAAGCTAAGCAAGCGCTGGCCAATGTTAGGCCTCATTAAAGGCCTGTTGGGCACCAGTGAAATGCACTTTTCACCGGTTCTATCTCTGGCTTTTAAGGGTGAAATATTTTGCTGACATTGTTACGTGCACTAAGCGCAATCACAGGACTCGGGCTCTTTATTTTTGGCCTCGGCTGGTGGGTACATCCCGCGGCGGCCGCAGATATGCTGGGTGCGACGCTGCTTGATGGCAACGGCCGCACGACCCAAATCGGCGACTCGGGAGCCTTCTTTGTTGGGGTCGGCATGCTACTCCTATGGGGAGCGATCCGGAGTAACCCTCCTCTGCTCTTCGCCGGCGGTGGCCTGATCGGACTCGTCATACCCGGGCGTCTGCTGTCAGCTGCGATGCACGGCGGTAGCCAAACGCCTAACGAAATCGTCGCGGAGTTTATGGTCTTGGCTCTGGCGTTCGTCACAGCGGCAAAAATGAACCGAGCTAATACCTGAGTGCTAGTCCATTGAGTACTAAGTCGCATAAGTAGGAGAGCAATCCGCGTGCTGATTGAACGGCTCAAATCGTTATTCGGCGACAATTCTGGTGAGAGTGCAGAAGCAGGAACGAGAGCACTCGAGCTCGCATCCGCCGCACTAATGTTCGAGGTCGCACGAGCGGACTTTGCAGTCGAGGAAGCAGAACAGCAAGCGGTGCATCATTTGCTCAAGACAGAATTCGATCTATCTAAAGAGGAGATCGAAGCCGTGACTGAGGAGGCCGCTGACAGCGTCGACGCTGCTACCTGTTTGTTTGAATTTACTCACGCAATCAATCAGCTCGCCTCGGCAGATCAGAAACGATCGCTGATCCGCATGATGTGGCGGGTCGCCATGGCAGATCATTCACTCAGTCGTTACGAAGAACACCTCATTCGGAAAGTCTCAGAGCTGCTTTACGTACCCCACGCAGAATTTATTCAAGCCAAACAAGCAGTGAAGTAATTGGGGAAATAGGTTGAGGTCTGCGCCCACTTGCGCTCAAGCTACTGCCCACCCCCGCGAGCACTAACCAAGCAGCCCAATACAATAAGTCCGGTGCCTAGGAGCGTCCGCGCCGTAACAGGTTCCGAGAAAAACCACCAGCCGAGCATTGCGGCCCAAATAAAAGCGGTGTATTCGATCGCAACCAATCGCTGCGCCTCTGCCTGACGATACGCTAAGGACATCAGCATCAGAGACCCCACAGCGAGCGCGGCCGCCAGTGCAGCGCCACCCCATTGCATGTTGGTTGCAGGCCAACTCACTGCAAACGGTACGCCCACCAATAACATTACAAACACGATGGTGTTTTGATAAAAGGCGATTTCAAGTGGCCGTGCGACCAGCGCCTGCATGCGCTGCAACACTAGATTACCGGCGTACATTACAGCAGAGGTCAATACGGCACCCATACCCAGTAAATCGCTACCTGCATCTACAGCCATCAACTCGCCACCCACTACGACCATGACGCCACCAAAGCCAAGCAAAGCGGCCAGTCTGGCGTTAGCGCCGACGCGCTCCTTTAAAATCGGTACCGCAAGAAAGAGAGTGATAATCGGCGCGATGAAGGACAACCCAATGGCTTGTGCAAGGGGAATACGGGTTAGACCAAAAAAAAACAGATACGCCATGACAGCAGTTAGGGCCGCACGAATCAGATGAATGCGAAGTACCCTCCCTGAAGCGCGCGTAGGGCGAGTAGGCAGGTATAGGACCGCCACGATGAGCGCACCCATAGCCATCCGCCAGAACATGGCATTGTAAGTGCCCATTGCCAGCGCCTGACCCTTCATCACTGCATCCATCATGGAGAACAGCAGAATGCCGAGGGTAGCAATTAACATGGGGTACTGAACTGCTTGTCTCATCATGAAGTTCTAGGGTTTCGAAACAGGCGGCGTGTCGGCTACGAGCAAATACTCATTCATCACCTACTGATGAACCCACTCACTCACTGGTCATGAGACACAGTGCCTAGGGTAGGTGAAAAAGTTAAGTGGAGGAGTTCGGTGAATCATACGGTTACCCGCAGTGCTTGGGCCAATCACGCCACAG
This sequence comes from Halieaceae bacterium, assembly GCA_902631395.1. GTDB lineage: Bacteria > Pseudomonadota > Gammaproteobacteria > Pseudomonadales > Halieaceae > Luminiphilus. Next base: position 87,709 of record CACOYM010000006.1, on the reverse strand, counting down.
GGAAAATGTACCGTGACGCTCGAAAGTGGAGCAGCCAATTCGGTCAGTCCAGAAAGAAACCGGTCCTTTTTTCTCCGTCCTCGGTATAAACAGATTCGCCCCGCTCTATCAAGTAAGCTTGGTTACTGCTGCTAACAATGCCCACCCCCTGAAGCAGGCTCGCCATGCGATCATAGAGTGGATGCTGAAAATGCGCGGCCAGGCTATCGCTATCCTCCCATAGCTCATAGACCTGCATCCGCGTGGCGATGGCGGGGTCCGGGCCAAAACAGTAGTCATGACAGCCTGGCTCCTGCTCTCGAGTTAGCCGCTGCACATCAGCAGTCAACCTTACCGCTTCGTCACGATCAGCCTGACTCGCGAACTCCAAAGCTGCTACCACAATAATCATTCGTCCATCCTCTAGGGCAACACCTCAGTATTATTGCATCGTACTGTTGGCCTCATCCTCGTCTTCTTATCGAAGACAGCGAATTGGTGTTGCAATCGCTTTGCTAGGGCAACCCGACCGATCCCAGCACCGCAGTCGAGAACATCATATACATCCCGGGCAATTTAATGAGTCCGACTTGACCGGTCAGGCTTAGCCAAAGAAATATGACCGAACCCATGCCGTTCCCCAGCAAAATGGGATAACTCATCAGCGCCAGCTCCGGGCTCACAGCGACCATTAACAGCGTGGCGCCACTTACTAGTAAAAAACCGTAAACATCTGCCAGGAAAGGAGGCTCAAGGATTGAGTCCGCGGCGAGAGATTGCTGCCTCTGTAGTTGTCCATGTATATCTTGCTGCCAGAATAGCCGTGAAAAATGGCACCCCCAAAAGCAATGAACGCAGCCACCACCAAAAGTATCGTTGCCATCTAAAGCTTCTACTTATGGGCGCAATCTTATCCCGTGACTATCCCGGCGACGCCGTTTAACAGGCAGTTTCATCGAGCGACACACGCCAGGGCAGCAACAGATTAAGACCCGTGCGATGTTGCAGCCACGCTGCAATTGCGCCCCACACCATTAGTAGGTAAGGCGTATCCGAGATTAAATCCAGCGCCCAAACACGATCAGCGCCCAACCCTGCATCAATTTGTTCCGTCGTCAGTGCAAAGCCGTGGGCGAGCGACACCAAAATGGGCATGAATTTCAGCACTGCCGCAACCATCAGTGCAAAGTTGGCCCAGGCGAGCAAACGGTAAGCTCTACCCACGACGAAACAGCAACATCAAGTTGTTGGCCGGCATAAGTATGTCCGTTTGATATTCAAACCCACTTTCAACTGCCGTATCGATAACAGCCTCGACGTCCCGCACGCCCCAGCGTGAATCCTGCGATCTCAAATGCGCATCAAAAGCTGAGTTGGAGGGCGCCGTGTGTTGCCCTCCCTGCTTAAAGGGTCCATACAAAAGCAATGGACAGCCTGAACCCAGCACTCGAAACGAGCCGAGGAACAGCGCCTCACAACAAGACCAAGGCACGATATGCACCATATTGATATTCACGATGGCCGAGACTGGCTCCGGGAGCATTGCTTGCTCCACCCACCACGTTGTATCCAGAACGTCCAATGCTTTCGGCGCCAAAAGATTGGGCGCATTTGCCTCGTCTCTCCAAGCAGCAATTGATGCCAAATTCGTTATACCCACGTCAGTGGGTTGCCACCACAAATGTGGTAGCTGAGCCGCGAAGTGTGCGGCATGCTGCCCGGTGCCGGAAGAAACCTCTAGCACAGTGCCGCTGGGAGGAAGATGAGCCAGAAGGACAGAAAGAATAGGGTCGCGATTGCGCTCAGTGGCGGGCGCGAAGCACTTGCTGACCGGATCAGTTGACACTAGCCATCAGCACTGCAAGCGTGGGTATCAGCAGAATCAGTCCACCCACTATTAACACTGAAACCTCAATGCGGCCTCGCCATTTGGCGCGTTGCCCGGAAGATTGCTGATCGGATTCGTCCATGAACTTTGCGTCTCTTGTCACTAATGAGTGCATAATGAAATGCCTTGCGGATATGGGCAAGGTGGCCCCTGCTGGCCGACTTGACGGCGAATCCCAAAATTCGGCGTAGCACGCTCGCCATCACCTACTACAAGAGTGGTTCCGATACCGGAATACCTGCGGATCTTGATTGCTCTGATGAAGCCACGACAATCGCAGTTAATCCGACATGGCGTCAACATCCTTTTGTCGTTAGGCTTCGCAACAAAATCCATTTCCCCATCCCTCTGAGCAAGCCCTTCGTGGCATCGAGATTTTCCGCAATACGACCCTCTGAGGTTTATTTCACGAACAGGGTATCTGCCAAACGAGATCCTTCTCATTATCAAGAGCCTCTTTACAGGGGGTGCGCTTGGAGCGCCGAACACTTGATCGATTACGCCAAGAAGACCGCAAAACGACCCAGCGCAATAAAAGGCTTTGCGTTATGGGTAAAGGAGAAGCAACAAAAAAGGGATACCAATGCTGGATACGCAATCTCGCGATGAAAACACAATCACTTGGCGCCAATTATCAGACGCAGAACACGTGTGCTTTTAATTACTGGAGGCAGACGAGACCGCCAAAATTTTTGATGTACTTTTTAAATTTTCCGCAAATGAAAAATTCGCAGTCCACATAAACGTCGCCGTATTTCAATTATTTTTCGTCAAAATTGAGCATCAACTACCTACCCGAGGCCCATGGCGACACAAATGTATTTTCCTTATTCAGTTTGCGCCCACATAGCGAAGGACCCATTTATGAAATTCTGGGTGATAACGGAAATGTCTTTGGCACTATGGCCGTTGACGATATGAGTGAGCCTTGTTGGCAGGCAGCCTAATTCTCGATCCTAGGGCGTCTCGTGGCTAACTAGTTCGATGCCAGTGCCATCGGAACTGACCGCATGTTCCTTACGATCTACGCTGCCAGCCTCAAAAGTTCATGCAGCCATGTCACTGTGCGCCTTCGCGAAAGCGGCGACGGCCTTATCGAGATCATCGCGAGTATGACCGGCTGAAATCTGCACGCGAATTCTGGCCTTGCCTTGGGGCACAACAGGGTAGAAGAATCCGATCGCATAAATCCCAAGCTCGAGTAGCCGCTCAGACATTTTTTGCGCAACAACAGCGTCACCTAGCATCACCGGCACGATGGGATGCTCTCCCTCTGGCACCTCAAAGCCATTGGCTTGCATCTGCTCTCGAAAGTACCTCGTATTTTCGTGAAGTAAATCGCGGAGGGCCGTGGAAGACTCCAGCATATCGAGTACTTTTAATGTGGCAGCGCAAATTGCGGGCGCCAGCGTGTTAGAAAACAGGTAAGGGCGAGAACGCTGGCGGAGGATATCAATGATCTCCTGACGCCCAGAGGTGAACCCACCTGAACCACCGCCCAGCGCTTTTCCGAAGGTGCCTGTGATAATGTCTACACGGTCCATGACCCCACGGTACTCGTGAACACCTCGGCCCTCGTCACCCATGAAGCCCGTGGCGTGGCAATCATCATGGTGCACCATCGCGCCATATTGATCAGCCAGGTCACAGATGGCGTCCAGTTGTGCGACGGTGCCATCCATTGAGAACACCCCGTCTGTGGTAATCAGAATCCGCCTGGCACCGGCCTCTCGCGCCTCTTTAAGTTTGGCTTCAAGATCTACCATGTCGTTGTTGCCATAACGGTAGCGCGACGCTTTGCATAATCTCACGCCGTCGATGATTGATGCGTGGTTCAACTCATCCGAGATGACCGCATCCTCAGGTCCGAGGATCGTCTCAAAGAGTCCGGTATTAGCATCGAAACAAGCCGCATAAAGAATCGTGTCTTCCATGCCCAAGAAGCGACTGACCCGCTGCTCCAGGGTTTTGTGAATCCCTTGCGTGCCGCAAATAAAGCGCACTGAAGCCGCCCCGAAGCCCCACTGGCTCAAGCTGTCACTCGCAGCCTGCATGACTTCGGCGTTATTCGCGAGCCCCAAATAATTGTTGGCGCACATGTTAATCACGTTGGTGCCACCCGCGAGGGTAATGTCGTTTTTCTGGTCAGACGCAATTACGCGCTCGGTTTTCCACAATCCAGCCGCTTTTATTTCGGCGATTTCAGCGGCGAAGCTGTCTTTGGCGGCGAGGTAACTCATATCAATCCTTCCAATCCAGAATCACTTTGCCCGATTGTCCAGAGCGCATGATGTCGAAGCCCTCCTGAAATTCGGAATATTGAAGCCGATGGGTAATGATGCGCTCAATCGGGAGTCCGCTCTGAATCATCATGACCATCTTGTACCAAGTCTCGTACATCTCACGACCATAAATACCTTTGATGTTGAGGCCTTTGAACACGACATCTGTCCAGGGGATCCCAGTTTCGTCAGGCATGATTCCCAACATTGCTATGTTGCCGCCGTTGATCATCTTACTGAGTACATCTCGGAAAGCAGTCGGGGAGCCTGACATCTCCAAACAGACATCAAAGCCCTCTAAAATCCCGAGGCTCTCCATAAAATTGCGAGTGATTTCCTGCTTGGCAACGTTAATGGGCTGCACCTTCGGCACAATGCGCTTTGCAAGATCCAGTCGGTATTCGTTAACGTCGGTGAGAATGACATTGCGCGCTCCGCAGTGCCCCGCCACCATCGACGCCATGATACCGATCGGACCAGCCCCCGTGATAATTACATCCTCACCAACCATGTTAAAGGACAGCGCCGTATGCACGGCGTTGCCATAGGGATCGAAAATGCTCAACAGATCCGTCGGCAGATAAACACTGGGTCGGAACACGTTTGTGGCGGGAATGACGACGTACTCAGCGAAGGCACCATCACGATTAACACCCACACCCTGCGTGTAAGGGCAAAGATGGCGGCGACCTGCCAGACAGTTTCGGCAACGCTCGCAAACAATGTGGCCCTCACCTGAGACGATATCGCCCACCTGCAGACCTGTCACATTCGCGCCTAACTCTACGATCTCACCCGCATATTCATGCCCAGCTGTCATGGGTGTTTGAATTGTTTTCTGCGCCCAGTCATCCCAGTTATAAATGTGTATGTCGGTGCCGCAGATCGCGGTTTTGTGTACTTTGATGAGAACGTCATTGCCACCCACTTCCGGGATCGGGACATCTTCAAGCCACAGACCCTCAGTGGCCTCTTTTTTCACCAACGCTTTCATGTCAAAAGCCGCCTAAATTGCGATGTTTATTGGCCTTTTTATGCACGATAGAGATATTTGGATGCCTTGGAAAAAAAAATATTTCTTGCTGGGCCTAGGGAAGCAATAACGAGTAGCAAGTGCCAAGTGCGCCTTACTGTAGCTATGCCGACAATTAGGAGGAAGGTGTTAACGCTGTTACTCCATTTCCACGAAAAATATCCCGTTTTAAGACTCAATCATCAGATACGAAACCGATGTCTATGATGCGCTAAAGACTTCATACCGATGGATTACGTCACTGACAAGGATAACCCTGTTTTCAGGGTCACCAAGCGCACCACTTATGTCACTGATGCGCATAGTGCCGCCCTAGAGAGCGTATCCGGGGGGTGTCACGATAAAAGATAGCCATAAGGGCGCGGTCGATAATCATGCTAACCCCAGTTCAACGCGCGCAGCTGAGCGTTCTTAGCGAGAAAGCATCGCATTCGGATGCCTTATGCACTAGCGCAGGCAGCGTTGCCTTTAGCCACTTTAGCGCCTAGGTTAAGAGGTACATCGCAGCAGCCTACGCAAGTTCTAACCAGGGCCCAGAACCATAGACTCAACCGAGCCAACTGACCATCGAGGAGCGGATATGAAACCATTGCAAGGGATCACCATTCTTGAGTTTTCCACCATGATTACAGCGGCACTCGCGAGCATGATTTTAGCCGAGCAAGGCGCGCGAGTGATCAAAGTCGAAGCTTGTGACACGGGTGACCCGATGCGTTATGTCGGCACCCGTAAAGGCGATATCTCCTCGTTGTTTGCAGGCTGCAATCGCGGCAAGGAGTCCATCAAGCTCGATTTAAAGAGTGAAGCAGGCCAGAAAGTCATTCTCGAGCTCGCGCCCGAGATCGATGTGGTGATTCATAATTTTCGGCCCGGGACTATGGAAACACTTGGCCTAGGCTATAACTCGCTCGGTGCTCTGAACCCCAAACTCATCTACATGGCGATCTCGGGCTTTGGTACTGAAGGACCACTGAGGCGTGCGCCCGCATACGACCCTATTATCCAAGCGCACTCAGGCATGGCCGCAACACAAGGAAGCGACGCCTCCCCCGCTTTTATCCGCTCCCTGCTCTGCGACAAGATCACCGGATATACCGCCTGCCAAGCAGTAACTAGCGCGCTGTTTGCTCGAGAGCGCTCCGGAGTAGGACAGTTTATCGACCTGTCTATGCTCGATTCAGGGCTGTTTTTTATGTTCCCCGACGGCTTTCAAAATCATGCTTTGCTCGATGACGACGTAATTCATGGCGGCCTGCTGATCGACATTCTCTATGACCTCACTCCGACCAAGGACGGCGGCATTACTGTGGCGGCCGCCAATCAGGAGATGCAGGAGCGCATGTTGAGTGCGATTGGGTTGCTGCATTTGCTTCATGATGACCGGTTTAACAGCATGAAAAAGCTCGTTGAAAATTTGCATATCTTTCGAGAGCTGGTCTCCGAAAAGTGTATGGAGTTTACGAGCGACGAGCTACTAACGCTCCTTCGGGAGGTTGAAGTGCCCTGCGCCAAATGCCTTACGCGTGACGAAGTGCTGGCACAAGAACAGCTCGAGGCCAACGGCAGTATCGGAATCGTTGATCACCCGCATTTGGGAAGGATGCGTATCGTTAAAGCGCCACCGCGCTTCGGCGGGAAGCGGCTGTCCCCCTCCCGACCTGCCCCCTCTCACGGCGAGCACACAGAGTCGGTGTTAAGGTCGTTCGGACTCGAGCCCAATCGTGTTGAGGCACTTAAAGAAGATGGCGTGCTTGGCTAGCGCGGGCGCCTATTCACTCATAACTCAAACACCGACGTGATCATTTTGCGGTAAGCCTCGGGACCGGAGACGGAGTACGGGCCGCGATATCCGTACCACGCTACGGAACCGCTGGCGTCAATAGCAGTTGCCAGTGTAAAAAAACCAGACGCTTCCCAAGCAGTCAACCAACCCATCGTCAGTACTGTAGTGGCGACACCTTGCGCAATGCTCTCTGCCGCCGCGACGCGCTGTCCATCGGTAACCACGAAGATCACCACCTGATTCTCTGCCAAACCCAGCGCAGCAAGTTCCTTCGCACGCAGTTGATAAGCCTCGGCATCAACATCAATACCCCGCGCAATGCGTCTCAAAGTCGCTATATAAGCTTCTCGTGCGGTCTCTGATAAGCCGGGATCTGCGTAAATATCACGAATGTCCGAAGCACTTTTACTTGAGTCGGGTCGAACTTGCGCACCGGTAGTGGATAGTGCGATTTGGACACTGTTAAACCCCTTCGAGTGCAGCAAGCCCGTGACATCAGTAAGGGCAGATTCTTCATCCGCAGAACAGAGCTTGGCGTTGTATGCCTGATCCAACGACGCGCCTGCGCTGTGATCGAGAACTGAACAGTCTTGCACCAAAATAATGTCGAAGGCTGCGGGGCCACCATAAGCGTCCACGGTGTCAGCGAAAGAGCCTGCAAAAGTGGGCTGTACCATTGTAAGCCAGCAAAAGGATCCTGCGACTAACCATATAGATACCTTGCTCACTGTTTCTCCCTCCCTTTGTAAGACTGCCCGCTCGCCATGCCATCCAACCTTGCAGGTCTCTATTGCGCAGTGAAGCCACCGTCGACGCAGAGCACAGAACCCTGGCAAAGGCTTGAGTCGGGCGAGGCGAAAAATAGCACGGCACCTGCGACCTCCTCAGCCGCACCCATGCGACCAATGGGCATTACACCGCGAAGCATAGCTTTGGCCTCGTCTTTGTCTGGCATCAGGTCGGTCCAGCGCTCCATCATCGGCGTCTCGATCACGCCCGGACAGACGCAGTTGATTCGCACGCCCGTGGTCGCCAATTCGATGGCCATGTCTCGCGTAAACACGACGAGTCCTCCCTTAGCACTGCCGTAAGCCGTAGAAAGTGGAAATCCCACCAACCCGTTTAAAGAAGAAATATTGATCACACTACCGGAGCCACGCTCTACCATAGGGGGCACGAAGTGTTTGCAAAGAAGCCACGGGCCCTTCAGGTCGGTATCAAGTACCTTGTCCCACTCTTCGACAGTTGTCTCATTGTAAGTCTTATTGAGTTCGGAGCCGGCATTATTCACCAGCACATCAAGAGGTCCCCAGCGTGTATAGACACTGGCGGCGGCCTGCTCGACTGCCGCCTCGAACCGCACGTCGAGCTCGAGAGCGAAGTGATCCCCACCCATCTTCTCTGCCAAGGTCTGCGCGGCGGCCACATCGCGATCCAAAATACACACCTGCGCGCCCTCCGCAGCAAAACGCTTGACTGTTGCCGCGCCAATACCACTAGCGCCGCCAGTTACGGCGCATTTCATCCCGGTTAGTCGCATCGTTCACTGCTCCTCAAAAATTCATGTGGGCATCAAACACCATAGAAAGATGCGCAGCAAATAGGGCACCGCACACTCAGGGGGAGGCGCACGTGTCGACAAAAATCCTGTCGCTCACTGGGATGTGCGGGAGATAGAGATAATGCACTGCAGGAGTTGGGATAACTTCGGTCTGCTCACCCGTCATTTAGGTGGAGGAGCAATATTATGACCACGTCAGATACTTACTCGATTGTGACCGCCGCCACCGTGCTAGTAGTCATGGCTGTGGCCGTGATCTAATCGCCACGACAGTTGTCGGCGACACTGGGTGTGAAGCTTAGAGCCTGTCGCTCAGAACTTATTTTCCCAATGCAGATCAAGTTTCGAACTCACCCATAAAGTTCGGTTCCACGCCGCTACCCACCGCGTCCCCCAAAGTCAACTACGTAGACGCGTCACCATAGACAAGAAAACCTAAGCGGCGATAGGCCACGTCAAAGTCATCTAGCTTTTTTGATCTGTGCCAAGTCTCGCCCCTAGAAAGCCACGTGGTCAAGGTGGCTTCGAGGCACAAGATTATCTGAAGGTGGAACCTGCGATACCATCAAATACAAAAGATGCAAGTCCCCGAGGGACAGTCAGTATCCGTGGACAGAGACGTTCGGGCGGTAACCCTCCCAGAGCCCCAATAACGTCGAAATTGAGACCTTTACCGGTCTCCATAAGGGATTGGGGTGTCCGAATATTAAAATAGTTAAACGCAACAACAGAAATCAACACCCCACCACTTCAGTCGCAACGGGATGGTCATGGCAGCATCGCTGTTCATCAGGCTTCCATGGCAAGCTTGGAAGCGGTGAGTGAACAATTTGCGACATCAATGAGCAGCCGTGAACTCGAATGCTGACTCTGAGTGGGCTATCGTTTTAGGGACTGATGAGGCTCTCTCTACCCCCACTGACCACAAAATGATACAAGCAAGCGGTGAGTCAAACCCCGAGATCTGTATAGATGCCCAGAGCTTTCTTTCTCACCTTACTGATGCTGCAAACGGTATTACAAGCCGAAGGTAGAGACATCTCCTATTCGAAAATGAACCCATTTCTGAATGTCGAAACCCAGTCACCGCTTGTTCAAAATAAACTCAGCGTAGAGATAACCGATGCCTCGCTGTCTTTTGAGGATGTGAAAGTCTGGCTGGTGAGGGATGATGAAATTATAAATGCGATACCTGTAGATCCTGAAGACGGGCGAATCCAACTGCTGTCCATGACCGAGCAGCAAGCGCGACGTTATGCACTGCGAATTAACCATCCAGAAGAAGCAGTCAATATTAACTTTGAGCTCAAAGTGGTGTCACCACCCAGCACCTCCATGAACTATCGAGACATATTTTATTTGGTGGACGACGCCAACCTTTTCATCAACACCATGGCAGGTGCAATGGCGTTCTTTGCACCAAAGGTCGATACGTTGAAATTCCACTTTACTGAGCCCGCGACAGTCACCATTTCAGCGGAGGCGGGACCGCTCGACTTTGAGACGGCACCGGACCCCAGCATTAATGAGGAGTTTCACTCCGTGTCAATTAAACGATCACAGAATCTGATGAAGGTGAACCCCACGGTGACTTTCACAGTCATTCCCGAAGCCATTGAACCGCTGGATTAGCGAACAGTGTGGAAGACACTCACTATCAGTATGCAGACAGCTCCCTACCTGAATGGACCTCTCTAAAACGATGCCTCGCTTTCTTTTTACCTGGGCTTAGCTCATGTGAAGCTATTCGCCCACGTCTACGATAATCCCGGTCATGTTGTCCTTGCCACCTAGATTGAGCGCTTCATCAATAAACGCTTTAAGAATTTGATCGTCGAATGGACCGCTTAACATTTGCCGAATAGCCTCCAGCGTGAATTCCTTGTAAAGCCCATCTGTGCTGATGAGATACCGGTCGCCGGTTTCAAACTCTTCAACATGCGTCTGTAGTCTCAGATTCTGAGAAATACCAACCGCTCTGGTAAGGACATTCGCAGAGGGCAATCGTTGTGCCTCATCTAGGGAAAGTTCACCTCGCCTGTGACGCTCCTGAGCTAGGTTGTGGTCCTCAGTAACGAGCGTCAGATCAACGCCTCTCAGGCGATAAATTCGACTATCACCCGCCCAAAAAAATATGGCCTTGGAATGACAGAGCAGTAAAGCGGCAATAGTAGTGCCGGAGGGTCCTGAACCCGGAATATCCGCGCAGGCTTCATTTGCTTTAGAGAGCCGCGCTTCGATATCAGCCGAGCATTTCTCAATGGAGTCGCTACGGCGGAAACTCTTAACGTGCTCGACGACTATGGCGCTTGCTCTTTCACCGTTGCCATGGCCGCCGATACCATCAGCCACCAGCCATAGCCCTTCCTGTTCATTTACAAACAGGGCGTCTTCGTTGATCCCCCTGACACGACCGATATGAGTGCCATAACAAGTAGAAGTAGTATAGGGACAAGGCATTTTTTAGTGCTCTTCCTTATTTACCACCGCACGCGAAAACTTCGATGGTGTGGAGTAGGGGCCGAGCCCTCTGTTGTCACGAGATCCAATTGTGCTGGATGATCCGCACAACTTCATCGGCTGAGCTGGGGCGATCATCCCTGTCTTTGCTCAAGCAACTCATCGTCAAATCGGACAATACCTTGGGCACCGAAAGATTCCCAAAGTGCGAGGGCATCTCGGGTACCTTGTAGCGGACATCAGCCAGTATTTCCCTCACCAAGTTGCCGCTGAAGGGTGTTTGCCCCGTGAGTGCCTCATACATCACGGCACCCAAGCTGTAGATATCTGATCGGAAATCGATGTCAGCTTCTCGGTCAACCTGCTCTGGAGACATGTACATCACAGAGCCTTCAAGCTTGCCCGCACTGGTCATGGATACTCCGACGTCGAGGTCAGGCTCATCAGTTTGCACAGAGTCACCAACATCACCGCTATGCCAGACCTTTGCCAATCCCCAATCCAGCAGCAAGACCTCACCATAAGGTCCGATCAAAATATTGTCGGGTTTAATGTCGCGGTGGAGCACGCCAACTGAGTGGGCGTAACCTAGTGCGTTACCAACTTGAAGAATAACATTCATAAGCTGCGAAAAGTCGTAACGCTGCCGGTAGTTCAGTAACTCTCTGAATGTGTAGCCATGCACTAATTTCATGGTGAAAAAATAGTGCCCGTGATTGTCTCGCCCTATCTCGTACGTCGGCATAGTGTTGGGGTGCTGGAGCATCGCGGAAATTCGTGCTTCGCGAAGCAAGCGTATGTTTTCGATGGGGTCGTTGCGAAACTCTGGCTTTAGTGTTTTGTAGCAGACGGTTCGCCCAAGGTATAAGTCGCGGCAAGATTGGATGAGAGACTTTCCGCCAGTGGCAATGGTGGTGAAGTATGCATAGCGAAGTTTTGAATTAAGCGTCTCAGGCAGCGGCGCATCTGTTTCTTCCGCGTACAAGTGAGGAGCTGAGTTATTCCGTTGAGGGAAATGTAGCATCACGCCTCCGATTTGCTCAGGCGCGAGGTTCAACACCAGGGTTGCTAATAAAGCTCGTGCCGGTTCAAGCCTGATTCAGGCACCATTAAAATCGCATGGCTTATTGCTAACTATATTTGAATTTCGTCAATATCGCCGCATCAGATGACTTTGCACCTAAACGTCTTTTTGAATCATACGCAGCAGGGCACTTAGAACTCGGCTCTCCTCCGATAGAAACACCTCGATTGGCTCCTCTTTTTGTTTGAGCATATATTGGCGTCCTGAAACGGCCGGAAGCGCTCAGCGACGCTTATGGTTGCTGTGCTGTGAGTATTAAGATGAGCAGTTACGTTTATCGAGGCGCAGTCACGGGCGCTCTTGTCACAATCTTATCTTCATCGGCGACCATAGCGACGGTGCATTTTGCAGTTTGCGTAAATAGATCCGCGCCTGGAAAAGCATCCGGAGATGTGCCCCAGTAAAGAGACAATCAGAAACGTAGCAGCGATCTAGCTGCCAAAACTGCCACACCACAAAACAGAAACGTCACTTGAATCATTTGTGATGCCTAAAACGAGCTGGCGGCATGCAGAGGCCCTAAGCTTGGGTATGCTTGGCTGATTAAAGGATGCCGCCATGGCGCTTGAAACATTACCCCAGAAGAGAGGCGAATGAGCGAACCCGTACTTTGGATAGCATTGGGCGCAATGGCTGTTCAAGCCGCACTGTTCTATTCCAAAGACCTATTGCCATTGCACTTCTGGGTGCTCACAGCATTTAACTGGGGTTGCCTATTCGCATTGCCGTACGCGATCCACGCGGCCTACATGTAGGCCAAATGAACCGCTTGGTGGTTCTTGGGGATGTAGTGTGTATCGGGGTGTTGTCCGCGCTGCGGACCCTGATGTCAGTGTTTGCGGGATATATAACTCAAATTCAGCTTAGCTAAGGGCAGCCCCTATTTCTTCCCACGCAACCTCTCGGGCGATAACGAAACGAAGCTTTGCAGCGTATTAAAGTAAATGAGGCGATTACCGACGTCGTCAGTGCTGTAAAAAAAACGGGGCCGACGCCCCCGTGTCTCTTCACGGCCAAAAGTAAGCTTTAGTTAGTATTCTTCTCAATCAGTCTTTCTCATCCACACCTGCAACAGTTGCATGATGATGATAGATACAACAAATACCACCTGTATCGGATTCATGGACGGTGCGTCACTGGCTTGTTCTATGAAGGCCTGAGCTGCGGCAGAGAGTTCTCCAGTTTGCCCGACGGTCTTAAGGCCTGCTGCAACATCTCTGAACAGCCCGTTAGTATTGACTATCAGCATGTACATGAAAGCGCTGACACTTAAACAATAGAGGCTGACCAATATCTTGCCAACGATGGGTGCGCTTCCATCCATGTATATGTTATTCGTCATTCTGAAACCTAACCAAGTGGCGACGACATAGGCTAGAAACCAGATCGCGTTGCCTGACATAAACCCGGCCAGAATATTCCACATATCAAGTTCAGACATAAATTCCCCCCTTTTTAATTGGTGTGCGCCTTCCGGCATTTCGAGTATGAACTGACTCAGTACGGTGTCAAATCTCCATGTCGCCGAGGCGTAAAAAATTTGAGGAACACGCCAATGCTTTGGCAGAAGATGCCAAACAAAGATTTTAGAAAAGTTTTGTAATAAACCCTGCTGAGCCACGTCATCTTCCGCGGGGCCGCAGAAATATGCTTTCTGTTGTAAGGATCACAGGCCTTGCTCTCCATTTTGAGCTGGACTCTATGCCACGTCCGCCTGTTACCCGCTTACCTTATTTACTTCTCTTCGAGCCCCACTTTTGAGAGCATCCAATACGCCGCGTTAAAAACGGCGGTTAATCCGTTGGCCGGGGGTTGAAGTCCTGCTGCGCCAACCACTTCATGACGCTCTCGTTGTCCCTACGCTCTCAATCCATCCGCTTCAATGCGCATATTTTGTTACCAGCGGGATCACGTAGATAAGCGAGGTACAAATTGCTGTCGGCGCGCACTCCGGGAGGATCTTCACAAATACTTCCACCTGCAGCTAAACCTGCGGCGTGCCAGGCATCCGCCTGATCAGTGCTCACCACGCTAAAACCAATAGTGCTGCCATTACCATTGCTAGCAGGCGCTCCATCAATAGGCACACTCAAACCAAAAACAGCGCCTTCGTGGAAATAAAAGCATCGTCCCTTTGGATCTATTACTCCCGGCTTACATCCCAATGCACCGAGGACGGCATCATAGAATTTCTTGGAGGCTTCAATATCGTTAGCGCCGAGCATGATGTGACTGAACATAATTTTTCCTTTTTTAAAATTTCAATTCGATCCAGACTTAATTTGCCTGCGCCTCTGGTAACGGCTGCTAAAAGGTTCACGTCTCGATAAAGCCTTTTAAACGTCAAAGTGAGGCATATGCGAGGCACAGACTCCGGCAGGCTGAGAGTGGCAACGGCACAAAAAAGCCCCAGACCTTTACGAAGCGGGGCTTTAAGGTTGGTCGGTGTGAGAGGATTTGAACCTCCGACCCCTTCCTCCCGAAGGAAGTGCGCTACCAGGCTGCGCTACACACCGAGTCGCGCAGAATACCAAAAGGCAAAATTAGGGCCAAGGAGATACCAGCCCTTGTCAATAAACTCCAGCCCACTGGGCAATAACTTGACTCAACAAACTAAACCCCGTGACTACCGCGATCAACAAAAAAATTAAAAATATCGGGCGAAAAGGCTTTCGTTTGACCGAGTTGACGCCGCGGGCGAGAAAAGCATCGACGTTAGCCTGATCACTGCGAGAAAGCTTCTGTGGCGCATACCTATCCGTATCGTCATCCATGCCAATGGGTGCTCGTTTTTTTCGAGTTTATCTACCGGCCGATGTTGGACAATACTTTATGGCTTACGGCGCGGGTAACATGCTCGTTTTTACCACAAGGGTGACTCATGCCCCACCCCTATGACGGACTGACTCCAGATCGCGTAATCAGCTGCGTTGAGGCGATTGGTCTGAGAAGCGACCTGCGCCTGCTCGCGCTAAATAGCTACGAGAACCGCGTCTACCAGGTAGGCATTGAGGATGACGAGCCAGTGATCGTGAAATTTTATCGGCCAGAGCGTTGGACGCGTGAACAGATTCACGAAGAACACAATTTTACGCAAGAGCTCTTTGCTAGCGGGCTCTCTGTGGTCGCGCCCTTGAAAATTGGTGGGCAGACACTGAGTGAGGCAGAGGGATTTCTCATCGCCGCATTTCCTCGCCGCGGTGGGCACGCCCCTGAACTCGATAACTTTGATCATCTCCTTGGGCTTGGGAGAACACTCGGGCGTCTGCACAGAGTCGGTCAAGCCACTAACTTCAAGACACGGATCGATTATTCACTTGAACGCTGGTTGATCGACCCACTGAATTATCTAGGACGTCACTGGGTGCCATCAGACCTCTGCGCTGCCTGGGACAGCCTCGGCCGTGATCTCGTTGATCGCGCCACACGGCTCATGGCCGATTACTCGCCAAGCGAGGGAATTCGACTCCATGGCGACTGTCATGTGGGCAATATTTTATGGCGTGATGACACCCCTCACTTTATCGATCTCGATGACTGCGTCACGGGGCCTGCGATTCAGGATTTATGGATGTTTCTGTCCGGGGATCGCGTTCAGCGAGAACTGCAATTGACGGAGCTTCTTGCGGGCTACGAGGAATTCAACGACTTCGACAAAAGAGAAATTAAATGGATCGAAGCGCTACGCACCGCCCGAATGGTGTATTACAGCTCCTGGCTCGCGCGACGCTGGGGTGATCCAGCTTTCCCTGTGGCATTTCCCTGGTTTGGTCAGGACCGCTATTGGGCCGATCAGATTCTGGCGCTCAGGGAACAACTGGCGTTAATGGAGGAGGAGCCACTACAGATCTCGTTATAACCGAGATGCTGGGCCAGAGCGGGCTCAGTCATCCCGACGCGCACGGGGGTAGACAAGTGTCCATAGCCAAAACCACAGGCGGTTTTTACCCAGGACGTGTCGATCAAGTTCCTTGAACTGCTGCGCGGTTTTATCTGGATCGGCGTATAGTTCGGCTCGCGTGTAGCGCGGTGCACTAGTGTCCAGCGTTTTCACTAGGCGAGCCGGGTTGCCTGCTACCACCACATTTTCTGGAACGTCTTTCGTCACCACCGAACGCGCAGCCACCACGCTGTTATCACCAATGCTTACTCCCTTTAGCACTGTCGCGTGATCACCAATCCAAACGTTGTCGCCAAGTATAACTGGCGCTGGCTCATCGGCTCGATCGACACGGTTATACAAACCGTGCCAATCCGAGTCCGTTATGTAGGCGCCGTTGGCGAGCATACAACCGTCACCCAACACAATCTCATCGCTCGCACTGATGCGAGAGCCCGGACTCATTAGGCAGGCATTACCCAGCGTAATGCGACCCTGCCCGGGGCCGCGACCCCAAACACCAATCTGTACTTGCTGGCTTGCAGTGTTGATCGCAGTGAAGGAGTGCCCGATAGTGATGTTCGGGCCAGATATATCGAGATACCAAGGCGCCATTATGGTGGCATAAGCACCCAAGTGCGCGCACCGGGGCCTCAAAAACCAATCAATCCACAAATCGCGGAAGGTCAAATAGGCTTGTTTAACCCAGAAAGGGCGAAGATCTTCACGCATTGCGCTAGCTAGACTCAGTCGGGCGGCAGATGCGCGGTATGATGGCAAGGTGACTGCTGCTCCGCAAACACCCCCGCCCGCTTCTCATGAGGCAGTGCTGCAAACCGATCAGGTCGAACCCCATTCCGACCTGACGGATATCGTGCGGCATCACCAGCAGCACCCCTGGCAAAAACCCTGCCCAGCCCATACACGGAAAGCTTTCGCGCAGTTCTTGGAGACCTATCGCCAGGATCCGAGACCCATCGTGCTCGACTCCTTCTGCGGCACCGGTATGAGCACGGCCATTTTGGCAGCACAGTCTCCCGAGTCTTGGGTTGTTGGTGTCGATAAATCTGCGCACAGACTGGCAAGACATCAGCCGACGGAACACAGAAATTACCTGCTGTTGCGCGCTGAGGCCGAGCCTTTTTGGTGTTGTCTCGCCGAGGCAGGCATCACGCTACATAGCCATTGGTTGCTCTATCCCAATCCCTGGCCGAAGGCGGCACAGTTTACGAAGCGCCTTCATGGCCATGGTGCCTTCCCGATATTGAGTCAGCTAGGAGGTGTGCTGGAGATGCGCACCAACTGGCACCTATTTATTCAGGAATTTGCGCTGGCAGCCGATTTAATTGGGCTGAAAGGCAGTATCGCAACTGTCAGTCCTGCTGCGCCGATGACGCTGTTTGAGCGCAAATACCACCAGCGAGGGCAGACGCTTTGGCGATTTAGTGGGGAATTCTTCAACTAGCGAAGCAGTAATGACTGGGCTACCCTTTATTTATTGCCATTTAACCCTTGGGGCTAGGGAGCAGCACTCTATGACAGCCACTCAAAGTGAAAGCGTCAAGCATATGCATAGCGGTGACCCCATTTGGGAGCGCATTCGTAGCGAAACCCGCCAAGCTGCTGCTGCTGAACCTATTTTGGCGAGTTTTCTTCACGCTACCATACTCAATCATGAAGAGCTTGAATGTGCGCTCAGTTTTCATCTAGCGAATCTGCTCGACAGTCCGACAGCACCGGCGATGATGCTCCGAGAGCTTATTCTGGAAGCGCTGCAGGATGACGGCGGTATCCAGTGCGCGATTCGCGATGATCTGAATGCGATTCTGGACCGTGACTCCGCCTGCCACGAGCTGTATATCCCTTTCCTGTATTTTAAGGGGTTCCAAGCCTTGCAGATCCATCGCATTGGTCACTGGCTTTGGGCGCACAACCGGCAACCGCTGGCGCATTTCTTACAGAGCCAGATGTCTCGGCACTTTGGTATCGACATTCACCCGGCAGCGCGCTTTGGCGAGGGCATCATGCTCGACCACGCAACGGGTCTAGTGGTAGGAGAGACAGCTGTCGTCGGAAATCGTGTATCGATCCTGCAGTCCGTCACACTGGGCGGCACAGGTAAAGAAGATGGCGATCGCCACCCGAAAATTGCCGACGGTGTACTGATTAGCGCTGGCGCGAAAATTTTAGGCAATATCCGTGTCGGTGAAGGCGCCAAGGTCGGTGCGGGATCGGTCGTATTGCATGACGTGCCCGCACACACTACTGTCGCAGGCGTTCCGGCTAAGGTCGTGGGCAAGCCTACATCGCAATCACCCGCACTCGATATGGATCACGCGATCCCAGCGTCTCAGTGGTAAGCGGGCGATAGCTCCACGACGGCATCGACCATTGCGGCAACGTGCTCAGGATTGATCCCCGGGGTGATGCCGTGGCCTAGATTGAAGACGTGGCCATTTCCCTCGCCGTACGTCTCTAAAATCAAACCCACCTCCGAACGAATTCGGTCAGGGGATGCATTTAGCAGTGTTGGATCCATATTGCCCTGAAGACAGACTTTGTCGCCTACTCGAGCGCGCGCCTCACCAATGTCGGTCGTCCAGTCGAGGCCCACGGCGTCCGCACCACACTCTGCGATCGCCTCTAGCCACTGACCACCGCCCTTGGTAAAGACAATCAAGGGCACGCGCCTGCCATCTGCTTCTCTCGGCAACTGCTCTATGATCTCTGCCATGTAGCGCAAGGAAAACTCGCGGTAAGCGGCGTGGCTCAAGGAACCGCCCCAAGTATCGAAAATCTGCACGGCCTGAGCGCCATGAAAGATTTGCTGAGTTAAGTAGGCCGCCACCGAATGAGCCAATTTAGAGAGCAGTTGATGCATCATCTCCGGCTCGTTGAAAGCGAGTGATTTCACCTTGGCGAAATCCTTGCTGGAGCCGCCCTCCACCATATAAGTCGCTAGCGTCCAGGGGCTGCCCGCGAAACCAATGAGGGGCACGCTACCTTTAAGCTCTTTGCGAATTAGAGCGACAGCATCCATCACGTATCCCAGTTCATTGGCGGCTCGCTCAGGATCCAGTGCCGCAATCTCAGCTGCAGAGGACACTGGCCGCTCAAATCGAGGGCCTTCTCCCTCTGCAAAGTAAAGCCCCAATCCCAGTGCATCCGGCACCGTAAGGATGTCCGAGAACAGGATAGCAGCATCCATCGCATACCGCCGCAACGGCTGCAACGTGACCTCGCATGCAAGCTGGGGGTTGGTACACAGCCCCATAAAGCTGCCGGCCTCGGCGCGGGTTGCGCGGTACTCAGGAAGGTAACGCCCTGCCTGGCGCATCATCCATAGAGGAGTGCGGTCCACTGGCTCGCGCATCAAGGCGCGAAGGAACCGGTCGTTTTGCAAACTGGCCATGCTGTTGAATCTCTTTTATTTGCTTTTTCTATATTTTATTAGGCGTCTTTTTAAAAATTTATACAGCCATATCCGTGGGTGCATTTGAGGTCAACACGATGAAGTTTACATCCCCTACCAAACAAGCACGACCCTTCCCATCCAAACTCACACACAACCAGGGTTTTACCTCTCCCGATTGTCGACGCTGCGCGTTGCATAAACTTTGAAGAGTTATATTTTTAAAGTGATCCACCTCCCTTCAGATAGCGGAATGCTGCCAGTAACCAAAGACCCTTGAACTCGGGGTCGATCAACAAACCCTCGATATCGCATGACATCCGAACATTGAAGGATTATTTGGGCAGGATACCGTGACAAAGCGAACTCTACGTACAGTATGAATTTGCTTAATATTCCTCAATATCATTAGTTTATAAACCAACGCCGGCAGATAGTAGCGCCATATCACTTGGCCTTACCTCTCGGCAGCGTAAAATCAGAAACAGCAGCGAAACGGTTTTTGAGCCCTTTAACGGTCATGTGCGATTCAGTTACCCGCCGTTTTTGGGACACAACCAAATAAAGCGGCAATGCGTATTGCAATATGCTAAGTGCTCAAAATACGAAGCAATTTGTTAATATTAACACTGTCGCAGCCGAACACCTTAAGAATTACGAATCAAGCATTTGGTCGCAGTAGATGACCCTTAGTTTCTATTAAGCAGCGCAATATCATAAATGATACAACAAGAAGGCACACAGAAGCTCCAAACAACACAGGAGTTGCTCTATGACCACTCCGTGGAGCATAGC
Source organism: Halieaceae bacterium (assembly GCA_902631395.1). Taxonomy (GTDB): domain Bacteria; phylum Pseudomonadota; class Gammaproteobacteria; order Pseudomonadales; family Halieaceae; genus Luminiphilus. Next base: position 67,552 of record CACOYM010000006.1, on the reverse strand, counting down.
TCCTGTGGCGTTGGTTTTATTACCCGAAAAGACGGGAAGCAGACCCATGATGTCATTCGTAAGGGTCACGAAGCGCTGTGTGCAGTTCCCCACCGTGGTGGAATGTCTTCCACAGGAGTAGGGGATGGGGCCGGGATATGCATAGACCTCAGCGATTCATTTTTTTCACGACTGACTTCTCAAACTCTCATACATGGCCAATATGGCGTAGGTAATTATTTCCTTCCTACAGATCAAGCGTCACACACCCTTGCAATCGAGACGGTCGAAAATTTACTGCACGACAGTGGCCTGAAAGTTATTTTCAGGAGGGAACTGCCGGTAGATACAAAAGCGATCGAGCCGCGAGGTAGACACCTTCAGCTGACCATTTTTCAGTGGATCTTCACACTGGCTGACTCTAGGGCAGATAGCGACTTTGACTCGATAATCTACAACACGCTCACAAAGATCGAGTCTCATGCTTATCAAAACGAGAGCCTTGAGGGTCTATATCCGCTTTCTATGTCCTCACAAACACAAGTACTGAAAGGGCGGCTTAATTCTTGGGAGCTCGTTCCATACTTTTTGGATCTCTCCGAATCAGACCACTGTATTCATACTTTGTTTTTTCACACGCGTTTTTCCACGAATACAGATCCTCATCCTTCTATGGCTCAACCTTTCAGGCATATGGCGCACAATGGAGAATTAAACACTGATAAGAAAAACCGATTGTCTGAAGTTGCTGAAGCGAAGGCTCGCAAACGCCACATTACTAGGCCAAAAGGTCAATCGGACAGCAGTCGCTTCGATCAGACATTAGGATTCCGAATTCATGAGGGGAAAGTCGATTTAGTCTCAGCGGTAGTGTCGATGATGCCGCCAGCTTGGGAGAACGACAAAAGTCTGTCGCCATCGGTTAAAAACATGCTCGAATACTTTTCTCTTTATGAAGAAAAGAACGACGGTCCGGCGGCGGTCATTTTTGGAGATGGTCGAATTATTGGCGCGAGATTAGACCGCCTAGGGCTGCGACCTCTTCGCTCGGTCGAGACAGACGAATATCTGGCTGTAATGTCCGAAGCAGGGCAAGTCCAATTTCCCAAAGAACAAATCATTAGCCTAGGCCGCATCGAGGCTGGGGGAATGATGTATTACGACCATGAAGAGAAAAAGATTTATAGGACTGTTGATGCGCTAGAAAAACTATCAAAACAACGAGATTACGGACAAGCACTAAAGGAGGCGCAGACTCATATTAGCGAGCTATCTGAACCCAGTGATACAAAATGCCTAGAAGAAGGCAGATACCGGGGAGAGCTAAATAATGCCGCCAGGTACGTTGCATATTCGCACAACCAAGATAGCTTTAAATTTTTATTGGATCCAATGCTGTCTTTTGGGACCGAAAAAGTTTCTGCCATGGGATACGGCACGGCTATCAACGCGCTGAACGATCAGGAAGGAGGTGTTGCAAAGTATTTCAGCCAGCGCTTTGCCCAAGTAACAAATCCACCACTGGATTCTATAAGGGAAGCGGACGGCATGACTTTGAGGGTGGCTCTAGGAGAGAAACCTTTGCTGGGGCCGACCGGCTCTAAGCAGTTAGTAGTTGATTCACCCATTCTAGATTTAAAGACGATTGAAACTATTCGTCTTCAGAGCGTTACACCCCACAAAGTTTTTGATGCGCTTTTTGCAGTCAACACGGAGAGTGACTTTAAGAATGAGAGAAGCATTGTCAGTGAACTTGACCATATCGCGCAAAGGGTCGTGAACTTTGCTAGAGAATCGGGCGGCATTGCCATTCTCTCTGACAGGAAAATTTCTCGCCATATGGCGGCGCTCCCAATGACTCTGTTAGTCGCAGCAGTAAATCAAAAACTCATCGAAGAAGGGCTTCGACTTAAAGTCTCAATAATTGTGGAAAGTGGGCAAATCAAGTCATCACATCATGTTGCCTGCTCACTGGGCTTTGGGGCGAGCGCAGTTTACGCCCTTGCCGTCCAAATGCGCGCAGAGGAAACTTCACCCTCCGATCCAGATGCTGCCTATGCAAATTTTGCAAAAGCGGCAGAAAAAGCGCTTATGAAAACCATGGGCAAAGTTGGGCTTTGCACGGTTGAGAGCTATTCAGGTGGTGAATTTTTTGAGCCAAACTTTCTTGATACTAGCGATCCGGTTCTGAAGTGTTATTTCCCCAACATGCGGGCTCCAGTTGGTGGCGTACACTTTGATCGAATAGCCCGGTCGGCTCTAGATTGGCATCAACGTGCGTTGTCCGTTTCAAATATGGACGATCTCCCAGTGCTCGGCCTTTTTAAGGAGCGCGCTGATGGTGCGGGGCATTCTTTTGGTACCAGAGCTGTTCGAGAATTTGTAAACCTCACTGAAGAAGGTCTCGGTTTCGAAAAAGAAATAGAGGAAAACGACAGCGCAAGGCCCCTAAGACTTCTGACCCTTAACAAAATGACCGAAGCGCTCGGCATTAGTGATGAGGGGTACGTGAATACTAGTTTCGATTATCTGTCGAAGGAGGACATTGACAATTTTGAGATAACGCCCGGATATAGGAGTTTCGCAGAAGGAATGGCGACGGAACGTTTGCGCAGACCCGCGGCGCTTAGAGATGTTCTTTCTTTTCCAGGTGATATTTCCTTGCTGCACACGGCGACTGATTTTAAGCAAGAACTGATGCGCTTCAATCGGGCCGGCAATCTAACCTTCTTCATCAGAGGCCTCGAGGTGGTTGAGGAGGATGATGGTGAGTTTTTACTTAACTTCTGTGGCACTAGCGAGTGGAGTACCGACCGACTAGAAGCTTTAGGCACTTCTTTTGTCGAGCGTTTCAGTAACGCAATTTTACGCAAACACGTCTCTGAGCGAGGACTTCATTTAGCTGTCTCTGGGCAGGCTCTTGACTACGTTTCTCGGGTAAAAGCCGCGCCACAATCAATCCCGCTTGAAATGGTGCAGCCTGCGTCAGAGATCACTCCTAGATTGGCGTCTGGAGCTATGTCTCACGGTGCGCTAGTGGCCCCGGCTCATGAAGCTGTCGCCCATGGCATTAACATGGTGGGTGGAATGTCGAATTGTGGCGAAGGTGGAGAGCACATCTCTAGGTACGGCACTATTCGCTCCAGCCGCATAAAACAATTTGCGTCAGGGCGTTTTGGTGTTTGGGCCGGTTACTTGGCTGATCCCAATCTCGAGGAGATCGAGATAAAAATTGGCCAGGGAGCAAAGCCCGGCGAGGGAGGCCAGCTCCCGGCCGCAAAAGTTACAGTGGAGATCGCCGCGGCGAGGGGGGGCACCCCCGGCGTTGAGCTGGTATCGCCACCACCACACCATGACACCTATTCGATTGAGGATCTTGGTCAATTAATTCACGACGCCAAAGCCGCTAGAGTAAGGGTCATCGTGAAACTAGTAAGTTCCGAGGGCATCGGAACTATAGCCGTTGGCGTCGCGAAAGCAGGCGCAGATGTTATCAATGTAGCAGGCAGCACAGGGGGCACCGGCGCTGCCTCAGTGACTTCCCTGAAGTACACTGGCAGGGCCGCAGAGTTAGGTATAGCTGAGGTTCACCAGGCCCTTTGCGTTAATAGCATAAGGCAAAAAGTTACTCTGCGCTGTTCCGGCGCAATGCAAACCGGTTCGGATGTGGTCAAGGCGAGTTTGCTTGGTGCCGACTCATTTGAGTTTGGGACGACTGCTTTAATGATGCTTAAGTGCGTTATGGCTAAAAATTGCAATATTAAGTGTCCAGCTGGACTGACTACCAACGAGGAAGCATTTGACGGAGATGCCCGAGCTCTCGCTCAATATCTTTTAAACATTTCGCACGAGGTCAGAGAAATATTAGCTCGTTTAGGTTTCAAATCTCTTGATGAAGCTAGAGGTCGAGCTGATTTGCTACATCTGTTGGACCACCCTTCCTCGGTTGGCCACCTTAATATGAGGGCAATGTTGGTCAATATCAGTGAGACCGCGGTGCCAGATCCTACTTATTTAGAGTGCAATTATGATTTAGACGAAAAATTCTTTGGAGAAGCGCTGGAAACCCTGAACTCCAGCGGAGGAATTTCCTATACCAGTCAAATTTTTAACTTAACTAATCGGCATAAAAGCGTTGGTGGGCGGCTGTCGACCGATATAGAACGCTGGCTAAATTATGATCGGAGCGGAAAAACAACTCCGAGCGCTCTGAAAGATGACCGTGGTCGAAGATTTTTATCCCCAAACACTCTCTCAATACGCACATGCGGATCTGCGGGACAGAGTTACGGCGTTTTTTGCAACGATGGCATGCGGCTGCAACACTTTGGAACCTGCAATGATGGTGTGGGTAAAGGTGCCTGCGGCGGAGAAATGGTAATCCAATGGTCGCACGAAGACGCCTCTGAGGACCTCAAAGAAAATGTTTTAATTGGCAACTTTGCCTTGTTCGGCGCTACAGGCGGTCGACTTTTCGTAAGGGGTCAGGCGGGAGACCGATTCGCGGTGAGGAACTCAGGTGCGACTGCTGTAGTGGAGGGAGTGGGCGACTTTTTCTGCGAATATATGACCAACGGCACAGTGCTCAATCTGGGGAAATTTTCCAAAGGTTTTGGTAATGGTATGTCCGGCGGCTTTGCTTTCCAGTATGACCCTAGTGGTGCACTCAGCGACTCCGTAAGTCATGACTCAGTTCTCTTTGGCCCCGTGATTCAAGAAGACACTATGGGTGAAGTTTTCCGCATCACTGTGCAAACGCTTTTGCAGCAGCACGTCGACGCAACTTCATCATCACTGGCGAACCACTTGCTAAAGAATTGGGAGAAAGAATCAAAGAATTTCTACTGGATAATGCCCAAGTCACTGCTGCAGTATCAAGACGCCGATAAAATACTCGCGGTCAAAACTCGCAAAGAGCTCGTGGATGAAGTGTCTAAAGCCCTTGCTAGAGGACAGATACTCAGACTCAAGAAAGCATGGAAGGAGTCTTCGAATGTTCTGGACGGAGTATCCCCGGGTAGAGAAGAGAACGATAGCAGAAAGATGTTTCAGCTTGTTAACAGTTGGACGGTATTAGACCTAGCTCAACAGATCACCAGGCAACGAAAGCTTTCCGCAAACAAAGCCGAGTTGGAGCGGGTTACGCGAAATCTTATAATGACAGAGGATTTTGAGCTAGAGACGCGGCTCACTAAACACGCTAAAGCAGCCTTAGCAGGCTATGATGACTTGCAACTTGCGTCTTTAGTTGCCTATAAACGTATGTCCGATTTTAAAGAAGCCCTGACTAGGAGGACTGTAAGATCCATAGACAGTTATCCCACCTACGGCTGGATCCTTTGTCAGGATGCAAAGAATACAGAGCGGCTTGGAGCGGTGCCCTGCTTCGAAAAGTTATTTGCTGGTGAGGTGGTTCCTGAGAGAGTAATGGCCTCAGGGGCACCCTAATCACATGAAAGCTCCTGACTTCCCCGCAGATGCTCCCTTCAGCGATCAGCAGCAAGCCTGGCTGACAGGCTTTTTAGCGGGCTTAAGCACTCAGCTGGCCGGAGACGCCAAAGATACTCAAGAAGAGGCCGCCAGCACTAAGCCATTGCACGTGTTATTTGGCTCTCAGTCTGGAAATGCCGAGCTAGTGGCAGAAGAAACTTGTGAGGCCGCAAAGAGCCTGGGGTTTACGACTGTTCTCTCTGACTTAAATTCAACCTCTATGGGCACACTGCAAGAAGTTGAAAATGCAATTTTTGTTGTGTCCACACATGGTGAGGGCGAAATGCCTGACAACGCAGAGCTGTTTTGGGAGGAGCTATCTGCAACCACCGCGCCGAGACTAGAGAATTTAAACTTTGGGGTTTTGGGATTAGGAGATACTGACTACGACGAGTTTTGCCAAGCTGCGAAGGTACTTGACACTAGGCTCGAGCAACTGGGCGCCTTAAGATTAGCGGAAAGGCAGGACTGTGACGTAGATTATGAAGAACTGGCTGGCAGTTGGATTTCAGAATTACTTCCGATTTTTAAAAGCAAGTCTCCGACGGATTCTGGGTTGGAGCTAGCCAGTGTCCCAACTAGCGAACAACGCTCCGAAGTAAAAAAGAAGACCCATCAGTGGTCTAAAAGAAATCCCTTTCAATCAGTACTTCTGGACAGCCGATTGTTATCCAGAAAAGGGTCGAAAAAAGAGGTCCGCCATTATTCTCTAAACCTAGAGGCTAGTGGCCTCACTTATGCTCCAGGTGACGCACTCAATATTGTTCCACAAAATCACTCTGATCTTGTTGACTCAATTCTTGCCAAGCTGGAATTCTCGCCTGACGCAGAAGTAGAGGGCTTTGATAGCACTCTGAACACGCTCTTGAAAACTCAATTTGAAATAGTTACGCCTACAAAGAAACTCGTAACAGAGATAGCTAATCGGGCAAAGCGGTCTGAATTGAAGTCTCTCCATCGGAGCGACAACAAAGTCGCAAAGGATAAATTTCTATGGGGTAAAGACTGTTTAGATCTTTTAAGCATAGAACTTGACTACCCTCTAGAGGTGAGCGAGTTTGTTGGTCTTCTTAAACCCTTGCAGCATCGAGCTTATTCAATTTCATCTAGCCAGCTAGTACACGAGAATGAAGTACATATGACCATCGCTGGCGTCAGGTGGATGCAAGCAAATCGCGAGCACCGAGGAGTCGCCTCTACATGGCTTGCTGACGGAGTCAATATCGGTCATCCAAATCCAATTTTCTTTACACAAAACAATAATTTTAGACTCCCTGATGACGATGATGTACCAATCATAATGGTGGGCCCTGGCACTGGAATCGCCCCCTTTCGGGCTTTTCTCCAAGAGCGTGGAGCAACCGGCGCCAAAGGTAAAAATTGGCTCTTCTTCGGGGATCAACATAGGGATTGTGATTTCCTATATGAGGAAGAGATCACAGACTGGTTGGAGAAAGGCTTGTTAGATCGATTAGATCTCGCATTTTCTAGAGATCAGCAAGAGAAAGTCTACGTCCAAGATCGGATGGTCGAGAACAGTAAGTCTCTATATCAGTGGCTAGAGGAGGGCGCTTATTTTTATGTCTGCGGCGATGCTGAACGCATGGCGCCTGATGTAGAGAATGCACTGTTGCAGGTCATCTCAAATGAGTCCGGAAACGGCTTAGATTCGGCCGGTGAATACCTCAGAGAATTAAAACTCCGAAAGCGATACCTACGAGACGTTTATTAGCAGACTGACTAACAACTAGTCCTATTAATCGTTTAACCGCGGCTCGCGCAAGGAAGGCATAAGACGGCTCGTTGGCTGCATTTATGTTGAATAAAGGGATATGACGTCGACGATTTCCTGCTCAGTCACGCGGTCAGTTATGGTTGCTTCTCCTAGCTTATTTAGCAGAACGTAGCGAATTTTCCCTGAGGTCACTTTCTTATCGCTGGTCATGGCCTCAAGAAAGTCTGCCGCCAGAATATCCGCCGGAGGCCCAGTGGGGAGGCCAAACGCCTCGTTAAACAGCAATAACTTGTGCAGCGCCATCTCATCAAGACTGCCACGAGCAACAGAAATTTGAGTTGCTATTACCATACCCGCTGCGACAGCCTCGCCATGAAGCCACCCGCCATAGCCCTGCAAGCGTTCGATTGCATGGCCGAAGGTATGTCCAAAGTTCAGATGTGCGCGAATGCCTACCTCTCGCTCGTCCTCTGCCACAACATCCGCTTTAATACGGCAGCTGCGCTTGATGGCAAATGCCAGCGCTTCGTTGTCGCGAGCCTTTAAGTGTCGCACGTTCTCAACGAGCCAATCAAAAAAGGCAGCATCGCGAATCAGTCCGTATTTAATGACCTCGGCGAGGCCAGCAGCGAATTCGCGATCCGCGAGGCTCGCGAGCGTCTCAAGATCAATTACCACATGCCGTGGTTGATGGAACGCACCAATCAAATTTTTGCCCATCGCGTGATTCACGCCGGTCTTGCCGCCTACAGAGGAGTCCACTTGAGCCAATAATGTGGTGGGAACCTGAACGAAGTCTGCGCCGCGCAGGAAACAGGCTGCCGCAAAGCCCGTCATGTCACCCACAACGCCTCCACCCAAGGCGATAAACAAACTGCCGCGTTCGTGCTTGTCTGCCAGCGCGGCATCCAGAATGGTCTGTATCGAAGAGAGCTTTTTATACGCCTCACCGGCAGGGAGCACCACTTCCGTCAGCTGAGATACGGCGCCCAGCGAAGCTTTTAGGGTCGCTGCGTAAATTTGTCCAACCCGATCGTCGGTGACCAGCACAACGCCTCTGCCCGCGACCACAGGTGCCCAAAACTTCTCACTGCCTATGAAACCACGACCGATACTAATCGGGTAGCTGCGATCCTGCGTCGACGCATGAAGATCAACATTAAGGGTGTGCAAAGCGTCAAACATAAATAGCTGCATCTCGGTGGGCGTATCAGTCGGTATAAGAGGATATCAGGCCTCGCTCATACAATTGCGTTTGAATATGTTGAGCGACTTTGCGAACGTTCCCTTCGCTACCAGAGATCATGACATCTGCCAGAGCGCTGTAAAGCGGCCCACGCTCTGCCATGAGCCTCTTTAATGTTCTCTCACGATCACCCGTCTGCAGGAGGGGCCGGCCGTCTCCAGACCCGGTGCGTTTCAGCTGCTGTGCGACCGAGACATTAAGGAAAATGACCAAACCGTTGACTGCCATAACCTGACGGTTCTGCTCCGCCAAGATCGCACCACCCCCAGTTGCGATCACCACATGCCGCTTATTGGCGAGGTCTCTCAGCACTGCAGCCTCGCGTCGGCGAAAACCCGCCTCACCCTCAATATCGAAAATCCATGGGATGTCAGCACCTGCTCGAGCTTCGATCTCAGAATCAGAGTCTATAAAGCCATAGCCCAGGAGCTCTGCCAGATGTCGACCCACAGTAGACTTTCCTGAACCCATTGGCCCAACCATGAACAACACTTCGCCTTTGTCACTTTTGGCCATCGCCGCGCGCTCAATTCACTAGGACTTCAGAGAGAATTCTGGACGTAATGAAAATCAATATCTCGGTTTTTTGCGTTGCTATTGGACAGACCACCTAACAAGGAAGGATCATTGAGCAGGAGCACTCTCTCAAACTTGTTCAACACCTCATTTTTAAAAACATCCCCCAGCCCGAGCGACTCAGTATCCTCTACCAACACCCATGCGGGCAGTTGAGTGTTAGCTCTTCGGCATCAGGCCTGACTCTACCCTAGATACATAATCTCCCAACGGGTTCTGATTAATAATCATATCCAGCAAAATACTGTCATCAAGCGTACTTTTGGGTATAACGCCTTACTCCGAAAAAGATTTTTAAAAAATAATGGGTCTTAACGCCTCATATTTACTGATCAAAGTCGGTAAAAGGTCACTTAACAGCTTCATTTGTCTGAAATCCCTACAAAAGCCCTGATATGTTCGCCTGACCAGCATGAGATCCGCGCTGCGCAGGTAAATATTGTCCCGACGTGTGTTTACACTTCACACCACCATTTCGGAGAATCCACGTGCCGAAAGCCCGAAAAATAATCCAATACGGCGCTTTAATCGCCTGCGCAGGGATCTGGTGGATGGCAGGCCTGTATCTTTACCTCAGCCCCAAGCTCCCGGAAGAAAGTGCGTTGCGCAACATTACACTGCGCACGCCGATGCGCGTGCTGAGTGGCGACGGCGCTTTAATCGGCCAATTCGGAGAGCAAAAAAGAAAACCACTCCAGTTCGGTGAAATCCCCAAAAGCTTCGTCGATGCGTTGCTGGCTGCCGAGGATGACGGTTTTTTTGAGCACCACGGCATCGAGCCGCTAAGCCTCTTGAGAGCAGTTTCTGAGCTGATCTTGACCGGCAAGAAAGGCAGCGGCGGTTCAACGTTGACAATGCAGGTCGCACGCAATTACTTCCTCACGCTAGATCAAACCTTTCTCAGAAAATTTACAGAGATCCTGCTCGCCTTCGAAATCGAGGCGAGGTTTAGCAAAGAAGAGATCTTTGAGCTTTACATAAATCGCGTGTTCTTGGGACACCGCGCTTATGGATTTGAAGCCGCTGCCGAGACTTACTACGGCAAACCCTTGGCTGCGTTAAATTTAGCGCAGCACGCGATGCTCGCGGGCATCCCTAAAGCGCCTTCTCGCAACAACCCTCTTAGCAACCCAGAAAAAGGAAAAATACGCCGGGACTGGATCCTTGGTCGGATGACCAATCTAGGAATGATTAACGAGCGAGAGATGCTAATCGCGCAAAACGCTCCGGTCACGGCCGCTTTCTTCGGTCAGGTTGTCGAGGTCGATGCAGACTATGTGGCGGAAATGGTGCGCCAAGAAATGGTCGATCGTTTCGGCAAAGCAGCCTATAACGATGGCTATGTGGTATACACCACAGTCGATTCCAAGCTGCAACAGGCAGCTCATGACGCGCTACTGAATGGACTGCGGACGTACGATTGGCGTCACGGTTGGAGAGGGCCTGAGCGGCGTCTTGCCCCCCGCGAAGACGAAACGAAGGAACAAACACTCACACGATGGCGGGAGGCATTGCACGAAATGCCGGTAATTGCGGCACTCCCGCCCGCTGTAGTCACTGCCGTGGACGAGGTCGGCGCGACAGTATTGACCAAAACGGGCGAAAGTATTCGTCTGGCTTGGGAAGGTGAGCTAAATAAAGTACGACGCTATCGATCGGTTAATCAGACGGCGGCGCCAGCAGAAAATACAGGTGAACTGCTGTCTCTAGGAGACCTGATTAGAATTCGAGAAGCCGCCGACGGATGGCACCTGACACAGGTACCAAAGGTGCAATCGGCGCTTGCATCACTGGACCCAAAACATGGTGCCATCAGGGCGCTCGTCGGGGGCATGGGATTCGAGCTTTCGAAGTTTAATCGCGCTACGCAGGCAAAGCGACAACCAGGATCCAACTTTAAGCCCTTCCTTTATGCCAGCGCGCTAGAAGCGGGCATTACACCATCAACCGTCATCAACGACGCTCCAGTTGTGCTGGACAATTTAGCCGCGGCAGAGATCTGGCGGCCAGAAAATGACAGCGGCAAGTTTTATGGCCCCACACGCCTCAGAGAGGCTCTGGCCTTCTCGCGGAATCTGGTATCGATTCGCGTGTTGCAGAGGGTGGGCGTTAGATCGTTCATTCGTTACATTGAATCACTGGGGTTTGACATCACGGACATACAGGCCAATCTAACGCTGGCACTAGGCACACACAGTTTCACGCCGCTTGAGGTTGCGACGGGGTATGCGATTCTCGCCAACGAGGGATTCAAGGTAGAGCCCTGGTTAATCGACCGCATCGTGAATGCCAAAGGGGAAATTGTCTATGCGGCCGATCCACTAGTAGCGTGCTCCGATTGCCTTGACGATTCTCCTTCAGCCATTGAGGAGGTCCGTATGGAAGACATCCTCGGCGCTAAGGTACCTGAAGTAAGAGCTGCGGAACGTGTCATGGACCCCAGGGTGGCATACATTATCTCAACTTTTCTCAGCGATGCCATCCAGCGAGGCACGGGGCGCAGGGCGCGGATACTAGAACGCCAGGACATTGCCGGGAAAACCGGCACTACAAACGGTCCGCGCGACGCTTGGTTTTCGGGTTTTAACCGGGATCTAATTACCACCACATGGGTGGGCTTCGATGACTATGGTCCGCTTGGTCGACGCGAATTCGGAGGTACCGCAGCACTGCCGATCTGGATCGACTTCATGCGCGCCGCACTGCCAGCACCCCAGCCCGCACCGCCAATGCCTCCGGGTATAGTCCGACTTCGGGTTGATCGCGACTCAGGGCTGCGGGTGAAGGGGCAACCTGACAATAGCTTGTTGGAGTACTTTCTTGAGGAATCTCTGCCGGATTGGCAGAGCGATTTTGGCGGGGAACTAGGCAACGGCAGTGTCGAACAGATTTTCTGACACAAAAGTTGGAGGATCAGCTTTTCAAACTACGATCACCAAACCGCTTATTAAACCTAGCGACTCGACCATCGCTCTGCGCGACCTTCTGCTTGCCCGTGTAAAACGGATGTGAAGCACTTGAAATATCCAACGACATATAGGGATAAGTTTGCCCCTCATAGTCCCTGGTATCGCTGGTTGCGACAGTTGATCCAATGATAAAAAAGGTGTCAGACGACGTGTCGTGGAACAACACTTCCCTGTATTCGGGATGGATATCGGGCTTCATACGAACCTCTGTCACCGATCTTCGTTGCGGAAAAGAGCGCGGATCATACCAGAGCGAGCACCGATAGCAACATGGAATACGCCAAATGCCATGCTCTAGTAGACTAGCGTCGAGAGACAGTACGCCGAGCAGACCTTGACCCATCATCCTGCGGAAAAAAATCCCGATCAGCCGATCTGGCGCTGTGCTGTGCCCACCCCTCTCAGACGCTATTTTGACTATCGAGCGCCCGCAGACTGGCATGGCACCGCGTTACCTGGCCTGAGAGTTCAGGTGCCCTTTGGAAAACGCCTGATTACAGGCGTTTTGCTGTCGACTGCCTCCGAGTCGACAGTCAGCGACACCAAATTGAAATCGGTCTCTGAAGTGCTGGATACTGAGCCGTTGTTCACCAGGCCGCTGCTAGCGCTGCTAACCTGGGCGTCAGGCTACTACCATCATCCTGTCGGCGAGGTATTGCCGCTAGGGTTGTCACCAAGTGAACGGCGTGGGCGCGCCGAACGCGGCACGGATATCGCCGCGCTCACCCTGACGAAGAAAGGGCTTGCTTTGCCACAGAACGCTCCGCATCGCGCCCCCAAGCAGGCGGCTCTGATTGCGATGCTCCGACATGGAACAACAACTCTTTCAGACTTGACCCAATCCGGCTTCAGCCGGCCCGTTATAAGAGCGTTGATCGACCACAGGCTTGCTAAGGAGACTGAACTGTCTCAGACTGATCGATGGTGTATGCGCTCCACCCCCTTACCCCCCAACAGCGAACAACAATCAGTAATAGAGAAAGTCACCGCCGACGCAGGAAAATTTGCTGTCCATTTACTGCACGGCGTAACCGGGAGCGGAAAAACTGAGGTCTACCTGCAGACTATTGCGGCGTGTCTGGCGCGGCGCGAACAGTCGCTTGTGCTACTTCCTGAGATTGTGCTGACTCCCCAGACCTTGGCACGTTTTGAGGCGCGATTCGATGCTCCCGTGCTCGCACTCCACTCAGGCATGGGCGACTTAGAACGCGATCGCGTGTGGGCTGCGGCGCGGCGCGGCAAAGCCGCCATTATCCTCGGCACACGCTCCGCAGTCTTTGCACCGCTTCAACACCTTGGAATCATCATTGTCGATGAGGAACATGACGCCGCCTTTGCGCAGCAGGATGGATTTCGCTATTCCGCACGCGATATCGCCATTAAACGTGGCCAGCTCGAGCACTGCCCGGTCTTACTAGGGACTGCCACACCTAGCCTAGAGAGCTGGTATAACGCTGATAAAGGGCGTTACCACTGTCACCAGTTAACACAGCGTGCTGGACAAGGAACCCTTCCCTCGCAACGACAAATCGACATCAGCGGATTGGATCTGTCCGCCGGCCTATCGGCTGAGCTAGTAGAAAAAATTGATTCGACATTGTCCGCTGGGCATCAGGTTCTGGTCTTCCTGAATCGGCGTGGCTTCGCCACCGCACTGGTGTGTCACGACTGCGGCTGGACCAGCGGCTGCCCGGATTGTGACGCACGCATGACGCTGCACAGAACGCCGGCAGGTCTGCATTGCCACCATTGTGACAGACGGAGCTCACTGCCCCGATCCTGCCCCCACTGTAGCAGCCGCCGACTGGCCGGCACCGGCATCGGCACACAGCAGACCGAAGCATTTTTAAATGATCGCTTCTCTGCGTTTCCCGTCGTGCGCGTCGACAGTGACACGATGCAAGGCCGTGAATCGATGCCCAACTTGATAAAGAGACTGTCGGACGGTGAGCCGGTGCTGATGATCGGCACTCAGATGCTTAGCAAAGGGCACCACTTTCCACATGTCGCGCTGGTCGCAGTCGTCGATGCAGATGCGCTCCTATTCAGCCCCGACTTCCGCGGCGGGGAGCGTTTATTGCAGCTGCTGACACAAGTGAGTGGCCGCGCGGGTCGTGAGGAAGTGCCCGGTGAAGTGCTGATTCAAACCCGCCACCCTGATCATCCGTTGATGCAACAACTTGCGGGACCCTACGATAAGGCCCTACCGGAACTACTCGCGCAAAGGCAACGCGGGGGCCTGCCGCCCTTCGGTGCACTGGGCGTTATTCGCTGTGACAGCCAGAGTAGGCAAGAAGGTCTCGACTTTTTAGAACATTTAAAGCGCGATGTTGCTTCTACAAAAAGCTGTCAACTCATCGGACCGTTACCCGCTGCAATGGCTCGCCGGAAAAGCCGATATCGGAGTCAGCTTGTCCTCACCGCTTCGAGTCGTGCGGCGCTGGCGGCGAGTATGGCTTCGCTAGTAAACGTTGCTGAGTCCAAACGTCATAGTCATCGACTGAGTTGGTCTGTCGACATCGATCCATATGAGAGCCTGTAAGTCGCAAAAGCTTGTGACTTCCTCCGCTGGAGCCACGGCAAACGGTCGGCGATAATAGCCATCGGCTCCGCCAACGCCGCGGAAAAACCCTGACAGGAAAACCATGAAATCTGAATTGGCTGCGCTGATCACCATAGCGCTGGAAAAATTGGTTGCTGACGGCGCACTCGGTGAATTACCGGACGCGACACCACAAATAGATCGCCCGAGGGACACAAGCCACGGCGACCTGTCTTGCAACATCGCCATGGTGCTGGCAAAGCGTGCTGGCATGGCACCGCGCGATCTCGCAACTCAACTTATCGCCGCACTGCCTGACAACAGCCTTGTCGACCGCTGTGATGTTGCGGGCCCCGGGTTTATCAATTTTTTCGTCAATCAAAGCCAACAAACCGACATTGTCCAGACCATTCTTGATGCTGGCGAAACATACGGGCGCTCCAATACGGGCGCGGGGCAACCGGTGCAAGTTGAGTTTGTCAGTGCGAACCCCACAGGGCCCCTCCACGTGGGTCACGGCCGCGGCGCGGCCATTGGCGATTCTCTAAGCCGGTTGCTGGAGGCCACCGGCTGGGCAGTGCAACGTGAGTTTTACTACAACGACGCAGGACAGCAAATCAATAACCTGGCGTTATCGGTACAGGCTCGCGCTCAGGGTAAAGACCCTAGCCATAAAGATTGGCCTGCAGACGGCTACCAGGGCGGTTACATCGAAGATGTTGCTGCCGCTTATATCGCGGGTGAAACCGTGCAGGCGGCCGACCGGGAAATCACTGCTAAAGCGGACATTGATGATCTTGACGCAATTCGCGACTTCGCTGTCGCGTGTTTGCGACGTGAGCAGGATCAGGATCTGCGTGCGTTTCAGGTTGTCTTTGATCACTATTTTCTGGAGTCATCGCTCTATGGCAGTGGTGCGGTCGAACACACAGTCAACGCCCTTCAAACAGGCGGCCACACCTTTGAAGAACAGGACGCACTCTGGCTACGCACGACTGACTTCGGTGATGACAAAAACCGGGTCATGCGCAAACAAGAGGGCGGCTACACCTATTTCGTGCCAGACGTCGCCTACCATCACAACAAATGGCAACGGGGCTTCAAGCGGGTCATCAATGAACAGGGGGCCGATCACCACAGCACGATTACTCGCGTACGCGCTGGTCTGCAGTGCCTGGATGTCGGAATCCCAGAGGGCTGGCCTGAATATGTGCTCCACCAGATGGTGACGGTGATGCGAGACGGCGCCGAGGTCAAACTCTCTAAAAGAGCGGGTAGCTACGTTACGCTGCGGGATTTGATTGATTGGGTAGGCTGCGACGCCACCCGCTACTTCCTGGTTGCCCGCGCGCCGACCTCTCAGCTGACCTTCGATGTGGATTTGGCCCTGGCACGCAGTAACGAAAACCCGGTGTACTACATTCAATATGCCCATGCTCGTTGCGCCAGCGTGTTGCGGAAAGCGACCGAAACCGGAGGCCAGCATGACGTGGCAGACGGGCTAAAGCACTTAGAGAGGCTGAACGAACCCGAGACTTTGGCATTACTTGTCAGTCTGGCCCGCTATCCGGAGGTTGTCGCCACCGCCGCAGAGCGGCTCGAGCCACATGATGTCGCCAACTATCTGCGCGAGCTGGCCGCAGATTTTCATAGCTTCTACAACGCGCACAAAGTGCTGGAAGGGGCACCGGAAACCACCGATGCGCGACTCGCGCTGGTCACGGCCAGCCGGCAGGTGCTCGCCAGCGGTCTTAATCTCCTCGGTGTTTCGGCACCGGACAGCATGTGATGCCCACCAAAGCCAGCCAAAGTCCGAGAAGACCCTCTGCAACGCGGACCAACTCAGCGACAACCCACGAGGCGCCGCCGACGCTGAACCGCGCGCACGTGCAGGGGTTCATTGCGGGATGCGTTGTAGGCGTCGCCATCTGCTTGGGTTTGATGCGCTCTACGGAGGAGCATGACCAAAGCGTCGCCGCGCCCACACCGCCGCTCTCATTGGAGGCAGAGGCCTCGCCCCGCTTTGATTTTTATACGGTACTTCCCAATCAGGCGTCGGACCTCAACCCTGAGATCGAGCCAGCCGATCTTGAGGCCGATAACGCCACTCGCGCGCAGTATTTGCTACAGGCCGGATCTTTTCGGCAACGAGCCGATGCTGATCGGCGGCGCGGCGAGCTGGCTCTGCTGGGACTCGAAGCCACTGTCGAGCCGAGTGAGAACAATAGCGGCCGTTGGTATCGCGTGTATCTGGGGCCATTTGACAAACGTTCGGACATGGCGCGGGCGCGATCACTCACCGCGCAGGCTGATATGGACACACTATTACTGAAGCGCGAAGCGCCATGACACAACCCGCTCGTCTCCGCGTCACCAAGCTCCACTACTCTCGATCCCGGCGCTGGCTGGACATTGCGTTCGAGGACGGGTCCGCTTATACACTCAGCGCTGAATTTCTCCGGGTGTTTTCACCTTCTGCAGAGGTTCGAGGTCACGGGCCAGGCCAAGAAACATTGCAAACAGGTAAGTCTTCGGTGGGTATTTCCGCCATTAACCCAGTGGGACACTATGCCGTGCAGATCACCTTTGATGATGGCCACGACTCGGGCTTGTATAGCTGGCAATACCTCCGAGGTCTCGCTGAGGAGCAAGACCGATACTGGCAGCAGTATCTAAGGCAGCTAGCGGCTGAGGGTAAATCCCGCGACCCAGAGGTACAGGTTTTACATTTCGACCCCTGACGCGGACCTTCCCAGCGCGCTTCCTCCAGATCTGCCGAGGGCTCTCATGACAACATACCTTCGACCTCTGAACACGGCGACGCTTCAGGTACACTGGCGGACCCGCTGGCATAAGGCACGCGGGATAGCGCGCCACACTGCGTGAGCAAATAAGCCATAAGTGAACATGCCATGAGTGATGAACAGGCCACCGCCGCTGATCGAAAAGACGACACCACCGATTTCGGTTATACCCGAGTGGACCGGGAAGCCAAAGCCGGCATGGTGCGCGGCGTCTTTGACTCTGTGGCAAGCCGCTATGATCTGATGAACGATTTAATGTCAGGTGGTGTGCACCGCTTGTGGAAGCGTTTCACTATCGAACTCAGCGCAGCGAGACCGGGCCAGACTGTTCTTGATATCGCTGGTGGCACGGGCGATCTGGCGGCTCGATTTTCGAAGCTGGTGGGACCCGAAGGTAAAGTCATTCTCGCCGACGTCAATGCCGCTATGCTTGAAGTGGGTCGGGATCGGCTGATCGACAAAGGCGCAACGGGCAATATCGAGGTTGTGCAAGCTGATGCCCAAGCACTGCCCTTTGAGGACAACAGCATCGACTGCATCACCATTGCGTTTGGTCTGCGCAATGTCACCGACAAGGACGTGGCGCTCAGATCCATGCTGCGGGTCTTGCGACCCGGTGGGCGGCTGCTGGTACTGGAGTTTTCCAAGCCGGTCTCGCCGCTATTGGGCAAAGTCTATGACCAATACTCGTTCCAAATTTTGCCGGCCATGGGACGCCTGATTGCCCAAGATGCCGACAGTTATCGGTACCTTGCTGAATCTATCCGTAAACATCCCGATCAGGACACACTCATGGGCATGATGGAAGATGCTGGCTTTACGGAGTGTCGCTATCAAAATATGACAGGGGGAATTGTCGCTGTGCATCAGGGTTTCAAGGCGTGATCCAACACGACCCGGCGCTACTCAGTGCTGCACTAGCCGCCGCGGAGCGTGCACTCAATCAAGCCATCGCTCTGGCACCTACATCGCACCGGGAGCTCGATGTACTGAGTGGCACCCTGCTGGGTATCGAAATCACCAGCCTTGATCTCACCCTTTACATCGACATAGTCAGCGGCACCGAAGTCCGACTGATGATGCACTGCGAGCGAGCTACCGATGCGTTTGTTCGGGGATCAATGGAAGACTTCGCCACACTCGCCGCCTCTGATGATCCAGCCGCGACGCTGATCAACAGTGGTATCGAACTGGAAGGGCGTAGCACCAGTCTGATCAACCTGCAGCAAATAATCTCAAAGATGGATGTGGACTGGGAGGCACCCCTTGTTGAGGCACTGGGCGATGTGACAGGCCACCAACTGGCTCAGACGTTGCGCAGGTTCTTCCGCTGGAGCGAGGGCGCGCGGGCGAGCCTGAAACGCCAGTTATCCGAATATCTATTGGAGGAAGGCCGGCTGACGCCACCCAAAGCTGAACTCGAATTTTTCTACGATTCGGTGCAATCGTTATCGATGCGCGTCGAGCGCGCCCAGCAGCAGGTCGAAAAACTGATTGCAAAAGCCGCGTCGAACAGGAAGACCTCATGAGTCGGGTCGTCACGCTCTATCGCACTATCGCACGGTACCGACTGGACGAACTTTTGCCTGCCAATCAGCGGCCAAAGTTCTTTTCCTTATTACTGCGCATTTTCCCGGTCCTCTCTGTGCCGAACACCACGCCCCGCGGTGAACGCCTCCGTCGCGCGCTGGAAGATCTAGGCCCCGTCTTTATCAAGTTCGGTCAGCTTCTCTCAACGCGGCGAGATTTGCTCCCCCATGACATCGCCGACGAGTTGGCGTTGTTGCAGGACCAGGTCGCACCGTTTCCAGCAAAAGAAGCGATACAACGGATAGAGCGCGCGTTGGGCAAGCCTCTTAACGATTGTTTCGCTGAATTTGACGCCAACCCGCTAGCAGCCGCATCGGTAGCGCAGGTGCATGCCGCCCAGCTACCCGACGGCAGCAATGTCGTCGTCAAGGTGTTGCGCCCCGGTATCGAGAAGACCATCGACCATGATCTAAGGCTACTAAAACACGCGGCACGCTTGCTCTCACGCTGGTCTCGGACCGGGCGACGGCTGCGGCCCGTCGAGGTTGTAGCTGAATATGACCGCATCATTCACGGCGAGCTCGATCTGCAGCGTGAAGCGGCTAACACGTCTCAACTGAGACGCCACTTTAGAGCGGGTGACTTGGTCTACGTACCCAAAGTGCACTGGGCGCTCACCTGCGGGCAGGTCATGGTCAGCGAGAGGATTTATGGCGTACCAGTTAGCGATATCACGACGCTCGAGCAGAAGCAGGTAGATATCAAATTACTTGCCGAGCGCGGCGTGGAGGTCTTTTTCACCCAGGTATTTCGGGACAGCTTTTTTCATGCCGACATGCACCCGGGGAACATCTTTGTCGACTGCAGGACCCCCGAAGACCCGCGCTACATGGCAGTTGACTGTGCCATCGTCGGACAACTAGACGAGCAGGATCTGTATTACCTCGCGCGCAACCTGCTGGCCATTTTTCAGCAAGACTATCGACTTTGCGCCAAACTTCATATTGAGTGTGGGTGGGTCCCCCCGGACACGCCGATTGCTGAATTTGAGGGTGCGTTGCGCACGCTTTGCGAACCGGTTTTTGAGCGGCCGTTATCGGATATTTCTTTCGGCCACATGCTGGTTTCGTTGTTCCGCACCGCCGGGCAGTTCGATATGCAGGTGCAGCCCCAGCTAGTGTTGTTGCAGAAAACCCTGCTGAACATAGAGGGGTTAGGCAGACAGCTGTATCCAAAGCTCAATCTATGGGATACCGCCAAGCCGTTTCTCGAGCAGTGGGTCGCGGACCGTTACTCACTGCAAACAATGGCTAAAAGATTGCAAGAGGATGCGCCGGCACTTCTGGAGACACTTCCCCTCCTCCCCGATTTGATGCTGAATCGCCTCCGGCAAACCCCCAAGAGCGAGACGGCCCCGCGCCGATCCTCAAGTCGGGTGTTGCCCCTTGCCACACTTGGCGCTCTGTCACTCGGACTCGGTATTGCCGGGAGCGGGACCGGATGGCTGCTCGGCGGCGGCGGCTGCCTGCTCTGCGCGCTCTTAATTCGCGACCGGTAACAGCTACAAGGCGCGTCTGGCATACTGTCGTGATGGCAGACACTATCTCCAATACACCCGACACCCTCTTACCCAATTGGAATGAGCAGGGATTAATCCCGGTTATTGCCCAAGAGGCCGACACCGGCGAGGTCTTGATGTTGGCATGGATGAACGCCGAGGCATTGACAAAGACGCTGGAAACTGGCGAAGCGGTGTACTGGTCTCGCTCAAGGCAATCTCTTTGGCGAAAAGGCGCCACATCCGGGAATACCCAGACGTTAGTAGGCGCATGTTTGGACTGCGACGGCGACACACTGTTGTTGCAGGTCAAGCAACAGGGTGACGGTGCTTGCCACACGGGGCGCCGGACTTGCTTCTTTTACTACCCTGAGGACGGCAACTGGCGGCTGCAGGAGGACAACTGAATGGACGATCTGCTCACCGCGTTGGACAAGGTGCTGGCGGAGCGGAAAACGGCTTCCCCTGACAGTTCTTATGTTGCCGCACTGAATGCTGAAGGGCTCAACAAGATCCTTGAAAAAGTGGGTGAAGAAGCCACCGAAGTGATTTTGGCCGCTAAAGATGCAGCGGAGGGCGGCGATCCTGAAGAGGTGGTTAAAGAGGTAGCCGATCTCTGGTTTCATGCCATGGTGATGCTCGCGCACTTCGACCTCAGTCACACGGACGTCCTCAGAGTGCTCGACGAGCGAATGGGCCTGTCAGGGCTAGCAGAAAAAGCGGCCCGAAAAGGCCATAATGCGGTTTCAGACGACGCTTAACGACAGGGAGAGCGACCATGGGCCTAGGCGGCATTAGCATTTGGCAGCTACTCATTATTCTGGCCATCATCGTGATGGTATTTGGCACATCGCGCCTGCGTAACATAGGTAGCGACCTAGGCAGCGCTATCAAGGGTTTCCGCAACAGCATGAGCAAAGATGAGGCTGATAGCGATGGCGGGGCCAACCACGCTGCCGCCCAGAAAGATAGCGACTCAGACAAAGCGTCAAGCTGACCGGAGCAACCCACGTGTTTGATATCGGCTTTGCCGAGCTCTTACTGATCGGCGTTGTGGGCCTATTGGTCGTCGGGCCCGAGCAGTTACCTGGCGCCGTTCGTACCGTACTGGCGTGGACTAACCGTTTTCGCCGCAGCTTTGATCAGATTCGGACTGAAGTCCGACGCGAACTACACAACGACGAAATCATGCAGAAGCTCAAAGCCGAGTCTCAGGAACTCGAGCAGCAGGTGCGCGACACCGCCCAGTCTGCGGAACGAGAGATTGTAGCGATCGGCACAGAGGTAAGCGAATCACTCCAGACCACCTCAACCACGACGGAATCCCTCTCCCCACCGAGCGATCAACCCCCCAACGGTGACGGAAATAGTTCCCCCCAAAAAACCGCATGAGCGAGCAAACCGAACACGACGATCCGCCCATGTCACTGGTAGCGCATCTCACTGAACTGCGTGACCGACTGCTGCGGGCAGTCCTTGCAGTGCTTGTCGGATTCATCATCCTTTTTCCCTTTGCAAACGACATTTACGGCTTTGTATCGGCGCCGCTCAGAGAGCTGATGCCAGCGGGCTCGACCATGATCGCGACGGGCGTCGCATCACCCTTTCTCACGCCCTTCAAGCTCAGTCTGGTCTTAGCAATCTTTATGGCCATACCCGTGGTGCTCTATCAGATATGGGGATTCGTAGCGCCCGGGCTATACCAAAAAGAAAAGCGCATCGCGATGCCTCTGCTGGCCTCTAGCGTCCTGCTTTTCTATGCAGGCGCAGCCTTCGCTTATTTTGTTGTGTTCCCACTCATCTTCGCTTTCTTCACCAGCGTCGGACCCGACAGCGTACAAGTGATGACAGATATCAAAAGCTATCTGGATTTCGTGCTGAAGCTATTCCTTGCATTTGGCATCGCCTTCGAAATGCCAATTGCCGCGGTCATTCTCATCTGGACAGGCGTCACCACCTCCGAATCACTCGCCCAGAAACGCCCTTACATCATTGTCGGGTGCTTCGTCTTTGGTATGTTGCTGACACCACCCGATGTAATCTCCCAATCGCTACTCGCAATTCCGATGTGGTTGCTCTTTGAGCTGGGAATATTTTTCGGCAGACTATTGGAGCCTCAGCCCAGCAGCGTTGCCGACGAGTAACCGCTGCCAGAGAGTAAGGATGCGCAACTCAAGGGCTCAATCGAGTACCCAAAAAGCCCTGACGAGGTGGACGAAAAGACGCTGTTAATCACTGCCATCCTTACCCGCGCGAGCTGAATGGGGCGCCCTGCTGGCAGGGCGAGGTGCGGAGCTTACGAAGAATGCCATGCCATCTTGCCTACTACAACGCCCGTCCTGGCAGGCCTTAATTTCCAAGTCACGGCACTGGCGCAAGTGCCATTGAGCGCCAAAGGATCTTTTTGTGCCCAGCCCGCGTAAACTGTGGTCCCGCTATCCTTTTGCAGCCTGTATCCGAGCGCGACCTTGACCGAATCCTCAACCACTTCCGCTCCCGCCGCCATTGCGGATCCTGATCGCGACACGCCTCCCAACGCCAAATCATTGGCACCTCTCAGACAGTTGCTGGGGTTCTTGTGGCCTCACAAAGGCAGAATGATCGCCGCCGGCACAGCGCTGTTGTTTACGGCTGGGGCACAGCTGACGCTGGGTTATGGAGTCAAAATACTGATCGATGAAGGCTTTGTCGAGGCGGATTCTTCGAGGTTATATGAAGCTGTCGTGTTTCTACTGGTGATCGGCATTGCCATGGCGATCGGCGCGATGACCCGCTTTTATTTGGTGTCATGGTTAGGGGAACGAGTCAGTGCCGACATCCGGGGTGCTGTTTTCAATAACCTCGTCCATATGCAACCCAACTATTTCGAGAGCAATCACTCAGGCGAAATCATGTCTCGCCTCACTACAGACACCACCCTTTTACAAACGCTCATCGGCTCCTCGGTCAGCCTCGCATTGCGCAACGCATTGACGCTCACGGGAGCACTGACGCTTATGGTCGTCACCAACCTCAAACTGAGTCTAGTGATTGTGATCGCAGTGCCGGTGACACTCTTGCCCATTTTGATCTTTGGTCGACGCGTCAGAACGCTCTCAAACAAAAGCCAGCAAACCATTGCCGACGTGGGTAGTCATGCGGGCGAGATTTTCCAGTCGATCAAGGTAGTACAGAGCTTCAATCGCGAAGCTGCCGAGAAAACGGCCTTTGGGAGAGATGTGGAGCATGCGTTTTCGGTCGCGCTCTCTAGAGTCTTTCAGCGTACGCTCCTGACGGGCTTTGCCATCTTCCTTCTAATTGGCGGCATGGTCAGCATGATGTGGTCTGGCGGTATAGATGTAATTGAAGGCCGCATGACGGGAGGAGAACTAGGCGCTTTTGTTTTTTACACCATCATGGTGGGCACCGCTTTTGCGACACTCTCGGAGGTGTGGGGCGATTTGCAACGGGCCGCTGGCGCGGCAGAGCGGCTTATGGAGTTACTCACCGAGAACTGCGAGATTCCGGACACCGGCACCGAGGCACCGGCGAGTGAATCAGCACTAGTCTTTGAGGGTGTCCACTTCGCATATCCCAGTCGGCCTGCACACCCCGCGTTGAGTGACTTTACTTTGCATATCACGCAGGGAGAATCTGTCGCGCTCGTTGGCCCCTCAGGTGCTGGAAAGTCGACCGTGTTCGAGCTGATACTGCGCTTTTATGACCCGATAGCGGGTGCAGTCCGGTTTGGTAGTGCAGACCTGCGAGATATTTCGCTGAACAGCTGGCGTCAGAAAATCGCACTGGTACCACAGCAACCGACGCTGTTCTCTGGGGACATCTTCTACAACATCGCCTACGGTGCCAAAGAGTCCACGCAGGCGACGGTGGAAGCCGCAGCACAAATGGCCCATGCCCACGAGTTCATCCAGACCCTGCCCGAGGGTTATCAGAGCCATTTGGGGGCACAGGGCGTCCGGCTATCGGGCGGGCAGCGCCAACGCATTGCACTGGCCCGCGCCATACTCAGCGATCCGGAGCTGTTATTACTGGATGAAGCCACCAGCGCGCTCGACACCGAGAGCGAGTGGCACGTTCAACAAGCACTCACCGAGATCATGCAGGAGCGCACCACGATCGTCATTGCGCACCGCTTGTCCACTGTAATCAATGCCGATCGTATCGTGGTGATAGACGCTGGGCGAGTCATAGACAACGGATCGCACGACGAATTGATGTCACGCTGTGAGATCTACCAGCGTCTAGCACAGCTACAGTTTCTGGCCGAACACGTAAGTTAGAGAGACATAAAACCCCGCACAATGCGGGATTGTTGAGCAATGGAACAATCAGCTAAATTCGCGGATCAGGCCACCAATGCTTTCTTTTGCATCGCCAAACAGCATGCGCGTATTCTCTTTGTAAAATAGCGGATTCTCGATACCGGCAAAGCCCGACGCCATAGAGCGCTTGAGGACAAACACTGTGCGCGCATCGGCCACGTTGATCACCGGCATGCCGTAGATCGGCGAGGACTCAACTTCACGTGCGGCAGGGTTCACCACATCGTTCGCGCCAATCACGATCGCAACATCGATGGTTTCCATGCGCGGGTTGATTTCGTCCATCTCGAGGAGTTGGTCGTAGGGCACGTCTGCCTCCGCGAGGAGCACGTTCATGTGACCCGGCATCCGCCCCGCTACAGGGTGAATACCAAAGTTGACCTCACAGCCATTGTTCTC
Source organism: Halieaceae bacterium (assembly GCA_902631395.1). Classification (GTDB taxonomy): domain Bacteria; phylum Pseudomonadota; class Gammaproteobacteria; order Pseudomonadales; family Halieaceae; genus Luminiphilus. The sequence continues at coordinate 42,402 of CACOYM010000006.1, read as the reverse complement.
AAGCAGTTCGGTAAGCTCTTTGACCACGTGCTGTGCCTGAGCAACCGCCATGCCGTAGCCGGGGATGATCGCGACGTTGGTCGCTGCCTCAAGAACGTAATAGGCGTCTTCCACCGAGATCGGCTTTATCTCGCCTTCTACCACGGTCTCCTCGTTGGAGACGCTGGCGAAGCCTGAGAACAGCACGTTGGGGAGCGAGCGATTCATCGCCTTACACATGATTTGGGTCAGGATGATGCCCGAGGCACCGACGAGTGAGCCCGCCACGATCAGCGCGTTGTTGTTGATCGCAAAACCCGCCGCACAGGCCGCCAAACCTGAATAAGAATTCAGCAGCGAGATCACAACAGGCATGTCAGCACCGCCAATGGGAATGACCGCCATGATGCCAAACAGCAACGCCAGGCCAATCACCATATAGAGCCAGTTGGGGTCAGTGGGGTTCATACAGAACATGACCGCGCCACCAAAAATGCCCAACACGACGAGCGAGTTCACGATCTGCTGACCAGAGAACGTGATCGCTCCACTACCTATGGTCTCCGACAGCTTGCCGTACGCAACCAGCGACCCTGTTAGGGTCACACCGCCGATCAAAATCGACAACACTATTGTCACCAAAGTGAATGTGCTGGAATCCGGAGACAGCGCCGCCCAGCCGACTAGCAGCGATGCCGCGCCACCGAGGCCATTAAAGAGCGCCACCATCTCTGGCATCGAGGTCATGGCAACGGCGCGTGCCGCAATGGCGCCGATCGCACCGCCCACGACCATACCGGCCGCGATGTACGTGAAGTCGACGATGCCCTGATCAAGGAGTGCCGCAATAATCGCCACCAGCATGCCGATTGCCGACACCATGTTGCCGCGCCGCGCAGTGGCCGGGGAGCCCAGCATTTTCAGACCAAAAATAAAGAGGCCCGCTGCGACGACATAGCCGAGTTGTGTCATTAATTCAGTCGTCATGTTCAGTCCTCCTTCTTCTTGAAGAAGCCGAGCATGCGATCGGTCACCATGTAACCGCCCACGACGTTGATGCTGGCCAGGGTCACAGCACCGACACCTAGCCACATGGCCATGGTCTCGCTACCGGTACCCGCCAGCGCCACAGCACCCACCACGGTAATACCGGAGATCGCGTTAGCGCCCGACATCAACGGGGTGTGCAAGGTAGCGGGTACTTTATTAATCAGTTCGAAGCCAAGGAAAATCGACAACATTAGGATAAACAGCAGATACTCTGCGCCGGACATATCAGTTGCCTCCCTCGATAATGTCTTTAATAGTGGGGTGAACAACCGCTCCGCCGTGCGTAATCACACAGCCAGGCAAAATGTCGTTTTCGAGGTCGAGTACAAACCGCTTGGCTTCCTCGTCCCAGGTGTCCTCTACGAGGTTAAACATGTTGCTCGCGTACATCTGGGTCGCGTCACGAGGTGCCAGGTTAGCGAGGTTGGCAGTACCGACAATCGTGACGCCGTTTACATCTACCACTTCGTCGGGAACCGAGCCTTCGACGTTGCCACCGGTCTCGGCGGCCATGTCGACAACGACAGAACCTGGGGACATTCCCTCAACCATATCTGCCGTGACCAATACCGGCGGCTTGCGGCCGAATACCTGAGCCGTAGTAATCACGACATCTGAGTCGGCAATCACCGCTTTTTGCGCCTGACGCTGAATCTCGACCTGCTCGGGGGTCAGCTCTTTCGCGTAGCCATCCGCCGTCTGGCCGGTATCGCCCAAATCGATCTCAAGAAACTTTGCACCCAGCGACTCAACCTGCTCGGCCACTACTGGACGGGTGTCGAACGCGGTCACTCGAGCGCCCATGCGCTTGGCCGTCGCGATCGCCTGCAAACCTGCCACACCCGCACCGATAATGAAAACTTTGGCGGGCTTCAGTGTACCGGCCGGCGTCATCATCATCGGCATGATGCTGGGCATGTTGTTCGCCGCCAGCATCACAGCCATGTAACCCGCGAGGTTGGCCTGAGAACTCAATGCGTCCATCTTCTGGCTGCGAGTAGAGCGCGGAATCATCTCCATGCTCACCGCGGTCACGTTCTGGTTAGCAAAGGCCTTAATCAAGTCTTTTTCGTTAAACGGATCAAGATAGGAGACATGAATGCAGCCGGCTTTTAACTGACTGATCTCTTCCATCCCGGGCTTACGAAGCCTAAGCACCATGTCTGCACTGCCAAGCAGTGCTGAACGGTCTGTACCAATGCTGGCGCCCGCTGCTTCATAGTCAGCGTCACTGATGCCGGCACCTGCGCCTGCACCCGATTCGATGACTACTTCCGCACCGAGCCGCACCATCTTTTTCACCGTCTCGGGAGTCGCGGAGACGCGATTTTCTCCCGGTTGGGTTTCAAGGGGTATGACTAGTTGCATAGTGAAGTTCGCCTGGTTTTTTGGGATCACCGCGATCCCGGTGTTATTGGAATTCCAGCTAGCTGATCATTGGGGCGGTCGCTTGGCAGGAGCAGAGCCCCTCAGCGCCACTGGAGACGAGTGAGAAAAGTGTCAGCCCGCGCGGAGTCTCAGTAGCGGGTTCAGCCAGCGGTGTCGCAACCGGGTGAATCGCAGAGGCGCATCCAGTACTGCCAAACAAATGCACTCTTCACCTTCCAGCGCCACGGGGGTGTGCTTATCCCATCCCTCCCGAATAAGGAAATCACCCGGGTGGTACTCGCCGCTCTCATCGGCAAAACCACCGCGTAACACCAGGGTCATCTCACTACCGCCGTGGGTGTGTTCGGGGATACGACCGCCCTCGGCAATGCGATACAACGCAAACTCGTGATTCGGGTCGCCAGTTTTGAGATGACTGATGCTTAAGGACTGCGTCACGCGCTTCCAAACCAAATCGGCATAGTTACCATTGATGAGTCGATCTAAGAGGCCCGGAAGCTGAGTATCAGAAACTTCATTGGGTGCATATCTGAGAGGCTCTGGATAATCCAGGCGCGCCATCACTCTCTCAAGCACCGACTCACCTACAGGCTGGGGATCTAAACGCTCAAGGTGCGCACCACCCAGGTCCTCTAGCTTGTCAACCGAATGTCGGCAATGCTGGCAGTAGCTCAGATGAGCAGCCACACATGCCGATTGTGCGACAGGCAGCGCGCCTGCCGAATACTCTATAAGTAAATCCATTGGGGGGTGATGATGCGCCATCGCTAACTAGTCCAAACTACTCTCATCTACGTTCACGTTACGCGGAGCTCGCGTAAACGGTTTACTCTCTAACACCAATAAACCTAGGACTTTCTGAGGGATTACTATCACTACTCAAGCCTCCATGAGCCCTTGTAGCTTCTGAATGGCAAGGCGGACTCGAGATTTCACGGTGCCCAGCGGCAAATCCAGCTCAGCCGCAGCCTCGGAGTGCGACTTACCCTCCATATAAACCTTGGCGAGGATCTGCGCTTGATCCGGGGGAAGATCCCCCAAGAGTTCGCGCACTCGTTCTGCACCGCGCCGTGTATGCAGTACCACAAAAGATTCCTCCTCCTCACTCTCAAGCTCAAAGTCATCGGAAGCCAGTGGCGTGTCAAACTTCTGAAGGCGTCGAAACATGTCGGTTCGACAGTTCCTGGCTATCGTGTAAACCCAGGTCGAGGCCGCCGCCTTTTCAGGGTTGAACCCACCCGCTTTTTGCCAGACTTTCAGCATTACCTCCTGCACTAGCTCATCGGCGTGTGTGGCAGACAAACTTGAGCCGGAGAGGGCAAAGGCTTTAATTAACGGGGCAAAGTGGCGGAAAAAACGCGTAAAGGCGCCTCGATCTTGGCTTTCGCCAATCAGCACCAGCGATTCGCTCCACTCATCGGTGCGACGGCCCGTCGGGATATTCCATTTCCCTTTGCCTGTCGCCGAAACAGTATTAGCTGCGTCTTTTTTGTTTGCCATAAAGGTCAAACCATCATCCCAGACGCCAAGGATACACTCAGTGGCTGTGCCTTGATACAGTGCGAACAATCTAATTTTTTGCTGCACTACGCTAATCTTGCGCTGTCAAGCGCCTTGGAATTGACCTGATCCGGCACTCCCCAAGCCCCGTAATATCTAGCACCTTTCTCTGTCTGGTGGCCGGAGGTCGGCAGCAATGCACATAGCAGTCATAGGAGCGGGCATCTCCGGACTGGGATGTGCCTACCAGCTGGCCAAACGAGGCCATCGCGTCGAGATCTTTGAGGCCCGGGATCGGATCGGTGGGCACACCGCCACTTACGATGTACAACTCGGGACACGGCGATTCGCCGTCGATACCGGTTTCATCGTTTATAACGACCGCAACTATCCCAGTCTAATCGGCCTGTTTGACGAACTCAGCGTCGCTAACAAGCCTACGTCAATGGGGTTTTCGGTCTGCGATGAGAGCACGGGGCTCGAATATGCTGGCAACAATTTAAATACGTTGTTTGCGCAGCGCGGTAATTTGTTGTCTCCCAGCTTTCTCGGCATGATTCGTGAAATCCTCCGATTCAATAAATTGGCGATAGCTGACTTAGACAACGGGCGACTGCCGCAGGATCAGACCCTGGGTGACTATCTTAAGCGGCACGGATTTAGTGAGCACTTTAGCCGCAGCTATCTGCTCGCCATGACATCGGCTATCTGGTCAGCTGACTTCGAGGATGCGCAGGATTTCCCAGTCGAATTCTTTATTCGCTTCTTCCGCAACCATGGTCTTTTGTCGCTAAAAGACCGGCCCCAGTGGCGAGTGGTCGAAGGTGGTAGCCGCGAATATCTGGCTCCCCTGACACAGCGCTTTTCCGATAACATCCGGACTCGGATGCCCGTGGAGACCATCATACGACCGCCTGGACAACCAGTGACAGTCCGTTTTAAGAATGGTCTCCAGCGAGAGTTTGATGCGGTAGTGATCGCTACGCATTCCGATGAGGCACTAGCAATGCTGGGCGATCCCACCGAGGATGAAAAATCGGTTCTCGGTGCCCTGCCTTATCGCGATAACGAGGTGATACTGCACACCGACACCCGACTGCTGCCAAAACAACAACGGGCCTGGTCGAGCTGGAATTATCGGCTAAAGCCCGGCAACGGGCGCGCAACGGTCACCTACAACATGAACATTCTTCAGGGATTAGATGCACCCGAAACATTCTGCGTCACGTTGAACGATACGGCGTCAATCAATCCGCATCGGATCCTAGGGCGCTTCAATTATGCTCATCCACAGTTCACACTATCTGGTATGCAGGCCCAGCAGCGTTGGGCGGATATCAATGGGCGGCACTGCACATGGTTTTGCGGCGCATATTGGCGAAACGGTTTTCACGAGGATGGCCTGAGAAGCGGACTCCAGGTCGCGGAGAGTCTTTGCGCTGCCCGTCAAATGGCGGCGTGATCAACAGGCTGTATACAGGCACCTTGCTGCATGCGCGCTATACCCCCCAGACACATCAGTTCCGTTACAAAGTGTTCATGCCCTTCATGGAGCTTGAATCGCTCCAGGAGGCGACAGCCCATCTTCCGTTTTGGTCTACAAAGCGTTGGGCACCCGCGCGATTCGTCAGACGTGATTTCCTAGGAAATGAGAATATTGCGCTGTCCGAGGCCGTGCGCCAGCGAATTTATAAGGAAACAGGGGATCGGCAACGAGGGCCAATCTATCTGCTCGCCAACTGGCGCTACTTCGGCTATCAGAACAATCCGATTGCGGTCTATTATTGCTATGACCCAGCGGGCGACCATCTGGAATACGTGGTGGCGGAAGTCACCAACACACCCTGGGGAGAACGATACAGTTACGTGCTCAAGGCACCTGCCGAAGACGCACCTCTGGCGACTGAATTCGACAAGGCACTTCATGTGTCCCCTTTTAACCCCATGGACATGACCTATCGCTGGTACAGCAACGCGCCGGGCGATGATTTGCAGATCCAGATCGCATTATTCGAAAACGGAGAGCGTATTTTTGACGCAGTGCTCTCACTGACAGGCAAACCAATGACTGCAAGCAGAGCCCGACGAGCAATCCTCTCCTATCCTTTCATGACACTTAAAGTATTGGCAGGCATTTACTGGGAGGCCCTGCGTCTTTTTTTAAAAGGCGTGAGCTTGCACTCTCATCCGAAGCGATCGGATTAACGTAATTGTCGATTCCGCGACCCATCCACGAGCAAGTCCACATGAGCGAGCACAGCGTTAAGAACATCTCAAAACTGCCGCTACTGATGCCGGAGAAAAATGGCGGGCTGGCGCGTTCCTTCATGCTGAAGGTGCTCGCGAAATTATCGATCGGTTCGCTGGCACTCAAGGAGCAAAACGACACGCTGATCTTCGGGTCCACGGATGACCCCCATGCACCTCATGCGGAGGTTCATGTCCACGACAGCGATCTGTATCGACGCATTCTGACCGGAGGCAGCATCGCCGCTGGCGAAACCTACATAGAAGGTTTATGGAGTAGCCCTGACCTTACCGCAGTGACCAGAGCATTCAGTGCCAACATGGCCATGCTGGAAGCCATGTCAGACAAGCAGAACTGGTTGGCCCGAGCGGCGCTCAAAATCGGACACTGGGCGCGCCGCAATACGACAGCACGCTCGCGGGAAAACATCTCTGCGCATTACGATCTCGGCAACGATTTCTTCTCGCTGTTTCTCGACTCAAGCATGATGTATTCCTCCGCCGTGTTCCCCTCACCAGACAGCGATCTGGCGGCCGCATCACAACACAAACTGCGCCTGATCTGCGAGGAGCTTGAGCTCACCTCCGCGGACCATTTGGTCGAGATCGGCACCGGGTGGGGCGGCATGGCTATCTTCGCCGCAGAAAATTACGGCTGCAGGGTGACTACCACAACAATTTCTCGGGAACAGTTTGACTATACCCTCGCGGCAGTAACGGAAAAAGGTCTGCAGGAACGCATCACGGTGCTATTCGACGATTACCGCGACCTGGAGGGGCGTTTCGACAAACTGGTATCCATCGAAATGATTGAAGCTGTGGGCCACCAGTTCTACGACACCTACTTCGCCACAGTCAGTCGACTACTGAAGCCGCATGGCAAGGCCGTAATTCAGGCAATTACTATGACCGAGCAACGCTATCAACAAGCGCGGGATTCAGTGGATTTCATCAAGCGCTACATATTCCCCGGCGGTTGCCTGCCCTCACTCACAGTTATCAGTGATGCCCTAGCGCGTGTGACGGACATGCAAATGAGTCACCTGCGAGACATCACCCGGGACTACGCAGATACCTTAAGCGTCTGGCATAGTGGGTTCCTTGGAAAGCTCGATACTGTACGAGAGATGGGTTTTGACGACCGCTTTATTCGTATGTGGCGCTATTATCTGAGCTATTGCGAAGGAGGCTTTAGAGAGCGCATCATTGGCTCCTATCAAATCACCATGACTAAGCCGGGGTATCGCCCCGCCTGACCCACTGCCTATGCTGCTGTCCTTAGCGCCGATCGCACTGCTCGTCGCCCTGCTTTTTGCTTCAGTAACCTTGTTTGGATCAGACGCATCCTACGGGCCCAACCAATTAGCACTAATCATTTCCTCTGCCGCCACCATGCTGGTGGGGTGGCATCGGGGCATGAGTTGGCAGGCCATTAAAGACGGTATGGTTGGCGCGATCACCGTATCGATCATGCCAATGATGATCTTGCTATCTGTGGGTGCGTTGATCGGTAGCTGGATTGTCAGTGGCACCGTACCGGGCATGATCTATTACGGGGTAGAGCTATTGGACCCTGGCTTTTTTTACGCCGCATCCGCTGTCATCTGTGCGCTGGCCTCGATCAGCCTTGGCAGCTCTTGGACCGTCGCCGGAACACTAGGCATCGGCCTGATGGGCATCGCCACCACCTACTCGCTGTCCCCAGCGGTCACGGCGGGAGCAGTCATCTCGGGCGCCTATTTTGGTGACAAGCTTTCGCCCCTCTCTGACACCACCAATCTGGCTGCGGCGGCAGTGAGCGTTGACTTGTTTGAACACATCAAAAACATGCTCTGGACAACAATACCCGCGTTTATCGCGACGCTGGTGGTTTTCTCACTAATTGGCAACGACGGCGCAGCGACACCCGATAATATTGCCGTGATTCGCTCAGCATTAAGCGCGCAATTCGTCATTTCGCCATGGGTGCTGTCACCCTTGGTGCTCATGCTGGCGCTCATGTTTTGGCGGGTGCCCGCATACCCGGCGATCCTGATCTGTACGCTTGCAGGCTCGCTGCTTGCAGCGAGTCTGCAAGGCGATGTCGTCCGTGAACTAGCTCTAGGAGCATATCCGGGGTCACCAACGCCACTCATACAGGGACTGTGGATGGCCCTCTGCTCGGGTTATCAGTCTCCGGAAGGTATAGGTGAAATCAGCAAGCTGCTAGACAAGGGTGGCTTGGTAAGTATGCTCAATACGATTTTTCTTATCCTCACTGCAATGACCTTCGGCGGCGTGCTTGACAGCACTGGCATCCTCCGCCAATTACTCAATCGAGTCCTGGGGGAAGTAAAACGCACAGGAGACCTGATCCTCGCTACCGTCGGGGGCGGCTTCGTTGCCAACGTGCTCGCGGCCGATCAGTTTCTTGCTATCACGGTACCGGGCCGATTGTTCACGCCCGCATACGACGATCGGGGCCTAAATCGACTTAGTCTTTCACGCACCCTTGAAGACTCTGCCACACTCACCTCAGTGCTGGTGCCTTGGAACACCTGCGGCGCGTTTATGGCGGCGACCCTAGGGGTTGCCACCCTCGACTATGCACCCTATGCGCTATTCAATCTGATTTGTCCGTTGCTGGCGGTGATATTCGGCTATCTCATGATCGCGCAACCCCGCGTCGCCGCGATTAGCACATGACGGCGCCAAATTGGGATTTTGCGGATCCCTATTTGTGGGCAGTCACGGTAGAGGCAGCACATATCGACGCGCTCGCCCATACCTGCAACACGCATTACGTGGAGTGGTGTATGGAAGCCGCGTGGGCACACACCACTGCACTGGGTTTGGGAGCTGAAGATTACCAGCGCCTTGATCGTGCGATGGCACTGACACATGCCAAATACGATTATCTGAGGGCTACCCGCGAGGGCGACACACTGCTGGTGGGAACGTGGATTACCGACTGGCCAGGGAAAATGAAAATGAAACGGCAACTACAAATTATCTGTGAGAGGACTGCCACCACGGTCTTTCGCGGGACGCTGGAATTTGTCTGCATCCAGATATCAACAGGATCGCCAAAGCGGTCGCCACAAGAGTTCATCGATATTTACAGCCCAGTCATTGCAGCGAAGACCCCCTCGAGCTCTTAGGACGGCGAACTCAATCCGCCGCCAACCTATACCTAAAACACGCCTCACCTAAGCCACCGGCCAGGCAAAACTCATCACCTCCTGCAGAGAGTCAGCTCCCAATTTCAGCGCCAGCAAGCGATCGATACCCAAGGCAACGCCAGCGCAGTCAGGGAGGCCGTGGTGATGCGCGGCCAGTAAACGCTCATCAATTGGCCGTTCAGCTAATTGGCGACGCTTACGGCGGGCATTGTCCGCTTTGAGTTGCTCCGCAAGCAGTTGCGGATCGGATTGCTCCCAGTACCCATTGGCGAGTTCCCTCCCCTGCACATAGCACTCGAAACGTGCTGCCACTGCATGGCTCGCTACCTGCATTTTCCTTGCCAGGGCTGCCTGCGATGGCGGGAAGTCCGTCACAAATACAATGCCCCACTCCTCAATATCGGGCTCAATGCAATGACTCATGAGTAAATCCAGAAACGCATCCCGATCTAGATCTCTCGGTACGTCGCCCAAGCGCGATCTGGCAACGGGCAGCCAGCTTTCTGGCACCGCACTTCCATTTCCATAGGTCAGAGGGTCAATATCGAGCAATTCTGTAAACAGCGCACGATAAGGCCATACCTGCCAACCCCTGATTTCAAGTACCGTGCCCAGTAATTCAGCGACCTCTCGCATCAGCGCCGTATGGTCCCAGCCAACGCGGTACCACTCCAATAGGGTGAATTCAGGATTGTGATAACGACCCGCTTCGCCCTGCCTAAAGGCCTTACTGATCTGATAGATATCACCCGCTCCTGCAGCAAGAAGGCGCTTCATCGCGAACTCGGGCGAGGTCTGTAGGTACCGAAGCCCTGTCTCACTGCCAACGGCTGGCACAGAAAAAACCTCTATGCCAGGGTCAGGCACCGTTGCTTGCGAGAGAAGCGGCGTCTCAACCTCCAACACCCCCCGCTCCGAGAAAAATGTGCGCAACTTAGCCAACAGCGTAGCGCGCTCCTTCAGATTGACCAGTGGCGCGGAAGGCTGCCAATCTGACATCGTCAGCCTTTGCTTGCGCGGCTCACGTACTCACCGGTGCGGGTGTCGACGCGTATCACTTCGCCCTCAGTAATAAAGAGCGGTACCCGCACGACTGCTCCGGTGCTCAGTGTCGCCGGCTTGCTGCCGCCCTGAGCCGTGTCGCCCTTCAAACCCGGATCAGTCTCAGTAATCTCGAGCTCGATAAAGTTAGGTGGCGTGACGGCCAGTGGCGACCCGTTATACAGCGTAATCTCGTAACGCTCTTGCTCTTTAAGCCACTTCTCGGCCTCTCCGACTGCTTCTCGATCAGCGCCGTACTGCTCAAAGGTCGAGGGATCCATAAAGTGCCAAAATTCGCCGTCGGTGTAGGAGTATTCCAGATCGACATCCATCACGTCCGCACCCTCGAGCGTATCGCCAGACTTGAACGTGCGCTCCCAAACACGACCCGACTTGAGATTACGCAGTTTCACTCGGTTAAATGCCTGACCTTTACCCGGTTTAACAAATTCATTTTCGAGGATGGAGCAAGGCTCACTATCGAGCATCACCTTCAGCCCGGGCTTGAATTCATTGGTTGAGAAGTTGGGCATCGATATTGACCTATTGATCAAAAGCGTGATGATACCTCAGGGATATCCTCAATCGCGATTATCTCGCTCAGCCGGTGTCAAACTCGCCCTCGCTTCCGAGTAAATAGCACACGCCATCCAAACCACAGTGTGTCACCTCTATAGGACTGGCGGCGCGCACCGCGGGTTTGGCATGGAAGGCCACGCCCAGTCCGGCGGCAGACATCATTGACAAATCATTAGCACCGTCGCCGACAGCGATACAGGCTTCCATAGATATATTCAGGCTTGCGGCCAAATCTCGTAAAGCCGAGGCTTTGTATTCTCGATTCACGATAGGTGGCACCGGCTGCCCAGTGATCTTGCCGTCCTTAACCTCGAGCTCATTAGCGAGAACTTCGTCGAAGCCATAGTCCGCTTGAAGCCGTTTGGCGATCGGCGTAAAACCGCCCGAAAAAATAGCCAGCTTTATTCCCTGGGCCCTAAGCGTTGTCGTCATCTCCCGGAGCCCTTCTTTGACAGGAAGTCGGTCTGCCAAATCCTGCACTGCTTTGACATCAAGCCCCTTTAGCAGGGCAAGCCGAGTCCGAAAGCTCTCATCAAAATCGAGCTCACCGCGCATGGCTCGCGCAGTAATATTCGAAACGTGTTCTGCGGCGCCCGAAGCGATAGCGAGCTCATCAATCACCTCACAATCTATCAAGGTGGAATCCATATCAAATACAGCCAGCCGGTAGCGCTGGCATCGTGCACGCCGGGTTTGGAGAGCAATATCAACCCCCGTTTGATCAGAAAGATCGCGCAGCGGAGCAGAGACCGCCTCGTCGTCGAGGCAGTTAATCAGCAAAGTTTGCACCGAGCGGCGATCCGAGAGCGAGACCGGCACTGGTACATCACGCGATGCAATAATCTGGCCGCCTGCGCGTTGGACAACCTCCGACACACGGTGGACGTCCAGCTTGGCGCTTTTAGGCGCCATTAGGACGATCGCATGTGTCGCATCTACCACTGACGGATTTCCTGTCTGTTAAGTCGCTTGGAATGCGACGATCGCTGACCAGCCGCACTGCGCAAAGTTTATACTGATCCTGCAACCAGTGGAGAATCTCTTTGAACAGGCTATTGCACCGATTACGTAATCAGCCTCTCTCGCAGCAGCTCGCGCTCTCGGCGGCGGGCTGTTGCCTGCTGACCACACTGACACTGGTGCTGGTCGCGGCAAAGGCCACTCACTCTATTCAAAACACGACGCTCATCGAACATGCTAGGGCCGCCGCGGCGCAACTCGCAGCTCGCGCAGGGACAGAATTGTCGGCGGGTGACCGGCTTGGGCTTGCCGCGGAATTGCAGTTCTACGCGGACCAAACGCTGTTTGTCGCCGCGAGGGTGCTTGATGTGGAGGACATGGAACTAGCTACGCGGGGTCAAATCATGTACGGCTCTAGAGCGTTCCAGCACCCGGTGGTTATCGATGGAAACACTGCAGGTCGAATTGAATTGTATCTCGATCTCAGTGAACAAAGGGGCGCCTTGGAGACCCTCATTTGGGGCTTGGTGGCGCTGTCCGCGCTGCTTAGCATTGCGGTGTACGCCCTCACCAGACCAGTGGGCCAGAAGCTGGCGAGTAACATCAGTGAGGCAGTCGCGCAGCTTGATGCCGTTACGGGAGAAGACTCCGCTTCGATCAATGAGGTCCACAAACTTCAGGACCGCATAAATGCCTTGCCACTCGAGCTCCTCAAATCCCGTGACCCCAGTAACCATGGGGAAGAACACTACACCGACACAGCGATACTATGCATCTCACTCAAACACTTACCCGGCTACCTCGACACGTTGGACGAATCTCGCCTGCAGCAGTACGTATCAGTGCTGCATCGCATGGCTTACGGTTGCGCAGGATTTTACGGTGGGGACCTAAGCGTTGTTCGGCAGTTCACACTGGCAATCTACTTTTCAAGTGATCACCCTTCCGGCTCACCGGTATTGCGCGCCGCCAGCTGTGCCTGGCTTTTATCAAAAAGCAGTAAAATGGCTGAAAAACAAGATCGACTCTCATTCACTGCGGGTTTGGCGATCGGTGTGAGTGAGCTGGGACAGGGTGACGATAATGACATCTACCCTGGGCTTTATGTTCAATCGACGCTGGATGAGCTGCTCGACCTGGCGAACCAACAGGTGGAGGGGATTCTGCTCTCCTCATATGCCGCTGAAGACGATGGGCTGGCAACGCACATGGGTATCGATGTGATCGACGAAAAGTGGATGGCTTTAGGAGAAATCAGCGGCGCACATTTAGACCTACTTGAGCGGCAACTGCAACTAATCAAGCGGATGATCACACCGCCAGATGGTGACACGCCGCAAGGGTTCCTTCCCTTCTAACTAGTCGGCAATCACCTGTAGGCGTGTCACACGCTGATAGCCCTTGGGCAGCTTGCTACCTCGACGTCCACGCTCACCGCGGAAGTATTCAAGCTCCGACCATTTGAAGTTACGGTAGTGCCCGCCAGAGGTCACTTGGAGGGTGTCACCTTCGGTGACAACGCAAAGGCCCGCGACAAACTCTTCCCGGGCAGCTGCACGCGCAGAGGGAATGCCAATTAGTTTGTTGCCCTTGCCACGCGCAAGCTCTGGTAACTCAACGAGAGGGAAAACGAGCATGCGGCCCTCATTGGTCGCCACGACAACCAGTGAATCGTCTCCCGAAGCAATCTCTGCAGGCGCCATCACCCGGGCATTTTTTGGTAACGTTAAAACTGCCTTGCCCGCTTTGTTCTTCGTCTGAAGATGAGAAAACTGCACCACAAAACCATAGCCTGCATCACTGGCGAGTAGGAAGCGGTCACCTTCTGCGCCGGTCAACAACCCTTCGAAGGTCGCGCCCGACGGTGGGTTAATCCTGCCGGTCAGCGGCTCTCCCTGGCCCCGGGCGGATGGGAGCTGATGCGTTGGCAAAGTATAGGCCCGGCCAGTAGAATCCAGCACCACCGTCGGAAGGTTTGATTTGCCCCATGCAAAAAAACGGAAACCATCGCCCGATTTATAACTCAACGAAGTCGGGTCAATATCGTGGCCCTTGGCGGCGCGAATCCAGCCTTTTTCAGACAGCACAATTGTTAGCGGGTCTGCAGTAGTAAGCTCAAGCTCGCTGAAGGCCTTGGCTTCCTCCCGCTCAGTTAAAGACGCGCGCCGATCGTCACCATGGGCATCAACAACGGCCGTTAACTCGCGCTTGATCAATGTTTTAAGCCGCGAGTCGCTACCCAGCGTCTTCTTTAGTATGCCGCGCTCTTCCGCAAGCTCACCCTGCTCGCCACGGATTTTCATCTCTTCCAGTTTGGCCAGATTACGGAGCTTTAGATCGAGGATAGCTTCTGCCTGTATTTCGCTGATCTTGAATGTCTTCATCAGCGCGGATTTAGATTCATTCTCCTCGCGGATAATGCGAATCACTTCATCGATGTTCAGATAAGCAACAAGGTATCCCTCAAGGATGTGCATGCGCCGCTCGACACGCTCGAGCCGATACTCCAAACGCCGCTTGACAGTTACCTTCCTAAAGGCCAGCCACTCTTTGAGAATCGTAACCAGCGACTTCACCGCCGGGCGGCCGTCAATGCCGATCACATTCAAGTTCACACGGTAGGTGCGCTCCAGATCGGTTGTGGCAAAAAGGTGGCTCATCAAGCCATCAAGATCAATTCGATTAGATCGCGGTACCAGTACCAGCCGGGTCGGGTGTTCATGATCCGATTCATCGCGCAAATCCGAAACCATAGGGAGCTTTCGGGCCTGCATTTGCGACGCAATTTGTTCCAGCACCTTGGCGCCCGAGACCTGATGGGGCAGTGCATGGATTACCACCGCACCGTCTTCGACCAAGTACGCAGCGCGAACCCGAAGTGCGCCCCTACCCGTCTCGTATAGCGTCTGCAAATCCGAGGCTGACGTGATGATCTCAGCGTCGTTTGAAAAATCCGGACCTTTAATGTGGCGGCAAAGATCGACAACGGTCGCCTTTGGTGAGTCCAGCAGATGGATAGTGGCAGCCACCACTTCGTTAAGGTTATGAGGGGGGATATCGGTGGCCATGCCGACCGCGATGCCTGTACTGCCATTTAGGAGTAAATTGGGTACCTTAGCCGGCATAACGGTAGGCTCGTCCAGGGTGCCATCGAAGTTCGTCTGCCAGTCAACCGTGCCCTGACCCAGCTCAGACAGCAGCACCTCGGCGTAAGGGGTGAGACGAGACTCGGTGTAGCGCATAGCGGCGAAGGACTTGGGGTCGTCGGGAGAGCCCCAGTTACCCTGCCCATCGACAAGGGGATAGCGGTAGGAAAAGTCCTGCGCCATCAACACCATCGCTTCGTAGGCCGCGCTGTCTCCGTGCGGGTGGAACTTACCGATGACGTCACCCACGGTACGAGCCGACTTCTTGTACTTGGCAGACGCCTTCAGACCCAGTTCACTCATTGCGTATACAATGCGCCGTTGCACCGGCTTCAGGCCATCGCCAATGTGTGGGAGCGCACGGTCCAAGATCACGTACATTGAGTAATCAAGGTACGCTTTTTCCGCGTAATCACGCAGCGGCAGCTGCTCGACATCAACGGAGGGCGGCATCATGTCTGTCATGCTGAGGGTATTCTCTCTAGAACCGGTGGGTCACGCTTTCCCGCGTGGCCCGGCAACCGCGATATGCTAACGCACTCGAACGCGGCAACACCACGGTGGTCAGCGAATTGGTGCAAAACTTTTAGGAGCTCCGGCATGAGATTGGGCACCGAATCAGTTCGCAAAACGCTCACTTGGCGCTGGCGTCACTTTGCACTTTTCAGTGGCCCGGAATGGCACAGAGTGCTTGAACTGAGAACGGCCATTTTTGTAGTTGAGCAGAAATGCCCTTATCAAGAGGTTGATCAGGGAGACACCGGCAGCTGGCACTTGGAAGTCGCCGACCAAGGTAGGTTGATCGGAACGCTGCGCGTGCTCCCGCCGGGACTTTCCTATAAGGAGTGCTCAATTGGTCGGGTCGCGGTGCACGAGGATTATCGCAACGTTGGTCTCGGTCGCGAGCTCATGATAGTTGCGCTGGCGTTTTGCGATGCGCGCTGGTCAACAGTGCGGCTCAGCGCCCAGACCTATCTACAATCGTTTTATGAATCGCTGGGCTTCACCGCAGTCGGCGAGCCTTATCTTGAGGATGACATCCCACACATCGAGATGCTCAGAACCGAGGTGGGTGAGACCAGATAAAGGCGATTGCCAAACTTAGGCTGCATTTCTCGACGCACGCTTGCGCTCGTGCTCCAAGAGCAATTTTTTGCGCAGGCGGATGCTGTCAGGTGTCACTTCCACTAGCTCGTCTTCGTCAATAAACTCGAGCGCCTGCTCCAGACTGTGGAGCACCGGAGGTGTCAAGATTACTGCCTCGTCACTACCTGAGGCACGCACGTTGGTCAGCTGCTTCGCCTTGGTTGGGTTGACCACCAGATCATTGCCCCGACTGTGAAGCCCGATGACCTGGCCCTCATAAACTTCTGCATTGGGCTCGATAAATAGCCGACCACGCTCCTGTAAGCCAAACAGCGCGTAAGCAAGTGTCTTGCCCAAAGCCATGGACACCAGCACCCCATTATTGCGGGCACCGAGCTGGGATTTAGCTACGGGGCCGTAGTGATCGAATGTATGGGTCATGATGCCAGAACCGGAAGTCAGTGTGAGAAAGTGTGAGCGAAAGCCGATCAGCCCTCGTGCAGGCACAATAAACTCCAACCGAATGCGACCCATCCCGTCTGTCACCAGGTTCTGAAGCTCAGCACGACGCAAGCCGAGCTCTTCTATGACGCCGCCCTGGTGCGCTTCTTCGCAGTCGATGACTAGGCTCTCATAAGGCTCGCAGAGCTCGCCATCGATTTCTTTCTGAACCACCTCGGGCCGCGAAACGCCCAGCTCGTAACCTTCCCGTCGCATGTTTTCAATTAATACCGATAGATGGAGCTCGCCACGGCCAGATACCTTGAACTTATCAGGGGCGTCGCCCTGCTCAACCCGCAATGCCACGTTGTGAATAAGTTCTCTTTCAAGACGCTCCTTAATGTTGCGGGACGTCACGTACTTACCTTCACGGCCCGCAAACGGAGAATCGTTCACCTGAAATGTCATACTGACGGTCGGTTCATCGACGGTTAGCGCGGGCAGCGATTCAGGCGTGGCCGGATCGCAAAGTGTGTCTGAGATATTCAGTGCGTCGATGCCTGTCACACAGACAATATCACCCGCTTCGGCGCGCTGCTCGTCAACGCGGTCGAGACCAAGGTAACCCATGACTTGCAGCACTTTGCCATTACGCTGGTTGCCCTCGCGATCGACAACCGCAACCGGTGTGTTGGGCGTGAGTCTCCCTCGCGTGATCCGACCGACGCCAATCACGCCCAAATAGCTGCTGTAGTCGAGCGCAGATATCTGAAGCTGAAGTGGCCCTTTAGCATTGACCTCGGGCGGAGCTACTTTGTTTACGATCGCGTGGAACAGCGGCGACATATCGTCCGCCATCGCATCGTAGTCTTCGCCCGCGATCCCATTGATGGCCGAAGCGTAAATAACGGGGAAATCCAACTGCTTCTCTGTCGCGCCCAAGGTATCGAAAAGATCAAACACCTGATCAATCACCCAGTCCGGACGGGCGCCGGGTCGGTCGATCTTGTTGACCACCAGAATCGGGTTGAGTCCGCGCTCAAAGGCCTTGGCGGTGACGAAGCGGGTTTGCGGCATCGGTCCATCAACAGCGTCAACCAACAGCAACACGGAATCGACCATAGACAGAACGCGCTCAACCTCACCCCCAAAGTCAGCGTGACCAGGGGTATCGACGATATTGATGCGGTAATCGCTCCACTTGATGGCAGTGTTCTTAGCGAGAATAGTAATCCCGCGCTCGCGCTCTTGATCACTCGAATCCATGATCCGCTCTGCGCCCACGTTTTTCCTGTCCAGAGTGCCGGATTGCTGCAGCAAGCAATCAACCAATGTGGTTTTTCCGTGGTCAACGTGGGCAATGATGGCGATATTGCGAAGGGATTTCATATGGAGTCCGTTACATTGAGCAGCGCTAAAAACTGTAGCGCGGAATGTACCTCACTCAACTCGTATCGGTTCAATGAACTATTTGGCTGGCCAACAGCCGTTGAAAAGTTCAGCCTAGATAGAGGTCTCTGCCAGCAATGCGGAGTTTTCAAGCCAGGCTATTCAAAGCAAAAAAACCGCAGCGAATAATAGGTCGCACTGCGGCCATTTCCCACACTCACTCAGATCACCTAGATTCGAGCGCGTTCGAGCTGTGAACCCCTACGCGAGCGCTTCCTTAGTTGTTTTCACAATCGCCGCAGCGACCTTGTAAGGATCGGCGTTCGACGCTGTTCGTCTGTCCTCGAGTCGACCGACCCAACCATCTGTGTGTGTGGATACCGGAATCCGGATAGAGGCGCCTCGATCAGAGATACCATAGCTAAAGGTATCAATCGACTGCGTCTCGTGGTCGCCGGTTAGTCGCTGATCATTGTCTGCGCCGTAAACACTGATGTGACGCTCAATGTTCTTTCCAAACTCTTCACAGATTTTCGTAAACACCGCTTCCTCGCCTGCAGTCCGCATTACTTCGTTTGAGAAGTTGGCATGCATGCCCGAACCATTCCAATCCAGGCTCCCGAAGGGCTTGGGGTGCCAATTAATCGATAAGCCGTACTTCTCCCCAACACGTTCCAATAAGTACCGGGCCACCCAGGTTTCATCGCCCGCACGCTTGGCGCCTTTAGCAAACACCTGAAACTCCCACTGGCCTGCAGCAACCTCCGCATTGATACCTTCAACGTTAATACCCGCTGCCAGACACAGATCGAAGTGCTCTTCCACGCACTCCCGGCCAAAAGCGTTTCCCGCTCCGACAGAGCAGTAGTAGGGCCCTTGCGGGCCTGGGTAGCCATTTACAGGGAAACCGGGTGGCAACTTAGTGTCAATGTCCCATAAGAAGTACTCTTGTTCAAAACCAAACCAGAAGTCGTCGTCATCATCGTCAATAGTAGCGCGACCGTTGGACACATGAGGCGACCCGTCAGCATTCAGTACTTCTGTCATCACCAAAAAAGCATCTTTGCGGCCAGGGTCCGGGAAAATCGCTACCGGTTGGAGCAGGCAATCTGAGGCACTGCCATCGGCTTGCTCTGTTGAGCTGCCATCAAATGACCACATGGGGCACTCCTCTAGTGTACCGCCAAAGTTATCGCGAACTTGGGTTTTGCTTCTCAGGCTTTGGGTGGGCTTGTAACCATCCAACCAAATGTATTCAAGTTTTGATTTCATTGCTTCTAGGTCTCCGCACGGTGCGATTAAAGGCACACAGTTTGCTCAAAATGGTTCATACATCGATGTGTCAGCCGCATGCAGTGCTCAGGACCAAAACACCTTCTCGGATACATCGCAAAATCTATGCCACCTCTTCTTATATCTGTAAATAGCTGATTTTTATGGGGCTCACTGTCGACACGGCACTTTAAAGCACCAAATAAGTGCGTATAAGTTGTATTTTGCACCAATAAGTGGCAGTTTGCATGGCGAGGATGGCCTTTTGCACAACTATCGCCAGATCAATGCCTTGGTCTTGCCCCGTTTTAGCAGGCATTAGATAGTTTGGCACATCCCTTGCAGGTTGAGGCGGACCTCGCAATTATAAATCCGCTTCGATGCGAGAGGGCCTCATTTTTTGAGAGGAACAACACATGTCAGTCCGAGAGATTAATCTATTGAACAGCGACGACGTCCTCTGGGTGGATCTGCGATTCACAGGCATAAAGGGCAAGGAACAGCGCTTGCTTCAATTTAGCACTGTGGACAAGGGCTTTTTCGCTGGGGCAAAACGTTCGTCGTGTTATCCGTCTCTGGATGGAAGGGCGTCAACGAATCCGACATGATTTTGATGCCAAACGACAGCACCGCCATTCTGGATCCTGTCACCGACGATCCAACCGTCATCGTCAAATGTAACATCGTCGAGCCCGCCACTATGCGGGGTTGCGATTGCGACCCACGCAACATCGCCAAAAAAACTGAGACTTACACGACCTCAACAGGCCTCGGTGATACTGCATTCCTTGGCCCGGGACCTGAGTTCTCTGTTTGTTCCGCACCATTCTGGTGCGCCTAATATTCGAAACAGGGAAGAGCCGCTTCTTGGCGCTCAATGAAGCGCCGTTTGGCGCACCGAAGCAGGCCGCGAGCTGGCCACTGAACAATGTCTTTAAGGGCGGAGATCGACGGCAGGTGCTGGGGCTTGATGCTGACAGCACCCAACAAGACGCGTCGCATGAGCAGCCTTTCCATGCTCCGCGCCCTAGCGTGCGGGACTAAGCCGATGCCAGCCGAGCCCTTGATCGATCTCACTGCCGACTGCCATCTCGATCTATTGGCTACGGCCGTTGTGCTCCTGGACGCAAACCTACACATTAGAGCGCTCAACCACTCCGCAGAAAATCTGCTGGAAATCTCTGCGAGTCGCGCCGTGGGGATCGCTTTAGAGAAGCTCCTCGATGAGTCAAATGAGTGGTATTCGCTCCTGCATCAGGCTTTGTCAGAAAATTATCCGATGGTGAGGCGCGCGATACCACTCGCCACGCGTACAGGTCAAGAACGCACAGTCGACATCACCTTAAGTCCTTTTAGCTCAAGCGCTGATCAACGCTGCTTACTAGTGGAGCTCAATATGGTTGATCGTCTACAAGCCATTAGCCGAGACGAGAGCGAGTGGCAGGCACAAGCGACCCTGAAGGAAATCATGAAAGGGGTTGCTCATGAGGTAAAAAACCCGCTGGGCGGAATACGCGGCGCCGCGCAATTGCTCGCCAGTGAGTTAGCGGAAGTGACCCTGCATGAATACACGGACATCATAATATCGGAGGTCGACCGACTCAGAACCTTGGTCGACCGGATGCTGGGTCCTAGAGAGCAACTGGAGTCAGATGCTACGAATATCCATGAGGTTACCGAGCATGTCCGGCACCTTATAGAGGCAGAAGCAAAGGGCCAGCTCAGCATCGAGCGTGACTATGATCCGAGCTTGCCTGATTTTATAGCAGACGGCGGACAGCTCACACAGGCCGTACTCAACCTTGTTCGCAATGCATGGCAAGCCTGCGGCGATGGTGGTCTGATCACGCTGAAGACGCGTGTTCTTCGACAATTCACATTAGGCGGCAACCGACACAAGCTGGTCTGTGCGCTGCAGGTCAGTGACGACGGACCCGGCGTTCCAGAAGACCTGCTGCCAAGGCTTTTCCTACCCATGGTCACGGGTAATGCCCAAGGTACGGGTCTGGGTTTGTCTATTGCACAGCGTATTGCTAATCAGCATGGCGGTTTGATTCAGGTGCAAAGCGTACCGGGAGAGACCTGCTTCACAATGCTCTTACCGATGGAGATTTGAGATGCCAGCAGAAGGACAAATCTGGATCGTTGATGACGATAGCTCGATTCGCTGGGTGATGGAGAAAGCACTCACGCGCGCCGGTCTGAGCTGTCGTGCTTTCGATTCAGGTGACGCCGTTGTCGACGCGCTGGATAGCGATACGCCCATGGTGGTGGTAAGCGATATCCGAATGCCCGGCATGGACGGTATTACCTTGCTGTCTCAGATCAAAGCGCGACAACCCGAGCTCCCTGTCATTATCACGACCGCGCACTCCGACCTCGACAGCGCAGTCAACGCCTATGAAGAGGGCGCCTTCGAATATCTGCCCAAACCCTTCGACATCGACGAAATGGTTGCGACCGTGACACGGGCCCAATCCCAGCAGGCACAGAATGCGGATGGTGCAGAGGATGCAGGCGGCCAGCGAACGACCGAAATCATTGGAAACGCGCCTGCCATGCAAGAGGTTTTTCGAGCGATCGGCCGTCTTGCGCAGAGCCACATCACTGTCTTGATCAATGGCGAATCGGGCACTGGTAAAGAACTGGTCGCTCGCGCACTGCACCGCCACAGTCCCCGGGCAGACAGCGTTTTCGTCGCACTGAATATGGCTGCCATCCCTCAAGAACTGATGGAATCAGAATTGTTCGGCCACGAAAAAGGTGCCTTTACGGGGGCCAATAATCGCCGTGAGGGTCGATTCGAGCAGGCACGTGGCGGCACGCTATTCCTCGATGAAATCGGCGACATGCCGGCAGCCGCACAAACACGGCTACTTCGTGTGCTGCAGGACGGGGAATTTTTTCGGGTCGGTGGCATCGATTCAATCAAGACTGATGTGCGCATCATTGCCGCGACTCACCAGAAGCTGGAGTCGCTAGTCGAATCGGGTGCATTTCGTGAGGATCTGTTCCACAGACTCAACGTCATCCGCATTCACGTGCCAAAATTGTCTGAGCGCCGAGAAGACATCCCACAGTTACTCAACCATTTTCTCGCCGCTGCAGGCAGGGAGTTGAGAGTCGAGACCAAAGTGTTATCTGCGGACGCACTGAGCTTGCTCACGCATTTACCCTGGCCAGGCAATGTCAGACAACTCGAGAATACCTGTCGATGGCTGACAGTTATGGCGGCGGGGCGCGAGATCGTATTGTCTGATCTGCCGCCAGAGCTTTCACAACAAAAAAAGTTTGATGCCGTCAGTCAATCAGAAACGTGGCACGAGCAGCTTGCAGGCTGGGCGAACCGTCAGCTCTCCGACGGAAAATCTAATGTGCTCCGCCAGGCGCTGCCGCTCTTTGAATCGATCATGATTCAAGCTGCGCTGCGGCATACCGGGGGCCGGAAAGCTGAGGCAGCCGAATTATTAGGTTGGGGCAGAAACACCCTCACCCGAAAGCTGAAGGATCTTGACTTACCGGCCGCGTAAACGCGGGCACTCAAGATTCAGTGCGTCGCAACATCGGGGGACACAGCGGCCCCATCACCCGCCTCGGCCGCCTGTTGAGCAGCAGCTTGACGGAACAGAGCATCAAAATTCACTGGCGCAATCATGAGAGCAGGAAAACCCCCTTTTACGACGAGACCGTCAACAGCCTCCCGCGCGTAAGGAAAAAGAATAGTCGGGGCAACTGTGGCCAGTAACTGCCTAAGCATGTCGCTCTCGATACCCGATACATAGAAAATACCGGCCTGCTGCACCTCAACCAAGAAGGCGGTCTGCTCCTCGAGTTTAGCGGTGATCGTGAGCGTCAGCACAACCTCGTGGTTGCCTTCCTCATCCACACGACTGCTTTTGGTGTTTAAATCTACATTAACCGCGGGCTTCCACTCTTTACGGAACACGTTGGGGGCAATGGGTGACTCAAAGGAAATGTCCTTTGTGTAAATCCGCTGGGTGACAAACTGCTGCTGAGCCTGTTCCTCCTGAGCGGCTGCGGTTCCTTCTTCAGCCATGCTGACACTCCTTCCTTTGTGTAATCCCAGTGGCGGAAGCCATTAAGCGAGCAGCGGGTCCAGTTCGCCTGAGCGCTCGAGACCAACTAACTGGTCACATCCACCGATATGTTGCTCGTTTATCCAGATCTGCGGAACGGAGGTTGCACCCGCTCGCTCAGCCATTTGCTGACGCGCAACGGGATCGCCGTCTACAGGTATCTCTTCGTACCGCACGCCCTTATGCTTCAGCAACGCTTTCGCACGAATGCAGAACGGGCACCAATGCGTGGTGTAGATCACGACGTTGCTCATTCGCTCACAACAGGAAGCTTTTGCGCGTCCCATTCCATCATGCCGCCTGAGAGCCTCTGTGCACGACTGAACCCTTGCGCTCTCAAAACCTTCGTCGCCGGGCCCGAGGCATGCCCTATTTTACACACGACTACGACCGGTTTTTGTCGGTACTTTTCCAATTCACTGCTGCGCCTCGCCAACGCGGCAGCAGGTATATGTACCGCGTCGGTAATATGGCCTCTTGCAAAGTCAGGAGCTTCACGAATATCGAGGAAGACCCCCCCACCGCTATTTATGAGCTGTACCGCTTCATTAATGGAGAGTGCTGGCCCTGCTTTACGGCTCTCATGGAGCGCCAGCATCGCCAATGTAGTCACCAATGCGGCCACTAAGATCCACTGTTGCCCGAGAAACTGAAAGATCAAGTCTACCGACACGCTTTTGCCCTACCATTATCCGCAGTGCGGGTTTGCAATCATTATATCGCGGGGAAGAGCGTTACTCAGGTGAATGTCCGTCACCTTGACCCCACGGCGCGGAGGCGGAGTATATCGGTTCAACCACAGCGCCTCCAGTCAGATTAGGCAATGATGAATAGTCGCAGCCTCGGCATGTGCCCTTGTGAGCTTGGCACAGATCGTGTGGCCATCGCGGCTATAAAAGCAGCAGACCTTTTCGAAACATACCTGCGTGCGCGTGCCCTCATGAGCACGCCGCGCTACAATAAGCATCTTAGTAATCAGAGCTTCACTTGTGTCACCAAAGCGACGCACAACCCTATTGGTCATTCTCGACGGTTTTGGTCATCGTACCGCTATCGAGGATAACGCCATACGGGCGGCGAAGACGACCAACCTCGACAGACTATGGCGCGATGCGTCTCACACGCTTGTATCCGCCTCAGGCCTCGACGTTGGATTGCCCGAGGGGCAGATGGGTAATTCGGAAGTGGGCCACATGAGCCTGGGCGCCGGGCGCATTGTCTATCAGTCGATTACACGTATTGACCAGGCTATCGCTAACGATGACTTTGCAGCGAACACCGCTTACCAGACTGCGATCGATGCTGCTGTAGACACTGGCAAGGCTGTCCACGTGATGGGCCTGTTATCTGAAGGTGGAGTTCACAGCCATGAAGCGCATTTGTTTGCCGCACTGCAGCTGGCCGCAGACCGGGGCGCAACAAAGCTGTTCCTTCATGCTTTCCTAGATGGTCGTGACACACCGCCGCGGAGCGCTGAACACTCATTGATGCGCGCAGAAGCGACATTTAGCGCCTTAGGTGTCGGCCGGATTGCATCAGTGCATGGGCGATACTGGGCAATGGATCGTGACAATCGGTGGGATCGTATTAAGAAAAGCCATGCCCTGCTGACCGAGGGCACCGCAGACTACTATGCTGACTCCGCGGCGGACGCACTCGCGTCGGCCTACGCTAGAGGTGAAGATGACGAATTCTTGGAACCAACTGGCATCAGTGACCCTGTTCTGTTTGAGAACGGCGATACCGTACTCTTCATGAATTTCCGTGCTGATCGAGCGCGACAATTATCCCAAGCATTGGTCGACCCAGCATTTTTAGGGTTTGCCCGTAGCGCGGTGCCCGACATACGCTTGGTGACGACTACCGAGTATGCCTCAAGCCTGTCGTGCCCGATCGCGTTTCCGCCGGACAAACTGGAAGATAGTCTGGGTGAGGTACTGGCCAAATGCGGTCATACGCAGTTGCGCATTGCTGAAACTGAAAAATATGCTCATGTCACCTTCTTCTTCAGCGGGGGGCGAGAGGCGACTTTCGCGGGAGAAACGCGTGCGCTTATCTCCTCGCCTGATGTCGCGACCTACGATAAACAGCCGGAAATGAGCGCTCGCGAGGTAACCGACTCGCTGGTCAGTGCCATCGAGTCAGGTGACTATGATTTTATAGTCGTGAACTACGCGAACGGCGACATGGTGGGCCACACAGGGCAATTCGACGCAGCGGTGACCGCTGTTGAGACCCTCGATGAATGCATAGGTCGTGTCGAACGAGTACTGCTGGCACATGGCGGGGAAGGGCTGATTACAGCGGATCACGGCAACTGTGAGCAGATGCGAGATTACGAGAATGATCAGCCCCATACCCAGCATACCACCGAGCCTGTCCCCCTGATTTATATCGGAGTTAAGGGGAGAAAACTGGATGCCAAGGGCGGCATCTTGGCGGACATTGCGCCAACAATTCTGGCCTTAATGGACATTGATGCGCCCAGCGCCATGTCAGGGCGCAGCCTACTGACATCCTGATCGTAGATGGTGGCATATATCTGCAGGCCCCGCTCCACCCTGCTGTCACTTTTGCTGGGGACCACACTTTTCATCTCGGTCGATCACACGTCGGCCGATGTTAACGAAGCTGGAGAGCGACTATCACGGGTGAAAAAGGAGATTGATGCCATTCAATCTCGCCTGAGCGCCAGTGAGCAGGAACGAGACACCCTGCAGAGCACTCTCCGAGAAATCGATCTGCAAATCGGTGCCTCGGATATCAAAGCTGACGAATTGAACCGCGAGCGGCGCATCCTGAATGCACGACTCCAATCGCTAGACCAGAAAGGTCAATCGCTTCGAGCCGGCCATAACGCTCGGGTGCAGCTGATCGAGCTGAGCATCCGGCAATTGTGGGCAATGCAGCGAAGCGGGGGATTGCGGGTGTGGCTGGGAGATCAGACACCCGAGGACGTTGCGCGTAACCTCACTTATTTGCAGATTGTGGTGGAAGATCAGCAAGAAATGATTAACCACTACGAGCAAGGACTCTCAGACATTGAGCGCAATGTTCAGCGCATTGCAGAGACGCAAACCCAACTCGCCCTTCAAGTTGAGGCAGAGAGCAGTGCGAAAAAGGCGCTGGCTAAACAACGTGCTAGGAGACAGCAAACTCTGCAGGCGATAAACGCGCAGGTCAGTACTGACGAAAAGCGACTCGCGAATCTCGAAGCGGATCAGCAGCGAATGAATCAACTCTTTGAGGAACTGATGAGCATGACGCCGGCGCCAAGGCCTGCCATTGTGCCATTCGTCAAGCTCAAAGGCGCACTCAGAATGCCGGTTTCGGGGACACCCTCCAATCGGTTTGGAGCCCGCCGTAAGGCTGACATCCTCTGGCAGGGTTGGCTGATCCCGGCTGAGGAGGGTGAGGCTATCACCGCAGTTTACGCTGGGCAGGTGATCTACGCTGACTGGTTGAGAGGCCAGGGCTTGCTAATCGTGATTGACCATCAGGATGGCTGGCTGACGCTTTATGGTCAAAATCACAGCTTGATGCGTCAAGTAGGGGAAAGCGTGACGGCAGGTGACGTTATCGCTAGAGCGGGCGCCAGTGGTGGTCAGGAGACTACAGGGCTGTATTTTGAGATTCGACAACAGGGGCAACCCGTTGATCCAGCGCTTTGGATAAGGCGCTGAGCGAAGCGAAAATAATCGGGTAACATTACCTTTCGTCTAGTTTTTGGATCGTTTCATGCCCTTTCCTGCCAGCGCCCTTGGGTTTTTGCTCGTTCTACTAACATCGCTATCTGCCTCAGCACAGGAGGCTTTGCCGGACGAACAAAGCGGCGGCGCTCAGGAGGCGTCAAATCCGCATAGTGATAATCCCCAAGCTGGTATCGCTGCAGAGACCTCCGCGTTACCGCTGGAGGAGTTGCAGATGTTTGCCGATGTGTTTAACCAAATTCGTCAGGGTTACGTAGAATCCGTGCCAGACAGCAAACTGTTCGAGCTGGCGGTGCAGGGAATGCTGTCAGGGCTGGATCCCCATTCTGTGTTTCTCAAAGAAAAAGCTTTCGACTCGCTGCAAGAAACCACAAAGGGAGAGTTCAGTGGGCTGGGAGTCGAGATCGGTCAAGATCGGGGCTACGTAAAAATCATCGCACCCATCGACGGTTCGCCCGCTGAGGCCGCGGGCCTTGAGGCCGGGGATATCATTTTAAAAATCGACGGCGAATCCGTTCGGGACCTACCCGTGAACAAATCGGTCGAGCTGATGCGCGGGCCAACAGGCTCTGAAGTGCTCCTGACAATTGGTCGGCGCGGCGTAGCGGATCCTTTTGACGTAACCGTCATACGCAACATTATCAAAGTGCCCAGCGTGCGCAGTCGTGAACTGATGGAGGGATATTTATGGTTGCGCGCGTCGCAGTTCCAGCGTGATACCGGAAAAGAAGCTATTGCCAAACTCAAGTCAGCGATAAGTCAGGGCCCGCTTAAGGGTATTGTCTTAGACTTACGAAACAATCCTGGTGGTGTGTTGGGGGCCAGCGTCGACATGGCAGGTGCTTTTCTAGATGGTGGACTTGTTGTGTACACAGAGGGCCGGCATCCCCACTCAAAGGATCGCTTCGAGGCCATGTCCGGGGACATACTCGACGACATACCCATTGTTGTTTTAATCAACGGTGGTTCTGCCAGTGCCTCCGAGATTGTGGCGGGTGCGCTGCAGGATCGCAGCCGCGCGGTCATTATGGGCACGCGTAGCTTTGGAAAGGGTTCAGTGCAGACCATTCTGCCCATCACCGATACACGCGCAGTCAAGCTCACCACAGCCCTCTACTACACACCTAATGGCCGATCCATTCAGGCAGAGGGCATAGTGCCGGATATTGTTGTCGAGCGCGCCGAAATCAAAAGCGTCGAGTCCAACCGACGTACGAAAGAGGCCGACCTCCAAGGCAGTCTGAGCGGTGGCGACCCTGCAGACAGTCAGTCCGAGAGTGAATCGCTGACCGAGCTGAGAAATACCGACAACCAGCTCTATGAGGCGCTGACATTATTGCGCGGTATCAACTTGTTGTCGCCCCAGTCCGCAATAAAAAATGAGTCGATGGCAGAAGCAGACGCCTCGGGGGTGCAAAACTCAGAGAATGGAGAAACCTAAAGCCTCATCGTGATGCCTTGACTGGCCATGAAGGCTTTGGCCTGTCCCACTGTGTACTCGCCGAAGTGGAAGATACTGGCTGCTAGTACGGCATCTGCGCCGCCTTGAGTCACACCCTCTGCGAGGTGTTGCAGTGTCCCCACGCCGCCAGAGGCAATCACCGGAATATCTACCGCATCAGCGATCGCCCGCGTGACGGTCAGCTCAAAGCCATCTCGGGTGCCATCGCGATCCATGCTCGTTAACAGAATTTCTCCTGCACCGTACTCTGCCATTTTCATGGCCCACTCCACCGCCTCAATGCCGGTGGGCTTACGTCCACCGTGGGTGAAGAGCTCATAGCGGGGCGCCTTACCCTGGGTCGAAACGCACTTTACGTCGATCGCAACAACGATGCACTGAGACCCGAAGCGCGCTGCTGCCTCGCGCACCAAGTCCGGGTCATGAATCGCCGCAGTATTAATGCTCACTTTGTCGGCTCCCGCATTCAGCATGGCCCGAATATCCGATAATGCACGGATGCCTCCACCGACCGTCAGCGGGATGAAAACTTCCCGCGCGATCTTTTCGACGGTGTGAGCTGTGGTGTCTCGCTCTTCATGGCTGGCGGTAATATCGAGAAACGTGACCTCATCAGCACCGGCTTCGTTATAACGACGTGCTATCTCGACAGGGTCACCCGCATCTCGTATTCCAACGAAATTGACCCCTTTAACCACTCTGCCCTGATCGACGTCTAAACAGGGAATAATGCGTTTCGCGAGCGCCATCAATCGGCTCGTAGGAAGGAATCGACCTCGGCCTGCGCGGCAGCAAGATCGAGAGTTCCTTCATAAATCGCGCGACCGGTAATCGCGCCACAGATGCCGTTCCGGGCATGGGGCATAAGACCTCTGACATCATCGAGGTTGCTGATGCCCCCAGAGGCGATCACCGGGAGCGCGGTTGCTGTAGCCAACGCCACGGTGGCGTCCACATTGACACCCTGCATCATCCCGTCACGATCAATGTCGGTATAGATCAACGCACTTACGCCCGCATCAGCGAAGCGTTTAGCAAGTTCAGTGGCATCGAGCTCACTTTTAGTGGCCCAACCTTCTACCGCTACCTGACCACCGCGGGCATCGATACCGACAATGACATGACCTGGAAATTGCCTGCAAGCTTCATAGACGAGTTCGGGGTTCTTGGCAGCCATGGTACCGATGATGGCGAATTGCACACCCGCCATAAGATAGCGCGCAATAGTATCTACGTTACGGATACCACCTCCAATTTGAATTGGCAGATCGGGTAACGCGTTGGAGATCGACTCGATAATTCCGGCGTTGACGGGCTTGCCGGCAAACGCCCCGTCAAGATCAACAATATGTAGTCGCCGCGCACCCTCGGCGTGCCAACGCTGGGCCATGCCGACTGGGTCGTCAGAAAAGACAGTGCTGTCAGCCATATCGCCCTGACGCAGCCGCACGCATTGACCGTCTTTGAGGTCGATGGCAGGAATTACGAGCACGTACCGTCCCAACTTAAAAAATTTTTCAGCAGGGTCAAGCCTGCCCGGTGGCTTTTCTCGGGATGGAATTGAGTGGCAAAAAGGTTTTCTCGTGCCAGCGCAGCGCAACCCGTCAGGCCATACTCAAAGGTCCCCGCCACTATCTTTTGATCAGCGGGCACGACGTGATAACTGTGCACATAGTAAAACCGTTCGCCAGGCTTGATGCCCTGCCACAACGGGTGATCAATAGCGGGCTCAACGGTATTCCAGCCCATGTGTGGCACCTTGAGTCGGGTGCCCGTCTCGTCGCAATGGGCGTCACCAAAGTAGCGCACGTCGCCCTGCACCGTATCCAAACAGGCGACGCCTTCATTTTCTTCCGATCGGGTCATCAACGCCTGCATACCGACACAAATGGCCAGAACCGGCTTGCCGTCTCGATTCAGAACGTCATCCAATAATTTATCGCAGCCCAAGCGACGAATCGCTTCCATGCAATCACGGATGCCGCCGACTCCCGGAAATACTACGCGGTCGGCTGCGGCAATCTCCTTCGGCTTATGACTCACAGTGACCTTAGTAGCGCCCACATGCTCCATTGCGCTGGCCACCGAGTGCAAATTCCCCATGCCGTAATCGATCACGGCAACGTGATGGTTCACGACTTACAATACCCCTTTGGTCGAGGGACTAATGCCTGCCATAGCCGGATCGGGCGCTACGGCCATTCGCAGGGCGCGACCAAAGGCCTTGAATATTGTCTCGACCTGATGGTGCGCGTTATGCCCCCGCAGGTTGTCGATGTGGAGTGTCACATCGGAGTGATTCACGAAACCCTGAAAAAACTCGACGACCAGGTCCACATCAAACTCACCGACCTTGGCACGGGTAAATGGCGCGTGAAACTCCAGCCCCGGGCGGCCACTGCAATCGATGACTACCCTAGACAAGGCCTCGTCCAGCGGAACATACGCATAGCCGTAACGCACAATGCCTTTTTTATCCCCAATGGCCTGACTAAGGGCTTGCCCCAGAGTAATACCGATGTCCTCTACGGTGTGGTGCGCATCGATATGCAGGTCACCCTTGGCTTGAATATCGAGGTCAACCTGACCGTGCCGAGCAATTTGATCTAGCATATGCTCGAGAAAGGGTATCCCCGTATCGAGGGTGCATTGGCCCGTACCGTCGAGGCACAATTCGATACTGATTTGGGTCTCTAGGGTCTCGCGATTGACCGATGCCTTACGAGCACCCGCTTCCTGCTGACTCATGCCTTTTCTCCGAACCACCCGCCAGACTGCGCGAGCGTTACACTAGGGCCGCTATTGTATAGAAAGAGCCACCTTACTTCATTGCGAAGCTGTACCACTTCATGAGTGAAAAAGATCATATCGCCACTGCGTTGCTAGATTGGTTTGACCACCATGGGCGCAAAGACCTGCCATGGCAGAAAGACCGAACACCCTATCGCGTTTGGGTATCGGAAATCATGCTGCAGCAAACTCGGGTCGTTACAGTGATCCCTTTTTATGACCGATTTATGGATCGCTTTCCCGATGTCGCCACACTAGCGAAAGCCACTGAGGATAATGTCCTCCACCTTTGGACAGGCCTAGGCTACTACGCCAGAGCACGTAATCTGCATCGCTGCGCCAAACAGATCTGCGCTTCGCATGATGGTATTTTTCCCGATGATCTTGCAGGGCTGGAGGCATTGCCTGGCATCGGCCGATCTACCGCGGGGGCGATCCTCTCTCTAGCAATGGACACCCGGGCACCCATCCTAGACGGAAACGTCAAGCGAGTGCTCGCGCGCTATCACGGCATCGAGGGCTGGCCGGGGCAGCGGACAGTTGCGGATTCTCTGTGGCTCCATGCAGAGCGCCACACACCGGTCGACCGGGCGGCAGACTATACACAGGCCATTATGGATATGGGCGCTACCTGCTGCACGCGTAGCCAACCAAGATGCCAGCAATGCCCTCTGGAGGCAGGTTGCGCCGCGAGAGCGCAAAATCGGCAAGGCGACTTTCCCGGACAAAAGCCACGCAAAAAGTTACCAATGAAACAACGATGGCTCGCCCTTGCAACGCGCGCACCTGCAGAGGTCTTGCTACAGAAACGACCCGACTCCGGTATCTGGGGAGGACTGTGGGCACCACCCGAATTTGAAAACGTAACAGCCGCCAGACAGTGGATCGCACGCTATTTGTCACTCCCGCCAGAAGCCTGTCGGGTCGATCCGCCGTTTCTACATACTTTCACCCATTTCAAGCTAGAAGCCCATCCCCTCATAGTGCATTGCGAAAAAGACCGTACTCTCGCGAATGACGTAGAATGTGGCGCGCAAAATCTGCAGTGGTTCTCTCTGCACCCGCCGCCTTCGGTCGGCTTACCCGCGCCGATTGTGCGGTTATTGGCAGGACTCAGGAAAGAAACCCCATTGAGGAGCGACTGATGGCAAGAAAAGTTCAATGCCGACGCTACGGCGAGGAGCTAGAGGGACTCGAGCGTGCACCGTTACCAGGCGCCAGAGGCCAAGATATTTTTGACAATGTATCGAAGAGGGCTTGGCTGGAGTGGCAGGGCCACCAAACCATGCTGATCAATGAGAAACACCTCAACCTAATGGACCTAGAGGCGCGCAAATACCTGATGGGTGAGATGGACAAGTTTCTCGCTGGCGAGGACTTCGATCAGGCCGAGGGGTACGTGCCGCCTAATGACTGATCGAGTGTTCACAATGCGCTGCGAATCCGCGGACCAAGCGTTAGCTTTGGGAAAAGGGCCATGAAAGCAAAATCCTGGGTCACCACCGCTTTGGTATGCGCGTCCGTCACAGCTGCGCTCGCTGGGATTAAGTTTGTGCAGATCTCACAGGCCCTTGCCTTCATGGAAAGTTTTCCACCGGCCTTTGAGGCCGTCACAGTCGCCAACGCAGAGGCGGACAATTGGCAGCCTAGCCGCCTTCTCAGCGGCACCGTGCAGTCACCGGAGCATCTCGTTATATCAGCGGAAACACCTGGCCGAATCGCCCAACTACCCTATCAAAGTGGCGAAACTGTCCCTGCTGGCTCAAAGTTGCTGGTGCTGTTTGACGATGATGTCGAGGCACAGCGGGACGCGCTCCAAGCAGACTTGAATCTTGTGGACACTCAGTTGTCGCGCAACCTCACACTGGAGGCAGACTCACTGGTTTCACAGGACCAGTTGGACATTCTCAAAGCGCGCAAACTCTCTCTGACCGCGCAGATAGCCGCACTGCGAGCCAGACTCAGTCGAATGAACGTTCTGGCGCCCTTCGCTGGCACGATGGGAATCTACACACAGCGAGTTGGTGATTTAATGCAATTTGGCGAGGTGCTGACAACGCTCACCGGCTTGAAACCTACCAAATGGATTGACTTCAAGGTTCCACAGGGCCTCGCCGACATCGTGGTTGGCGATAACGTCGACATCCGTGATGTGAACGGCTCCCTCGCGGGAGTAGCGAGAGTCATTGCTGTGTCTTCGGCTTTTTCCCAAGGCACCCGCACCTATGATGTCCGCGCAGAATTGGAAGCGCCTGCGCTCAAACACGGCTCGCTCGTTCAGGTAGTAGTCGACACTGGACCATTGGAAAATCTAATGTCAGTGCCAAAGCGAAGCGTGCGATGGGACCCGCAAGGTGCGCATGTTTATGTTGTTGAGGAAACCGAGGCTGATGCTTTCCTACCCCATCGAGCCGCCATCCGGCGGGTCGACGTCCGCGGCGAGAGCCGCGAAAAGATGTTCGTAAGCGGTGAAATAACTCCCGGTGAGCTCGTAGCTGACAGAGGCGCGTTCAAGCTAGAGGACAATCTTTTCGTCTCGATTCATGTCGTCTCCAAAAACCAATGAGTGGTTTGTCGTTATCACCGCGGTGGACTGACCTTTTCACCGAAAGGCCCGTGGTCGCGATCGTGGTCTGCCTCAGTCTTTTGCTTTTAGGATTCCGATCGGCAGTTAACCTACCTGTCATTTCATTTCCGGTGATAGAGAGCTCCTCCATAGCCGTTATAACGGTATATCCGGGAGCCAGCGCTGAGACCGTGCAAGGTTTCGTTACCGAACCTATTGAGCGGGCTGCCAGCAGCGTGCCGGGGCTTGATTACATTGAATCAGTCACCACCGCCGGCACAAGCACTGTCACCCTCTGGCTCCAGCTGAATAAGAATACAACCGAGGCCATTTCCACCTTGTCCACTCGACTGAGCCAAATCCGCTTCGAACTGCCGGAGGGTACCGAAGATCCCTCGATACAAATCAGCCGTGCTGATACGCCCTACGCCAGTTTTTATCTCGCACTTCGCATTCCACCAGACAGAACCTATGCCGGTGTCAGCGATCTGATTCAGCGGGACATTCTTCCCCGATTGACTGCGATACCAGGGATTGAACGCGTAGAGAACTATGGGTTACAGCAGTCGATGCGTATCTGGCTAAATCCATGGAAAATGACCGCTCTCAACGTCAGTACTGCAGACGTTGCGAACACACTCAGGCGTAATAATGTTATCGGCACCTTCGGACGTACTAAAAGCACTTCCCAGAGGGTCAACTTGAAAACGAATAGCGAAGCCAAAACCCCATCTGACTTCGCAAGCATGCTGATCCAGAACGACAGCGCAGTAGACATCCGCCTGGGCGACGTCGCGGAGATCCAAGTTGGCACGACGGAACTCAACACGGTCGATCGCTACAACCAGGACCAAGTAGTCTTTGTCGGAGTTTACCCCGAGCCCGGTACGAGTGAGATTGTGGTGGGTGACGCACTTTATAGCGCTGTAAAGTCGATTAACGAGTCGCTTCCGCCAGATCTTGACCTGTTCATTCCGTTTGATAACTCTCGCTACATGCGCGAGGCCGTTGCCGAGATTTTCAGCACACTGGGCGAAACCATTCTGCTGGTGGGTCTCGTTGTGCTCGCGCTGATGGGCTCAGCACGCAGTGCCCTAGTACCCTTACTGACAATTCCCATCTCTATTCTGGGTGCGACAGCAGCGATATCACTTGTCGGCTTCTCCATGAATCTACTGACCATTTTGGCGATTGTGCTCTCAGTCGGCTTGGTGGTGGACGACGCCATTGTCGTCGTAGAAAACGTCGCTAGGAATTTACGTGAGGGTATGACAAGACGAGAGGCCGCATTGGCCTCATCTCGCCGACTACTATCACCCATCATCGCGATGACCATGACATTGGCCGTGGTGTATGCCCCGATAGGATTCCTCTCTGGTCTTTCGGGGGTGCTGTTCAGGGAATTCGCTTTTACGCTAGCAATTGCCGTCGTGATATCGGGCTTCGTTGCCATCACGTTGTCACCCATCATGAGCGCATGGGTCTGCCCCGATAAAGGGCATGAAACCCGCATGACGAGTTGGGTCAACGATGGCTTTGAGCGGATTGCAAAAAAATATGGTGGCCTGGTGGACTTCTCACTGCGGTGGCGATGGCAACTTGTTGCGGGAGGCGTGTTCTTTTCGCTGTTAATCGCGCCTTTGTACTTTTTTTCACTGAAAGAGCTATCACCTATCGAAGATACCAGCAGCATTGCTATGATTGTGGAGGCTGCACCGGAAGCTTCGATAGCAGAGACGGTGGGCGGTTTCACCGACGCCGTAGACGTGATGCTATCAGAACCCACGACCACATATATTTGGCAAAGCATCAACCCAGGCTTCGGATTTGGCGGCCAAGAATTTGTTCCTCCGAAAGAACGCGACGTCACAACACATGAGCTACTACCCGCTATCAGCGAGCGGTTAAAAGGGGTGCCGTCCGTCACCGCCTTCCCCTCTACTCAGCCGTCGCTGCCCACCGCAGGTCAGTACGATCTAGAGGTTGTCGTCACTTCCAGTGACTCACTCGAAAATATGCACCACATTGCGGACGTAATGGCCGCACAAGCAATGGGCTCGGGGCTTTTCTATTTTTTTGAGAATGGTCTGAAAATGGACCTCCTCGCGGTGGAGTACCAGTTGGATAAAGAACGTATTGCAGATCTGGGCATGACGTTGGGGGACCTGACCTCCCAGATGGACTTATTCGTCTCGGAAGGCTACGTCACGCGGTATGACGAGAGAGGCCGAGCTTATCGAGTGATTCCCCAGCTGCAGCAGGCTTTCAAGGTCTCTCCTGAATCATTGCTTGATACACCCGTCGTATTGCCATCTGGCGAGCACGTACCGTTTGGCACTTTCGCGACCCTGCAGCGCAATACCGAGCCCCGAGCGCTGACCCGCTTCCAGCAGAAGCGCAGCTTCAAATTATTCGGTGGTGTGATTCCGGGCTACACCAAAGAACAAGCGCTTTCATACGTAGAAGAGCTGGCCGAAGAAATACTTCCACCCGGTTATGTCCTCGACTACACAGGCGAATCGCGGGAAATACGTCGTGAGGGCAATACCATGGTCAATGTTCTCGGGCTCTCTCTGGTTATGGTATTTCTCGTGCTAGCACTGCAATTCGACAGTTTCCGAGATCCGCTGATTATTCTGCTGGGGTCTGCGCCGCTCGCACTCTTCGCGGCCATGGTGATTACCTTTACCGGTCTCACCACGATCAATATCTACTCGCAGGTTGGGCTAATCACACTGGTGGGGCTGATTTCCAAAAATGCCATTCTGATAGTCGAATTTGCCAATCAGGCGCAGGCGGAGGGTATGAATAAGTTAGAAGCCATCAAAGCAGGGTCAGTTTACCGACTGAGGCCAGTCCTGATGACGACAGGAGCCACGGTACTTGGCCACCTCCCCTTGGTATTGGTTGAGGGGGCGGGCGCCGAGGCACGCAACAGCATTGGCTTCATCTTGGTTATCGGTATGCTGATCGGCACCTTGTTCACGCTCGCGCTGCTTCCAGCCATCTACGCACTGATTGCCTCAGATCATCCCGCGGAGTCGGCACGCGCTCAAACCGAGGCCAACACCCCGACACCGGCTCACTGAGAGCACAATCTTTGGGCTTGCTTGACGCATGGAGAGTGCGCGGGTTTAATACGCGGCCGTCGTTTATATGCCCGCTTGTTTGCCCAGGTAGCTCAGTTGGTAGAGCAGTGGACTGAAAATCCTCGTGTCGGTGGTTCGATTCCGCCCCTGGGCACCACTCAAACTCACCAATATAATAATAAATCAAATACTTAATGATTTTGTGTTGGGCCTACCCCCCAATATGGGGAGGGGTAAAGACCAGCGATTTACGCAGGAATAACCCTCGCCGGTTTTGCCGGGGCGTACTGTGCTTTTGGCGTATCTGAGGGTTATTGCACGGGGGAGGGCACTAACCGCAGTTGTGATTGGGGTGGTTACCGCCCAGGCATATCATAAGTGCGATACGGACTGGCGTCGATAAGCGAATCAACCGATAGCCTGCCCATCTGGCTTCTGTATGAGGCTACTCAGTAGCATTGCTTCTTTAAAATCCCTGCCATAGCTGGAGCAGATGTCTGCGCAATAGCCGTGGCTAGAGAAGTACCTTTTGATTGCGATCAGATTGTTAGGTAGAACGCTGGCATAAGGGTCATTGCTCGATTGTTGGTGCTGTTTCCCCTGCTATGGGTGGTGGGGGGCTGTGTGGTCCCACAAATCGCGATGACTGGCGCTCCCGTCTAAGATTCAACCTCGCTACCAGCAAGCAACGAATCGAATAGCCTCGATTAAAGAATGCGGTGCGTAATATATTATGTAGCTACCGTTTTGAGGGCTTTGAGCAAATTTGTCATCCATAACTCAAGGATGTTTGCTTCCCTCATGGGGCTTCACGTGACCTGTGTCGCTGAAGTTGGGCGGCATTTTCCAGAGGTGCTGGTTGGCCTTATAGTCATTAATGATCTTTTGAATCGAGGCAAGCGAAGTCTCTTCGATTTTCATTTTTGGCTTCCCGGGTATAGAGCCCCCAGACCTGAACTCCAGCACCTCAACACCGTCCGGTCCCGCTACAAATTTGTAGGGCATTTCATTCGGCACAAAAATAGTAGACCCTGCCTTTAGTCTTCGTTTGCCCATTGTAAGTTCGCCAGCAGCGACGTAATAAGTGCAATCCCCTAAGGGATGACTATGACGAAAAAGGTGAAAGTTGGGTCCGAACCAGACATGTGCCAAACGCATGCCATTCTCTCCCTCTTGCATTTGCAACCGATGTTCAGATGAACCAGAGGCTGCGAGTTCCAGCATTTCACCCAACATTTCGCAAATCTTTTCCTTGTTGTCACAATCATCCATAAGCCTGGATATGTCCCAGTTTTCGGCGACGTGCTTTTTGCCTTCAAAAGTTCCTACGGGAATAGTGGGCTTCATTTGATGGTTGGCTTGGATTGAAAAGGGACCTCGCTCTGAAAAATAACGCTTGCCATCCGCCGAATCACTGTTGTTATTACCGTGCCCCGCTGCCATTTCCGTTTCCAGATTTTTTACTTCCGATTGCATGGCGTCCCAAGCTTGTTGGCCCTCTTCTGAAGTAAACGAGAAGCCGTGCTTTGCTGCGATCTCACTCACCTTTGCACTCTCTTTAATTAGTGCGGAACGGATTTCTTTTTGTACATCTTCGTTTTGAGACACGTAATCTCTAAAGGCATTTGCTTGGTCTAACGACATATTGCTCTCCCAATTCGATGGTTAGCAGGATTTTAGGCTACTGCGACCACCACCCACCATATCCAATTCAAAGTCGCTTAGTCCATTGTCCTGAGCAGACTCCCACGCTTGCTCACCCTCTTTAGAGGTAAACGTAAACCCGTGCTCAGCGGCTATCTCACTAACCTTGGCGCTTTCAGTCATAAAGGCTGAACGGATTTCCTTCTGTACGTCCTCGTTTTGAGATACATAATCTCTAAATGCATTCGCTTGATCAAAAGACATTTGATTCTCCCTTCGAATCTCAGAACTGAGTTGATCCTACTCCCAATAAAAAAGGAGCCAACATTGGCCCCTTCAATCCACTAGGAAGTGCCAGTGGCACTCCATGCCACCGCTGTGTAACTAGTCTGTCTGGTTGGGCGCTAACTGCTGTTGTAATTGCGATGGTTACCGCCTAGGTACATTCGGGGCGTTGGCCTAAATGACTCCGGAGTCCCTCAACTGGCGCTCATTATCGACATCCAAGAATCTCAAACCGTTATATGCCGTCAACCGTTAACAGGCTCTCGTTTATGCCTCCGCCCCCGGGGTCAGATACTTGAACGTTCCAAGTGTCATTTCCTGCGTTCTCGCCAACGCTTACGACTTGCACTTCGAATATCCTTTTTGTACCTGTCATCGAGACCAAACTGACGAAGCATTGAAGGTCGGTATCCAAAAATCGGAACGGCCCAAGTACAGTGTCGCCGTATCGATTTTTGGCGCTGACTTACAACCACTCCCCCGCAGCAAAGGATTGGAAAGTTCCATTAGCGAACGGCGAAAGGCTTGGGGTAATTCCAGACGATCCTACATACTTCCAAGAGTAAGGCTCCCATCGCATATCAGTACACACCCAAGCAGAACCATCCCACACTATGATTCGATTGGTGCTGCTGCATGTCAGGCCATCTGATACGCCATCAGCGCCGGCTGGCCCCGGCTCCCCCTGTGGGCCTTGTTCACCCTGCGGACCTGCTGGACCTTCGGGGATAGCATCAATCGCGGCCTCAAGCGCATCGAAGTTCTCATTCACCTCTACCGCCGATGCTGGGGTGCCGTCCTCAAAGACGTTTGGCACCTGTGTCTGAGCCAGCGTAGACAAAGGCAGTAACAACAGAATGGCGAGTAGTGGTTTAGTAATCATTTTCATTTCGACAGACGTCTCTATCCTGCTGCAGTAGCGCCATTCGTTTGGACTGAAGCTCGCCCAAATTCACCAGAATCATCGACACCACATAAACCTCTGACACACCGAGCCAGCCACACCGGTAATAAAAGTAGATGCCCACCGTCTGAGAGACCTCTGAAAACTCAGCATTCCCCAGAGCCGCCCAGTCAGTCAAGGGACTGTCTAGTGCTACCAACAGCTGATTGGGACTAACATTGATAACTTCGCGGTGGAGTCACGACGCTGGCTACTTGCAGCTTGATCCATGTTCCGTGATGCATATCTGTCAGCGATTTGTCTATATTTTCTCAATTCAGGCTAAGTACCACTTCAGTGTCGTATCCGTATTACCCGTCGGATAGAGCGGCACTTAACGTGCGCGCGACAGGGTTGCGGTGCGGCTTGCACCAACGACATTAGGAGCCCGCGCTCACAACAACGTTTGCGCCAATATTTCCGACAAGGTTCAGATGTAAGAGGAGTTTTTTAATGAATATGAGTCAAGTAGTCACGTTTGAGATACCGAAAGTGCCGGCACCCTTCGCCACTTTTTTGCTTCGGATACCTCTAGCACTTATGTTTTTCCAACAAGGGCTGAACAAGCTCCCCGTCAACGGCGCCGCCGCAGACGCAATGGGTATCCCTTACATTGTATGGTGGTTTGCTGCTTACGGAGAGATTGGGTCAGCCATTGGCCTTATAGTTGGAGGGGCAGTAGGTATCGTGGTTACCACAGGGATACTAAGCAACCTAGCTGACTTACTCACGCGTTTCAGCGGCATCACCATGACGTGCGTTGTCACAGGGGTAATTTGGCTTGCACTTCCAGGTAGCCTCATGGATGTAATTATTAACGACTACCTGCACCTCAGCCTCTATGTGGGTGGCTTGTACTTCGCTTTGCGAGGAAACACAAAGTACGGCATCTGACGGCGCGCGCCAGACACAGTAAGAGGGGGTAATCTTGCCCCCTCGAGTCTCAAAGGTATGTCCCGAAAGGCGATTGATGTTACGGGTCATTAGATTAAACCGGTGGTCCACGTTTCATTTCCGCTTTAGGTGAATATAAACCTTTTTAAGGAGCAAGTTTTTCGTGCCTACAGAAGCTTTTTTCCTCGCACTTGGTGTATTGCTAGTAACTGTTTTGCTCTGGCTCTGGGAACGGTACCAAGCCTACAGAGCTTGGACACAAGGCAGGGACAAAACTGAGGAGCCGCGCTAGAAAATTGCAAGTCATTACTTTTTTTAAGACTTTGACGAGACCAAAGATGAAGATCGTCGGCACAGCAGTCATTAGCGGTCTCGGCCTGTGATCATACGCGCGGTAACCATCACAATCATATTGGCAGTTCGCTCCTCGCTTGGGCCCCCTCACTCGCTTCACGCCTGCTCCGACTAAAGTTACGCCGTAAGCCACCAAATTTCGGATTAGATGCATGGAGAGATAACCCTTATAAGTAGGTCTATGTAAAGGCCTCGAGGCATCAGCTGAATACAGCTAATAGCTCTGCAGATGCGTTAAAACGAGCCGCTCAACCTCGACTGGAAAATCCGTCAGCAGCCAATGCCCGGCATCTAGCTCAATTGTAGAGTAAGGCCCTTTCATATAGTCCGCCATGAGCTCCGTTCCGCGCCTACCTACGGCTTCATCTTGATTGCCCCATATAAAAAGCGTTGGGACGGTTACCTCGTTATCACGTGTTGGTCGAACGGCTTGATTTAGCTCTGAATGAAGGAACGCTGCGCGATACCAGTTCAAACCTGCGCTTATTGCGCCCGGTTCACTGAAAACTTTTATGTACTCCCTTACTTTTTCAGATCGCATGTTCCCAAATAGTGCCTTAAGCATTTGAAAGTCGTTAAAGCTGAAGAAGATTTCAGGGATCATTGGAGTCACGAAGAAAGCGAAATACCTGCTTTTCGATTGCTGCTCAGGATCGTTTTGCAAGGCAGCGCCAAAAGCTGCGGGATGAGCTATTGACATAGGTGCCCAGCTAATAATTCTGCTGGGATTCTCAATCACCGCAGCCCACCCGACTGCCGCTCCCCAATCGTGCCCAACAAGATGAAACCTCTCTGACCCAGCGAGATCTGCGACAGTTAGGAGATCAGCGACCATTTCAGAGATTTGATAGTCATTAAGATCTGGGGGTCGAACCTGCGGACTGTAACCTCGCTGATCAAACGCAATTACTTGGTAACCAGCGCTTGCCAAGGCCGGAATGAGGTCAATCCACATTGCCGAAGTAACTGGGAACCCGTGAAGTAATATGACTAGCTCCCGATTCTCGCCAGCCTCGAAGCCAGCTACTCTGGCGCGAAATTCTCCGCGATCTGTTTTAAGGCGGACTAAGCCATCGCTCGAGATTCGATCGAAAACCGGTAATTTTGACGAGTCTTTACTGTGCGAAAAACTCTGATCCAGTGATGAATAAGCGCTTAACCATAGAGCACCAAATGCACTCAACCCGAGTAATAAGGCTCCCAAAATAATGTAGCCGATGTATCGCATTTCCCCCCCAAAAAAAGTTAGATTCCTTATGTGCACCTTATGCAAGAATAGCCGGGCAGGCCATTACACTTTCATTTCTGGGTAGTAGTAGTAAAGGATG
>CACOYM010000005.1 GCA_902631395.1 Halieaceae bacterium | reverse complement strand
TTTCTTAGCGAGTGCCTTCTTCCTTGCGGGCGCTTTCTTGGCTGCGGTTTTTCGACTGGCCATGATGATGTAATTCCTCTTAAAGTGTCCCGGTGGCGACTGCAGAGACTGATCGGGCACGGGAAATTATCAGACTTCTGGGGTCCGTGCTAGCGTTGATTTGGGGATATCCAGCTCATCTGGCTCTAAGGCACCGTCGGGATGCTATCTGCCCCTAAGGACGAAATTTCGTGGATTTTCCAGCGCTCACAAAGGCCCGGCTGGTCCGGCGCTATAAGCGATTTTTGGTCGATGTCGAGTGGTTAGAGGATCAAGGGACTGACGTCGTGCATTGCCCAAATACGGGAGCAATGCCCGGATGTTGTGACGAGGGGGCCTCAATCTGGCTATCGCACCACAATAATCCTCGCAGGAAGTTGTCGTGGACCTGGGAGTTGGTTGAAACCGGCGCTGGTCTTGCCTGCGTGCACTCTGCGCGCGCCAACAGAGTAGTAAAAGAGGCCCTAGGGCAAGGAATTTTCCCAACGCTCCGGGCAAAGCACACTCCGATCAGGCGGGAGGTGCCCATAGGCAGCTCATCCCGCGCGGATTTTTTTCTGGGCTCAGATCAGGGCGTCTACGTCGAAGTGAAGGCGGTGACCCTGTATCAGGGAGCATCCACAGGCGCTTTTCCTGACGTGAGAAGTCTTCGAACGACCAAGCATCTGCGCGAATTGATGAACATGATGACGTTGGGCCACCGCGCTGCGTTGGTGTTTTGTGTGTTACACGCTGGTATCCACCATGTGGGCGCGGCGGCAGATATTGATCCCGAGTATGCGTGGCAACTCTCGGTGGCGATTGACGCTGGGCTGAAGGTCTTCACGCTTATCAATGACATCAGCCCCCGTGGCATCTATCCTCGAGAGACGATTCAATTGGGGTCTCCCTAGATGCACCGCGCCCTCATCGCACATGGCTTGCACGCAGAATCTTTCACGCTGTTGTCCAAGGGTGTGCTGGTCGATTCAGAGGCGGCAAGGGCATTTCTGAAATTATCGGAGCGGGCCGCTAAAGCGGGTTTCGATATGCGGATCGCATCGGCGTTTCGCAGTTACGACCGCCAAACGCGCATTATCAACGAAAAGTGGCTCGGGCAACGTGGCGTCCTAAATGACCAGGGTGATAGCCTCAATCGAAATATGCTGACGGACGAACAATGGCTGGAGGCAATTCTGCGGTTTTCAGCGCTACCGGGTACCTCGAGGCACCACTGGGGAACCGACCTGGACATTTGGGACGCGGCGGCGGTGGATCCTCATTACACGCTCTCTCTGACCGGTGCCGAGTACGGTCCGGGTGGTGTGTTTGAAGAGATGACCCAATGGCTCGACGCCCGCATCGCGGCGGATGACGCCGAGGGCTTCTTTAAACCCTACGACCAGGACAGAGGCGGAGTCGCGCCAGAGCCATGGCACATCAGCTATCGTACCGTTGCAGGGCGTTATCCGGCGCTGGTGTCGCTGGAGTCATTAATGCCGCTTTGGACAGGGTTGCCCGACACAGAGGGTGAGGCGCATGAGCCGCTCGCGATGCTGAGCGTGCTGTCGCCTATTGGCGACGATGTCATGCAGCGATACGTCATCATCGAATGACGATGGTTTGAATCGTACTTGGCGATAAGCCGCGGTGCGAGGTTTAGTCCCTCCAAGGCCTGCAACGCTTTGGGACTAAGACTTTCTTCAAGCGGGTATAGAGGGGCATGCCTTTTTGATACGCGGGGTAGGCCTCCCCTGCAATCAACGGTTCGAAGTACGCTCTGCCTGCCGCTGTCACGCCAAAGCCAT
This sequence comes from Halieaceae bacterium, assembly GCA_902631395.1. GTDB lineage: Bacteria > Pseudomonadota > Gammaproteobacteria > Pseudomonadales > Halieaceae > Luminiphilus. Next base: position 146,585 of record CACOYM010000005.1, on the reverse strand, counting down.
CTTTGGATATGAATCGACGCGGCATTTTTTTCTCTCGATTCGCTATTCGCTGCAAAGGCGCCTCGCCAATGCGCCAGCGATAGGGTTTTGTTGACCGGCGTTCGATGGTGGGCATCACAGCGTTAGCACCGCTGATGGCGAGCTCCACTGCGGCCTTGCCCAAGGCGAATGCCTGATCCACGTCCGTTTGGCTGGCGATGTGTCGCGCCGCTCGTTGCAGATAGTCCGCAACGGCCCAGTGGTACTTATAGCCAAGGTGCTCCTTCACCATATCGGCCAGTATAGGTGCTAGCCCTCCTAGCTGTGTGTGGCCAAAGGCGTCTCGCTCCCCCTGATCAGAGAGTAAACGGCCATCGGCTGTGCTGGTTCCTTCCGAGGCAACCACAACGCAATATCCGTGGCGGTCGACGCTGTGCCTGACTTTGTCGATAAAGCGCTGTTGATCGAATGCGATTTCCGGGAAAAGGATGACGTGCGGTGCCTCTCCACGCTGCGCTGCAGCGAGCGCACTGGCGCCCGCGATCCATCCTGCGTGGCGACCCATGACCTCTAGGACAAACACTTTGGTCGATGTCGCACACATTGACTCGATATCGAGCGCTGCTTCACGAGTGGAGATGGCCACATATTTGGCGACCGAGCCGAAGCCCGGACAGTTGTCTGTCAGGGGTAGGTCGTTATCAATGGTTTTCGGTATATGAATGGCTTGGATGGGGTAGCCCATTTGCGCGCTGATTTGTGACACCTTGAGGCAGGTATCGGCGGAATCGCCGCCGCCGTTATAGAGAAAGTAACCGATGTTATGAGCACGGAATACGTCAATGAGCCGCTCGTATTCGGCGCGGTTTTCGTCGAGGCTTTTCAGCTTGTAGCGGCACGAGCCGAAGGCGCCGCCAGGAGTACTCATCAGCCCTTCCAGAGCTTGACGGGTTTCCTTCGCTGTATCGATGAGCTCTTCTCTTAAGGCACCGACAATCCCGTTCTTACCCGCCAATACTTTTCCAATCTGGCGAGGATGCTGTCGCGCGGTTTGGATGACACCCGCTGCGGAGGCATTAATGACCGGCGTAACGCCACCAGACTGGGCGTAAAACAGGTTGCGTGGGCTCATGATGTGACGTGACTGCGAGGTTGCGGAGTGCGTACCGTAGACTTGGAAGCGCACAATGGCAAACCCTCGTGATAATCTCAGATCACGCGGAGAATCGACTTGTCACATCACATCCATATCCTTGGTATTTGCGGCACCTTTATGGGGGGCTTGGCGCTACTGGCGAGAGAGGTCGGTTTCCGCGTCACGGGGTCGGATCGCAATATCTACCCGCCGATGAGCACGCAGCTGGCGGATAGCGGGATTGCCTTGGTCGACGGGTACGGGGCGGAGCAGCTCGATACGAGGCCTGATTGTGTTGTGGTCGGGAATGCTCTGTCCCGGGGCCAGCCGGTTGTGGAAGCGATGCTCGATCAGGCGCTGCATTACACATCCGGTCCCGAGTGGTTGGGGCGACATATTTTGCGAGACAAGTGGGTCCTTGCCGTATCGGGCACCCACGGAAAGACCAGTACGGCGAGCATGCTGACGTGGATTCTGGACCACGCTGGGATGGCGCCCGGATTTTTGATTGGTGGTGTCCCCGGTAACTTCGGGGTGTCAGCTCGCCTAGGCAAGGGTCGCTATTTTGTGGTTGAGGCTGATGAGTACGACTCGGCTTTTTTCGACAAGCGGTCGAAGTTTGTGCACTACCGGCCAAGCACCTTGGTGATTAACAACATCGAGTTTGACCACGCAGATATCTTTCCTGATCTCACTGCTATTGAAACCCAGTTTCATCATCTCGTGCGCTGCGTGCCGGGAACAGGCCATATTTTTTGCGGGCCAGGTGAGGCGATACAACGGGTCCTTAATCGCGGATGCTGGACGGCTGTCACGCCGTTGGCGCCAGCGGCCTTGGATGGTGCCTCGTCATGGGGTTGGTGTTGGCGTCCGCTACCAGTCGAGGGTGCGATTGGCGATCGGGGTGGAGCACAGGGCACCGTATGGGAAATTCGTTCTCCTGAAGGCGAGGGTGAGATCTTGCAGTGGCCGATGCTCGGCGAGCACAATGCCGCAAACGCAACGGCGGCGATCGCCGCGGCCGGGCATGTTGGCGTGCCACTCGGTGACGCGGTCGCAGCACTTGCCTCATTTAAGGGGGTCAAGCGGCGTCTCGAACTATTGGGGCGACCAGCGGGGATCTCGGTCTACGATGATTTCGCGCATCACCCCACAGCGATTCAGGCAACACTGGCGGCGATGCGGGCACAACCGACATCAGGCCGGGTGATTGCGTTGATTGAACCTCGTTCCAACACCATGCGCTCTGGAGAGCATAAGGAGCAATTTGCACTCAGTGCCGCGGATGCCGACTGTGTCTTCTGGTATGAACCACCGGGGCTGGATTGGAATTTGGGTCATACTGTCGGTTCTGCGGCAGGGCAGGAGGTTTTCTCAAGCGTCACGGCGATGATTGAGCGCGCGGCTGCAATGGCACATTCCGGAGACAGTATTGTGGTGATGAGTAATGGCGGCTTTGAGGGTATCCACGGGCGCCTGCTAACAGCGCTGTCGGAGCGGTAGGCATGGGTTCTGGATTCTTTAATGCCATGCTGAGACGTCCCGGTTTGGTGCTGCTCGCGTACAGCCTGATTCTGGCTGCCGCGCTGGCGCAGTTGCCGAAGATTCGGTTGGACGCCTCCTCCGACTCACTTTTACTGCAGGGAGATCCGGATCTCGCTTACTTCCGTGAGTCAGCAGAAAAATATAGTGGCGATGAATTCTTGATACTGACTTGGGAACCCGGTGTGCCGCTGTTGTCGCCGGATTCACTTGAGCCGCTGGCGGCTATGGCTGACGAGCTGGCGCGGATTGATGGCGTGGCTGGGGTGACCACGCTATTGGATGTCCCTTTGTTGGAGAGCCCGCCGCTATCACTGACGGATCTCGCTCGCGCTGACAGCATGCCCAATCTGCGTGACCCCGAGGTGGATCGTTCGCTTGCGCTCACGGAACTCACCACGAGTCCGATTTACCGAAATCTTCTGGTCAGTGAGCGGGGTGACCTGACCGCGGTACAGGTTTCGTTATTTGCAGATCGCGAGGCGGAGGCACTGCTTGACGAGCGGGAAACCCTCAGAGACCTCGAGCGCGCGGGAGAACTTGATGGGGCCGGTCAGGATCGGCTGTTGCGGGTAGAAGCGGAGTATGACGAAGCACTGGCCAGAATCGGCGGAAAGCGTGATCAGATGGTGGCGGCAGTGCGGGCTATCGCGGACCGGTTTAGGCCCTATGCGGACATTTTCGTCGGCGGTGTGCCGATGATTGCCGCCGATATGATTGCGTTTGTGCGTTCCGATTTGGTGACCTTTGGTACGGCAATCCTGTTGGTGATGGCGTGCGTGTTGTGGCTGATTTTCAGGTCCTTCAAATGGGTGTTCATTCCGCTCTTTACCTGCAGCGCGACGGCGGCGCTCCTACTGGGGGTGCTTGGCGGCGCGGATTGGCGCATGACAGTGATCTCATCTAATTCTGTCGCGGTGCTATTGATCGTAACCCTCTCGCTCTCAATCCACCTAGTGGTGAGGTATCGCGAGCTGTGGCGGTTTGATCCCGCGGTTTCCCGAACGGTCCTGTCGGCCAATGCCGCCAGATTGATGTTGGTCCCCTGCCTGTATACCGCGATGACCACCATTGTCGCGTTCGCGTCGCTCGTCGTTGCTGGACTGCAACCGGTGATTGATTTTGGCTGGATGATGACCACGGGCATTGTGCTCGGCTTTTGTTCTGCGTTCACAGTGGTGCCCGCGCTAATGGCGCTCATCCCGGACGGGGCAGCGCCGGCGACACAGCAGCAAGATAAACCCTTTACCGCACGTTTTGCAGGCGTGGTGCAGCACCACGGTGCATCGGTTCTAGGTGCCACATTGGTTTTGATCGGTCTGTCGGTAGTGGGGATCCGAGCGCTTGAGGTCGAAAATCGTTTCATCGATTACTTCAAGAAACATACCGAGATTTACCAGGGTATGGAGCTTCTGGATGCACGGCTTGGCGGAACCATCCCCCTGGACGTCATATTGTCTGCACCAATCGAATCCGAGGCAACGGGTGCAGCCACGGTTGAGGTTTCGGATGACGACGACTGGGGCGATGAGGACGGATTCTTCGATGACGCCTTTGGCATCGATTTCGGCTTTGGCTCTGAAGATACCGAGCAGACCGGCTATTGGTTCTCGGTGCCTGGTCGGCAACTGGTCGATGAGGTGCATCAAATTATTGAGCGCCGAGAGGAGTCGGGCAAAGTGCTGTCTCTCTCGACTGCCTTCGAGGTGATGGACGGACTGTATGGCGGCAAACTGGGCGGGGTTGAACTGGCTCTGGTGGAAAACAGTCTGCCGGCTGACGTGAACAACGCTCTGTTGTCTCCCTACTACTCAGCCCGGGACCAAGAGGCCCGCTTAAGCGTCCGTGTCATGGAAACCAGCGAGGCGCTCCGCCGCGATGTCTATCTAAAGGAACTACGGGAAGAGATCCTCGACAACACCGGCATCGAACCCGAGCGCCTTCATTTCACTTCCTTACTGGTGCTGTATAACAACGTCTTACAGAGTCTGTTTCAATCTCAGATCATGACCTTGGGCGCCGTATTTGTGGCCATTGGATTGATGTTTTGGGTGCTGTTTCGCTCACTCTCTATCGCGCTCTTGGCATTGGCTCCGAACGTACTCGCCGCAGGGTTAGTGTTGGGTTTGATGGGGTTGGCCGGTATACCACTCGACATCATGACCATCACCATTGCGGCGATCGTGGTTGGGATTGGTGTCGACGACTGCATTCACTATCTGCATCGATTCCGAGACGAGATTGCCGTGGATCTTGATTATCGGGCGGCCATGTTGCGCAGTCACGGCAGCATCGGCAGAGCGATGTACTACACCACACTCACTGTGGTCGTCGGCTTTGCGATGCTTACGCTGTCCAACTTTACGCCGAGCCTCTACTTCGGGGTGCTGACCGTGGTCGCCATGATTGCAGCGGTGGCGGGCGCCTTGCTCTTGTTGCCCAAGCTCATCTTGATGTTCAGGCCGTTTGGGCCCGGCGCAGACTGATGCAATGTCGCACCGATTGCGGCGCCTGTTGCGTCGCGCCGTCTATTTCCGAGAGTTTTTTCGGGATGCCTTCTGGAAAACCCGCGGGGCTCGCCTGTGTGCACCTCACACCCAACAGGGGATGCGGGCTGTTTGGCGATCCTCGTCGGCCCTATGTCTGCACGCAGTTTCTGCCTGAGCCTGCTGTGTGTGGTGATAGCCGAGATGAGGCTCTTGCACTACTCAATTTGATGGAGACTGCAACGTCCCGTGTCTAATACGAATGAAATCGCTCTTTTCCCCTTGTCTTCTATATTGATGCCTTGGGGCCGGATGTCCTTGCAGATTTTTGAACAACGCTACCTCGGTCTCGTCGCACGGTGCATGCGCGAGCAGACTGGTTTTGGCGTTGTGTGGCTCAAGCAGGGTTCCGAGGTGTCGGGTGGTGCCATCGACACGCCGAACATTGGTGATTACGGCACCTTTGCGCGGATTGTCGACTGGGATCAATTGCCCAACGGATTGCTGGGCATCGTAATCGAGGGGCAGGAGCGATTTGACGTGCAGTCGGTGTGGCGTGAACCCGATGGCCTGATCAAAGCGCAGGTTGAGATGCTGCCATTGCCCGATCCAACGCCTATGCCAGACGAATTTGAGGGCTTGTCGGAGGTGCTGATGGGTCTGCTGCGACACCCGCAAATCAAGCGCTTGCAGTTACAGCATGATCCTGGCAACGCGTGGTCCGTAGGCGCGCAGTTGGCGCAGTTGCTGCCTATCGATGAGGAGATTAAGTACTCGCTTCAGGGGTCGGAGACTGCGCAACAATTATTGGAGGAAATGGATAAGATACTCGCCGAGCTGAGCGGAGAGGGCGGCGGTTAACGAGCTGACTGCTCGGATTATTCTGGGCGGGACTCGTCTGGGACGGGACTTATGCCGGACAGAGCTTATCCAAGACAGGACTCGTTTAAACGAGACCCATTCAAGCGGGACTGATTTAAACGGGACACACTCAAACGGGATAGGGGCATAGAATGTGCCTGCAGAACACGGAGACCAATCATGTATGACCTAAAAATTTCTGGTGGCTTGGTCGTTGATGGAAGCGGAGCACCGGGGCGGGTCATGGATGTCGGCGTCGTCGGTGATCGCATTGTTGCGATGGGGAATTTGCCCGAGGCCGCTGCAGAAGAAATCGATGCAACGGGTCGCGTGGTGACCCCGGGTTTTGTCGATATTCATACTCATTATGATGGTCAGGCGACGTGGGATTCGGAAATGGCACCCTCGTCATGGCATGGTGTGACCACAGTTGTAATGGGCAATTGCGGTGTCGGTTTTGCGCCCGCCGCGCTCGACCGTCAGGAGTGGTTGGTCGGTTTGATGGAAGGCGTTGAAGATATTCCCGGGAGCGCCCTGACCGAGGGAATGACCTGGGATTGGGAGTCTTTTCCCGAGTATCTGGATGCTCTGGAGAAATTGGACCGAACGGTGGATGTGGCTGCGCAAGTGCCCCACGGCGCGGTGCGTGCCTACGTCATGGGTGATCGAGGAGCGGCCAATGAGGCGCCGACTGATACTGAGATCGCCCGAATGTCGGCTATTGTCGAGGAAGGACTGAATGCCGGTGCGCTGGGCTTTTCGACATCCAGGACGGTGCTGCACAAGTCGATTGATGGCGAACTGGTACCCGGTACAACCGCGACCGAGGAGGAACTGCTCGGGATTGGCCGCGCACTCAAGCGGGCAGGCCATGGTGTATTTGAGATCGCCAGCGATCTCCTGCCCGAGTGGAACGAGTTCGAGTGGATGGGTGATCTGAGTCGTGAGACCGGTGCCCCCGTGACCTTTACTGCGCTTGAGTCCCCCATCAAGCAGCTGCCGTTCGCGGGACAACTGCAGGCGATGCGGGATCAGAACGCGCGTGGCGCCAACATCGTGGCCCAGATTTCCATGCGCGGCACGGGTCTGATTCTTGGATGGCGTGCCACTTTCCACCCCTTCTCTCAGCGACCGAGCTGGAAAGCTATTGCGGATAAACCGTGGTCGGAGCAGTGGGAACGGCTGCAGGATTCCGATTTCCGCGGCAGGCTGCTTGCCGAGAAAGGCGAACCGATTGGATCGGATTTGCAACTGATTGCCGATCTGATGGAAAGCGCTTTTTCGATGCAGTACGAAATGCTGCCGGGTTTCAACTATGAACCCAGTGCTGAGCAGTCCATCGAGCGGCGCGCCGAGGTCGCAGGCGTCACGCCGGAGGAGCACGTGTACGACTTCATGATGCGCGATGGTGGCACCGGCATGATCTACTTCCCGCTCCTAAACTATGCCAACGGCAACCTAGATTTTCTTGAGAGCGCGCTGTTCTCGGATGATTGCGTCAACTCGCTGTCTGACGGCGGCGCCCATTGCGGCACCATCTGTGATGCGGCGGCGACAACATTCATGTTGCAGCACTGGGTGCGAGACCGAGAGGGGACGCGTCTGCCACTGGAGCATGCTATCAAACGGCAGTGTCAGGATACGGCGTCGCTCTATGGGTTGGAGGACCGCGGCAGACTGGCGCCCGGCTTGATGGCAGATATCAATATCATCGATATGGCGTCGCTGTCACTGAACCTGCCGACAGTCGCTTTTGATCTGCCTGCTGGCGGCCGCCGGTTGTTACAGACCGCTGATGGGTACGACTTTACGATCAAATCGGGCCGTGTAACGTTTCGTCACGGCGCAAAGACAGGTGACTGTCCGGGGAGGGTTATTCGGGGTCCTCAGCCGGCGCCGTTGGAAACCAACCTCCAAGCGACTGCCAACGATTCACGATAAGGCAAAAAAGCTCTGCGGTTTTGGACGCGTCATAATGCGCGGAGTGGGCTTCCCGGTTATCAAAGGGGATGCCCGCAAGTGAGCAGGCGCGCGCGAGCACCGTGTGACCGTATGCAAGGCCTGCGAGCGTTGCCGTGTCGAAGTGCGAGAACGGGTGGAACGGATTGCGCTTTAGTCCCAGTCTTTCAGTCGCGACGTTGAGAAATCCCGCGTCGAAATGCGCGTTATGGCCAACTAAGATCGCTCGGTTGCAGTGATGGGTTTTCACCGCTTGGCGAACGACTCCGAATAGCTCTCCTAATGCGATGTCCTCAGGGACCGCGCCGCGCAGAGGACTCTCGGGATCGATGCCTGTGAACTCAAGTGCCGAAGGGTCTAGATTCGCGCCCTCGAAGGGTTCGACGTTGCGGCTGTGGGTTTCATCAACGGTCAGCAACCCCGCGTCGTCCATCGTCAGCGTGGTCATGGCGATTTCGAGGATGGCGTCGGTTTGGCAATTGAAACCGCTTGTCTCGATGTCGACTACGACGGGTAAAAAACCGCGGAAGCGGTCCTTCATGTGCGTGACTTCACTCTCTGACATCAGGTGACGTTGTGCGCCGTCCACGCGACAGTCTCGCCCGCCCGGATGGGGATCAACCTGTCTCCACCCAGAGGGAAGTCGTCTGGAATGGTCTGACATGTCCGGCTCAGCGTGATGGATCTTGAATTACGGGGAAGCCGATAGAAGTCTGGGCCGTGGAAGCTGGCAAAAGCCTCGAGACGATCGAGGGCATTTTCTTCCTCGAACACCTCTGCATACAAAGGTAATGCCGCGTGTGCGGTATAGCAGCCTGCGCAGCCGCAGCTGGATTCTTTTTCGCCTTGCGCATGCGGTGCCGAATCGGTGCCGAGAAAGAAACGTGGATTTCCCGACGTGACTGCAGCGCGCAGAGCCGTTTGGTGTCGATCTCGTTTGAGTACAGGCAGGCAGAAGAGATGAGGTTTGATACCGCCCACCAGCATATCATTGCGGTTGTAGAGCAGGTGATGAGCGGTCACCGTAGCCGCGACGTTATCACCCGCGGTTTCGACAAACTGGACTGCGTCGGCAGTGGTGATGTGCTCGAGCACGACGCGCAAGTCGGGAAACGCTTCGGTCAGTGGGACCAATGCAGTGTCAATAAAGACTTTTTCGCGATCAAAGATGTCAACGCTGTGGTCGGTGACTTCCCCATGGATCAGGAGTGTTAGGTCGTGCGCTTGCATCGCCTCGATGACGGGGTAGAGCGCTTCCAGACCGGTAACGCCTGCGTCGGAGTTGGTGGTGGCTCCGGCGGGGTAAAGTTTGACACCATGCACATGGGGCGAGGCGGCGGCATCGGCGATAATCGACGCGCAGGTATCGTCTGTCAGATACAGCGTCATGAGCGGCTCGAAAGACTGGCCTGCGGGTACGTGGGCCAGAATACGATCTCGGTAGGCCAGAGCGTCATCGACAGTAAGCACGGGCGGCGTGAGATTGGGCATGACAATGGCGCGTCCTGCCCAACCGGCGATATCGGGTACGGTAATGGCCAGCGCCGATCCATCGCGCAGGTGGATGTGCCAGTCGTCCGGCAATGTCATGGTGAGCGAGGTCATGTTGGCGCCGCGATTGAAACGCGTGCAGTGTAGCAGAGCTCGCTCATCGCGGAGCTTTGGTGGCGAAAGCCGTGTCGCGGACGTACACTACTGTCCCTCTTTTTTTGAGGCAGCGTTATGGCATCGGTCGATAAAGTCGTACTGGCATATTCTGGCGGGTTAGACACCTCCGTCATCGTGCGATGGCTCCAGGAAACCTATCAATGCGAAGTTGTGACCTTTACGGCTGACATTGGTCAGGGGGAGGAGGTGGAGCCTGCTCGCGCGAAGGCAGAGGCCCTAGGCGTCAACGAAATATATATCGAAGACTTGCAGGAGCGCTTCGTCAAAGATTTCGTATTTCCCATGTTTCGAGCCAATACGGTATACGAGGGCGAATACTTGCTCGGCACATCGATTGCGCGGCCTTTGATTGCGCAGCGGCTGGTCGAAATCGCTACCGATACCGGTGCTGATGCGATTGCGCACGGTGCTACCGGTAAAGGCAATGATCAGGTCCGGTTTGAGCTGGGGGCTTATGCGTTGAAACCCGGCATTCAGGTGATCGCGCCTTGGCGGGAGTGGGATCTTAACTCTAGGGAATCGCTTATGGCGTATTGTGAACAACACGATATCGCCGTTGATTTTGCCAAGGCGCAGAAAAAATCACCCTACTCGATGGACGCCAACTTACTTCATATTTCCTATGAAGGAGATGTACTCGAGGATCCTTGGGTGCCGCCCGAGGAGGATATGTGGCGGTGGACGGTGAGCCCAGAGGCTGCGCCCAACCAGGCAGAGGAGCTGACCCTGACGTTTGAGAAGGGGGACGTGGTGGCGATAGATGGTAAGCCGCTGTCTCCCGCTGCGGTACTGGCTAAGCTGAATCAGCGCGGCGGTGTCAACGGTATCGGTCGAGCAGATATCGTTGAGAACCGTTACGTGGGGATGAAGTCGCGGGGATGCTACGAGACACCAGGCGGCAGTATTCTGCTGCGTGCGCACCGCGCTATTGAGTCGATCACGCTAGACCGGGAAGTTGCGCATCTGAAGGATGAGCTGATGCCCCGATATGCCAAATTGATTTACAACGGATACTGGTGGTCTCCCGAACGCCATGCGTTGCAGGCCGCGATAGACCAGACGCAAACAGTCGTCAATGGCGAAGTCCGTGTGGCGCTATACAAAGGCAATGTGACCGTGACAGGCAGGCGTTCCAGCAACTCCCTTTTCGATGAAAATATCGCGACCTTTGAGGCCGACGATGGTGCTTACGATCAGGCTGATGCTGAAGGGTTCATCAAGCTCAACGCCCTCAGATTACGCATCGCCGCCAATAAGGGTCGCCGTCACGAATAGTTCCACAGCCAGCGGATCGATGCGGGCGTGACGCGTGCCACGGGTGTTATGAAAACCGTGTAAAGTGGAATGCGATTAAATCGGCACGCGTCCGCCTTCGCAGCAGTGAACCGCTGCGTTTCTATCCATGTGGCCTGCGCTGCCGGAGGGCAGACAAATGAATTCAACAGTCGATATTCCTGCGATTCAAAATATAGATGCCGAGTCTTTCGATGTGATCATCATCGGAGCCGGCCTCTCGGGCATTGGTACCGCGGTGCGTTTGCAACGTGACTGCCCCGATCGGAACTTCATTTTGCTTGAGCGTCGCGAGGCGATCGGCGGCACTTGGGATCTATTTCGCTATCCCGGGATTCGCTCGGACAGCGATATGCATACGCTTGGCTACGACTTCAAACCTTGGGAGGCAGAGAAGAGTATCGCCGACGGCCCGTCTATCCTCAGCTATGTGAATGAGACTGCAGATGAATATCGCATTCGTGAGCGTATTCGCTTCAGTCAGAAACTCGTGGCGGCAGATTGGTGCAGTGAGCGCGGCCAATGGGAGCTGACTGTCGACACGCCCGATGGCGTGCGCCGTTATCGGTGTGGTTTCCTTATGATGTGCGCTGGCTACTACAGCTATGACCAAGGCTACGAGCCTGAATTTGAGGGGAAAGCCTCTTTCGACGGAGAGTGGGTGCACCCGCAGTTCTGGCCAGAAGATCTGGATCATGCAGGCAAGAAAGTCGTGGTCATTGGCTCTGGGGCGACGGCGATGACGTTGGTGCCCAACATGTCGAGACAGGCTGCCCACGTGACGATGCTACAGCGCTCCCCCACTTATGTTGTCTCGAGGCCATCAGTTGATGGTCTGGCTAATTGGCTTCGTAAGCGATTGCCGCCCAAATTGGCCTATGACCTTGTCAGGTGGAGAAATACGGTTTGGCAGCAGTGGATGTATCAATTGAGCCGTGTCGCCCCAGGCGTTCTCAAGCGCTCCTTGTTGAAGAAGGTGCGCGAGGAAATTGGCGAGCTGGTCGATGTCGACAAGCACTTCACGCCCCGCTATAACCCATGGGACCAGCGGCTTTGCCTCGTGCCCGATGACGATTTGTTTCGTGCCATCCAATCCGGCAAGGCCTCGGTGGTGACGGACCACATTGAAAAGATCACTCCCTCGGGTTTTCAGTTAATGTCGGGTGAGCATCTCGACGCCGACATTATCGTCTGTGCGACAGGCCTGGAGCTGGTCATTCTGGGCGGCGCCGAATTTACCCTCGACGGTGAGGCGATCGATTTCGCCAATGAATGGACATACAAAGGTATGATGTGCTCTAACGTGCCGAACATGGTGCATACCTTTGGTTACATCAACGCATCCTGGACACTGCGTGCCGATTTGATTGCTAACTGGATGTGTCGTCTTTTGAATCACATGCGGCAGGAGGGTGCGACGACCGTCACACCACGAATTGCCGATGAGCTTGCGGATTCCATGACCCAGCGTTTCTGGATCGATGACTTTTCTGCGGGCTATATGCAGAGAGTGATGCATCGATTCCCGAAACAGGGAGACGAAATGCCCTGGATGAACCCACAGAATTACCGCAAAGATCGCAAGATGTTCCGTGACGAGCCGATCGTGGATGAAGTGCTAAACTTCGGAACAGCGGCAGCCGCGGCTAAGGTTGCGGAGCTTCAGGAAGCCAGCTGAAGCACTATGAACGCTCCGGGCCTGCAGGAAAGTAGCATCTATTGTCCGTACTGTGGTGAGTCCATCGATGTGTTGCTCAACCCTGAAGATGTGGGTGTGGATTACATCGAGGACTGTCAGGTGTGCTGTCGGCCTATCGAATTCCACCTGCGGGAAGAGTCGGGTGGGTGGTTGCAGGCAGAGGTGCGCTCCGAGGCGGAATAGCCCCTGCGGCTCGCCCTATCAGCGTCGTTTTCGTCGTGCCCGTTGACCGTCAGTCATGCCCTCTGTGACGCTCAAATTTTTACGACTGTTCCGATATCCCGTATGCGATGAAGTTTGGCGGGATTCCGGAAGTGAGACGTTAAACGTGCAACGCTAAAAGTGCCGTGTAAGCCGTGTAACAAGCGCGGTGGGTCGGTCTGTTTTCAGTGGAAATCTCGGGACTGAACCGTCAGCGCGGTGAGATGGCCGCTACAGTCCTCTAGCGTACTGGCGATAACGTGAATAACGCCTTCTCGTGATTCAACGGTGCCCTTGACCAGCAGTAACTGCGCAGTCATCAGGCTTTGTCGGTAACGGTCCTGTACTGCAGGCCAGACAACGACGTTAATGTTGCCTGTTTCGTCTTCCAACGTCAGGAAAACGACCCCCGATGCCGTTCCAGGACGCTGTCGGCAGGTCACTAATCCTGCCACGCGGGTAAAACGGCGATTGCCCAGACCGGCTAATTCGGTTTGTTGTCGGCAGCGATTAAAAGGGTACTGCTGTCGAAGTAGGGCCAGAGGATGCGCGCGTAGCGTGAGCCCTGTGCTTTGGTAATCAGCGATGACATCCTCTGCGAGGGCAGGTGTTGCCATCGTGGTCTCCTGGCTAGTTTGATGGCGTAGCCCGGTATCAGCTGGTAGCAAAGGGCGATGCTCTTCCAGTGCCATGGTTTGCCAGTGAGACTGATAACGATTGCCGCTTATGCTTGAGAGTGCGTCAGCGGCGGCGAGTGCTTCCATGTTGCCGCGGTCGAGACCGGCGCGCCTGCGTAAGTCGGCGATATCGGTAAATGGTCTAATATATTGTGCCGCCTGAATGCATTGCCCTGCTGACTCGCTCAGGCCTTTGACAAGCCTTAGTCCTAGCCTTATTGGTGGTTGCTGATGTGTTTCCTGGGAGAGTATTTGGTGGTCCCAGCCACTGTGATTCACATCAACCGGCAAGACCATGATGTGATGCCGTTGCGCATCTTGAATGAGCTGCGAGGGAGAATAGAACCCCATGGGCTGGCTGTTCAGCAGTCCAACATAAAATGCCGCAGGGTGATGACACTTGAGCCAAGCGGAGACATAGGCCAGCAAGGCAAAACTGGCGGAGTGTGACTCTGGAAACCCATAGCCACCGAATCCCTTGATCTGATTGAACAGGCGGTCGGCAAAATCGGCTGAATAGCCTTTATTGATCATGCCTTGTTTGAGTTTGTGCTCGAAAGTGAGAAGCTTGCTGTTCTTGCCCCAGTTGCTGATGGCTCGCCGCAGTGCATCAGCTTCACCGCCAGTGAACCCCGCAGCGACCATGGCCAGACGAATAACTTGCTCCTGGAAGATGGGCACACCCAGTGTCCGTGACAATACGGATTCAATGTCGTTGTTGGGGTAGCTGGTGGCTTCCAAGCCGGCTTTTCGCCGTAGATAGGGGTGAACCATATCGCCCTGAATCGGACCGGGTCGAACGATGGCGATTTCGATGACCAAATCGTAAAAACAGGCAGGCTTCAATCTCGGCAGCATGGACATCTGCGCCCGTGATTCAATCTGAAAAACACCCAATGAGTCTGCTTTTTGCAGCATGCGGTACGTTGCCGCATCTTCTCGTGGAATATCTTGAATAGCGCCTATGTTGGGATGGTCGCGATTGACCATTTCTAATGTTTTACGAATGGCAGACAGCATGCCCAGCGCCAGGATGTCGACTTTGAGTAAGCCCAATGCCTCGATGTCGTCTTTATCCCACTGAATAACGGTTCGGTCAGGCATGCTGGCGTTTTCAACTGGCACTAAATTGGAGATCGGTCCCCGGCTGATGACAAAGCCGCCAACATGTTGAGAGAGATGCCGTGGGAATCCGAGTATTTCTTGCACGCGAGCCATAAAGTGCTCTGCGATTTGCCCCGAACGAGCGATGCCTTGCTGTTGAAAACGGCTGGTCAGCTCGCGTTCCCGGTTCCACCAGGCCAGAGAGTTTGCGAGTTCATCGATAAAGTGGCTGTCGAATCCCATCGCCTTGCCGACATCACGTACGGCGCTACGCGACCGGTAGGTGATGACGGTTGCAGCTAATGCGGCACGGCGGCGCGTGTATTTTTCGTAGATGTATTGGATGACCTCTTCACGTCGCTCATGCTCGAAGTCGACATCGATGTCGGGTGGTTCATCACGCTCTCGTGAAATGAATCGTTCGAACAGCAGCGATACCTCCTCTGGGGAGACCTCGGTGATGTGCAGGCAGTAGCACACAACAGAATTGGCGGCAGACCCTCTGCCCTGACAGAGGATCTGACGTGATTTGGCGAAGCGGACGATGTCATAAACGGTGAGGAAATAGTATTCGTAGGATAGCTCGGTGATCAGGTCGAGTTCTTCATGAATCCTGGTTTGGACGGCCGCTGGCACGCCGTTTGGCCAGCGCTGTTTGGCACCGGCGGCGACTTCCTGTCGCAAGTAACCGTTGGCTGTGTGGTGAGAGGGTATGACTTCTTCCGGATATTCATAGCGTAACTCGTCAAGACTGAATTCGCATTGATCAGCAATATGCCGTGTTTCGGCAATGAGCGTTTCCGAATACAACGAACAGAGTGTGTCCAGCGTGCGCAGGTGTTGCTGGCTGTTAATCAGCCGCCGATGTCCCAGTTGCTGTACGGGGGTCTGTGTCCTGATGGCTGTGAGTACGTCGTGAAGGGCTTTTCGCTTGGCGCTGTGCATTTGTACCTCACCGCAAGCGACCATGGGCACCTGAAGGGTCTGCGCTATGTGGTAGCGATGCTTAAAACGTCGCCATTCATCGTTGCCCAGTAGCCGGCTGATACCGATCCACACCCGGCCCTTGCACCGCTTCGCCAGTTGCTGAAGGTGCACGCTCTGATTGTCAGTGTCTTCGGGCAGGAGGATGAGCAGGCAACGTTTGAGGTGGAAGATCACATCGCGCAGATTCACGATGTATTCCCCTTTCCCCGTACGACGGCGGGCGCGACTGATCAGTCCCGATAATTCTCCATATGCTGCGCGGTTAGGCACCAGCGTGACTAATCGAATACCTTCGGTTAACGTCAATTCACTGCCAATAATGAGCTTAAGCTGATGTTCCTTGGCCGCAACATGCGCCTTCACCACCCCTGCGAGGGAGCATTCATCTGTAATGGCGAGGCCGTGATAGCCACAACGCGCTGCCCGACTGACGAGTTCTTCGGGAGCTGAGGCGCCACGCAGAAAGCTGTAATGGCTCAGGCAATGGAGTTCGGTGTACACAACAAAATACTGTATAAATAAACAGTATTCTAGCAAGTTGCCCACCCTACTGAAAAGAGCGGGCCGGAATTAGCGTAGACTCGTGCAGTCAGGCTAGGCTAGACGAGATGTGTGGAACGTGTCAGGTCAGCAATTAATCGTGTTTTAGACAGAAACCGGGGGAGAACGAGGCAGTGAGAAATCGACAACGTATCCGATATGGACTGCTAAGCTTTTTTTGCTTTTATCTAACAGCTTGTACCGGTGTGCCTGAGGGCATCGAGCCGATCACTGGGTTTGATCAGAGCCGCTACCTTGGTACCTGGTACGAAATTGCTCGCTTGGATCACAGTTTTGAGCATGGTCTGAGCGAGGTCAGCGCCACTTACGGTGTTAATCCTGATGACACGATTTCGGTATTGAATCGAGGCTTTGATAGTGAAGCGGGGGAGTGGCGGGAGGCCGAGGGCATCGCGCGTTTTGTTCAATCTGCCGATGTCGCACACCTGAAAGTCTCCTTTTTTGGTCCGTTTTATGGCAGCTACGTTGTGTTTGAGTTGGGTGAGAACTATGACTACGCCTTTGTCTCCGGCTTCAATCGCAATTACCTCTGGTTTCTTGCTCGAACCCCTCAGGTGAGCGAGGCCTTGCGAGAGCAGTTTCTGGAAACCATCACTGATTTGGGGTTTGAATCAGAGGATCTGATTTGGCTGGATGAGCCCGAGCTGATGTCAGCGACGCGCTAAGTAGCGCGTGCTGGATCATCCTCCGCGCTGACTGCGCGACCGCCCTCAAGCGAAGAGGCCGTGTAAATACCAACGCCGGTTGTGGCGGTCCTGGTAGATCCAAACCGGTTGTCTCTCTGGCGTTTGGGCGACGTAATAATCCCGGCTGACAGGATGACTCCACCACTGGTCTTCTATGCGTTCGGGCCCATACAACACGTCTAATGGCCCATTCCAGTAGAGCTGTTCTGCTTCCTGGTGAATGGGTTGCGGTGCCGGAAGTAACCAGAAAGGGCGCTGGCCAAATAGCGCGTCATCGCTATTGTGTTCTGCAATAAGCGTTTGGGTTTCGATGACAGCTTCTTCCGGTAAATGTTCGTAGCGATAGTCGAGATATCCCACCGCCTGTAATCCCAATCGGCTACGTAGCCGGTCTACCAGCTCGTGCCGTGACGCCGGATGAACGCCAGCATGGAATAAGTCTTTGGGCGCTGCTGCCGCTTCTTGTAAGTGCGTCACGACGAGAGAGAGGCCTTCAATGCCTTCGGGAAAGGATTGATTCTTGAGCTGTAAGCATGACAGCTCAAACCACAGATCTGCGTTGTGCTGTGCGGTTTCCGAGAAGATCGTGAAGGCAGCGTTGGAGGAGGTCGCCTTTTTTTGTCCTATTGCCCGTGGTGAGCACGGCGCGGACGATGTCTGCTTGAGGTGTAACGGCAAATAGCGCCATTCAATGCTGTTGCTGGTGAGTTGCGTGTTGACCAGAAATTGGCAGAAGTGTGCCAATAACTGTTTCATTGCCGGATACAGCTCCTGCTGGTTCTGAACGTCAAAACCCAACCACAACATGTCTTCGAAATGCTCGGGAGGCTGATAGGTCACAGCCGGTTCCTGTCGATGGCCCTGTAGCTGGTTAAGCCAATCGGCAAAGGGTTCACCGCAGCGCTTGCCCAGAGCCGTTATTGGGAGGCTCAGCAGATGCTGAAACTGTCTGATACCGGCTTTTTCAAGCCGTTTGACCGCTTGAGGAAAATCTTCTGCGATGAGCTCAAGAGGTAATCGCGCCAGACGCTCGACCAGAGGATCTTCGGGTTGGCTCACTGTGCTGGGCTCGGCATGGCTCAGTAGCCAGGCAGCATGCCGAGTCTCTGCGACGCCAGTACAGATGGTTAGGCCGCGCAGGCGCATGTCGGTTTCGATACGACGCAATAATGTCTCGAGGCCATGATGTAATTTTAGGCAACTGCCAATCTCGATCATCAAAGCATTGGCTTGCCAGCGTTGCAGGTGAGGCGATAGGCCGTAAGCCCAAATGCTAAGTTGCTCCAGCAGTGACGCTTCAGCTTCTTGCGAGCGTTCGAATACGCGGTATTCACTTCCTGCGAGCAATGCCTGCGCTGTGCTGGTGCTTTGTTCGGGTTGTACGCCGGCTAGGCTGGCTTGTTCATTGCACATCAGCACGCGCCGCTGCGTTGCAACCACGATCGCACTATCGCCAGTATGACCCTGCTGTGCGAGTAGGGCCTCCAACGGGAGTAATTCAAAGCGAATACAAAGCCAAAGAGACACCACACTATAATACTGTATTTTTATACAGTATTAAAAATGGCATTTCCGATTGTCCGCTCAGGAGCAACGCAACGGCCGGCTCAAGCCGTGAAAGCAGCTCCTGCTAGCGCACCTCTGCTACGCTCCTCCGTTAACGTGCCTCTGTAGCGGCCACGGGTAGCCACTGTAGAATGCGCCCCAATATCTTGTCCATTGAACATGTCATCAGGAAGCTATTCATGTCTGATTCCGGACGCGGTTTCAAAAAGCACTCCCCCACATCGCTCTATAGTTTGAAGCGACGAGTAGGCGCTCACCGCCAATTCACACTCTCCCGGCTGTTGGTACTGTTTGCTGCAGCGCTGGTATTTTCCTGTGGTCGGGTAGATCAGTCGCCTGAGGCTTCGGGATCCGAGGATTTGCCGATCTCGGCAGAGCAACAACGGTTGGAAGCGTTCTTTGCCGCCACCTGGGAGGAAGATCTCGCGCGCGCTCCCGCCAGCGCTAGTTATCTCGGAATTAAGGACCAGCAAGATCAGTGGAACGACGTATCCGAGGCATTTCAGTTGGAATCTCTCGAGATCACCCGGCAACGCTTGGCCTTCATCGAGGGTATCGACACGGCGGAGCTGTCGCCCGAGCGCCAGCTGTCCTACCGACTCTATCGGCTTGATCTGGAGAGGACACTCGTGGGCGCGCCATACCGGCATCACCGCTACATCATTCATCAATACCGCGGGCCACATACCAGCCCTATTAGTTTGCTGGTGAACGTTCACACGATTGATTCAGTTCAAGATGCCTCTGATTACATCGCCCGGCTGAATAACTTGCCGCAGTATTTTGACGGCGTGATCGAACAGATCCAGATCCGGATGGAAAAGGGGCTCTATTTGGTGGATTGGATGATTCCGAAAATTGCGGAATCAGCGGGTAATGTATTGGCGGGTGTGCCTTTTGACGACACTGATACGGCGTCGGTCATTTGGGATGATTTTACGGCCAAGCTCGACGCGCTGGCAGTCGAGCCGGCTGTAAAGGAAGGGCTCCTAAAGGCGGCTCGTGACGCGTTACTGTCCTCGGTGAAACCGGCTTATGAGCGTTTGATTGCAGTGGTTCAGTCACAACAAGAGGTGGCGCCGGCAGACGATGGTGTCTGGCGCTTCCCCGAAGGCGACGCGTTCTACGCGAATCTCTTGCGCGCGTTTACCACGACCGATTTAACGCCGGAAGAAATTCATCAGGCTGGTCTCGCTAATGTCGAGCGCCTGCACAGAGAGATGCGTGCTGTCATGGCTGAGTTGGGCGAGCAGGGCGATCTCGCGGATTTCCTGAGCCGGGTTCGCAACGACGCCAGCTTGCGTTTTGATAATAGCGACGAAGGGCGCGCGGCTTACCTTGATGCTGCTAGGGGTGCGATTAATGAGATGGCGCAGCGTTTACCCGACTACTTCGGGCTTCTGCCGGCGTCGGATCTGGTGGTGAAGCCGGTGGAGGCGTATCGAGAGCGATCCGCGGGCAAGGCTTTTTATCAAAGTCCGCCGCCTGATGGCTCTCGCCCCGGCATTTACTATGCGAATCTCTATGATATGGATGCCATGCCCATCACCGACCTCGAAGCGCTGGCCTTTCACGAGGGCTTGCCCGGGCATCACTTACAGCTGTCTATATCAGCGGAGCTTGAGGGTGTGCCCGATTTTCAGCGTCACACCCGCTTTACCGCTTTCACCGAGGGTTGGGGTCTTTATTCTGAGTTCCTCGCGAGGGAAATGGGCTTCTACCAAAATCCCTACTCCAATTTTGGGCGGTTGGCGATGGAGCTGTGGCGCGCGGCGCGCCTCGTCGTGGACACAGGCTTGCACTATAAGCAATGGACAAGGGAGCAGGCTGTGGCTTACCTCATCGCGAATACACCTAACTCCGAGTACGACTGTCAGCGCGCAATAGAGCGTTACATTGCCATGCCAGGTCAGGCTACGGCGTACATGATTGGCAAGCTCCGCATCGTAGAGCTGCGAGATATGGCTCAGGAGGTGTTGGGTGAGCAATTTGATATTCGCGCTTTCCACGATACGTTACTGGGATCCGGTGCGGTACCGCTCGATCAGCTTGAAGCTAGTGTGCAGCAACTAATCCAGACGACGCTGTCCTCTGCAGGTTGAGCAGGGAGAACTAATCAATCTTTGTCGCGAGTTCTGCAACGAATTTGTTTCACTTCTCGATGCTCGGTCCGTGCCTCATTGATTGAAAATTCCGATCGTTATTTTCTAAACAATCACCTTTTCATTGAATAGCTGGGTACGTTACTTTATCCGTCGAGGAAGTAATTTTTGAGGACAACGTGATGAAAATGACGATAATGAAAACGGCGTTTGCCCACACCGCACTGACACTAACTCTGGTCGCACTCCCTGTTGCGGATTCGATCGCGCGCAGTACGCCAAAGAGCACACAAGCTTGGTGGCCGACCAGTCTTGATCTGACACCGCTGCGGCAGAACGAGCGCGGCACTAACCCATTGGGCGCAGATTTTGATTACGCTGCTGATTTTGCTCGACTTGATCTTGAGGCCTTAAAGATAGATATCAATGACACGCTGACGACTTCTCAGCCTTGATGGCCAGCGGATTATGGTAACTACGGGCCTTTCTTCGTTCGCATGGCGTGGCACAGTGCTGGCACGTATCGCACTTCTGACGGCCGCGGCGGGGCAGACGGCGGGCAACAGCGCTTTGAGCCACTGAACAGCTGGCCTGATAATGGCAATCTGGACAAGGCGCGACGATTGCTTTGGCCGATCAAACAGAAGTATGGCAACCAGATTTCCTGGGCCGACCTCTTGGTACTCGCGGGTAACGTGGCCATGGAAAATATGGGGTTCAAGACATTTGGCTTCGCCGGTGGCCGCACTGACGACTGGGAGCCCGAGTGGGTCTACTGGGGTCCAGAGGCGAAGATGCTCGCTGACGAGCGCTACGCTGAGGGTCGTAAACTGCGTTCGGGTCTTGCGGCGGTGCAGATGGGACTAATTTACGTGAACCCTGAGGGCCCGAACGGGAACCCTGATCCTGTGCTGGCGGCGCATGATATTCGCGAGACCTTCGGTCGTATGGCGATGAATGATGAAGAGACCGTTGCGCTCATCGCAGGCGGGCACTCTTTCGGCAAAGCTCATGGCGCGCACAAGCCCGAGGATTGTGTTGGTTCCGAGCCGACCGGTGAAGCGATTGTCGAGCAGGGTTTCGGTTGGAAGAACATCTGTGGCAAGGGCAATGCTGAGGATACGGTGACATCCGGTCTGGAAGGAGCCTGGACGTCGACGCCAGCGCAATGGTCGATGATGTACCTGGCCAATCTATTTGCTTACGAGTGGGAGCAGACCCGCAGCCCGGCAGGCGCACTACAGTGGCAGCCCAAGGACGGCGCGGCAGCGGGCACGGTGCCCGACGCGCACCTAAAGGGGGTGAGCCATGCACCCGTTATGTTTACCACTGACCTGTCGTTGAAGTTCGACCCAAGCTATCGCGAAATTTCCCAGCGTTTCCTCGCGAAACCGGAAGAATTCGAGCTGGCGTTTGCAAAAGCCTGGTTCAAGCTAACTCACCGAGATATGGGACCCAAGATCCGATACCTGGGCGATGACGTGCCCGCGGAAGCACTGGCATGGCAAGATTCGCTCCCAGAGCGCGACTACAATCTAGTCAGTGATCAGGATATTCGCGAGCTGAAGACAGCGATCTCTGGTAGTGGTCTGAGCAACACGCAGCTGGTCAGCACGGCTTGGGCATCGGCTTCGACTTACCGCGGCACGGATATGCGTGGTGGTGCCAACGGCGCGCGCATTCGCCTTGCACCGCAGAATCAGTGGGCGATCAATCATCCCGAGGCGTTGTTAGCGGTCATCACTGCGCTGGAAGAAGTGCAGGACGATTTCAACAGCGGATCGTCACGTGGCAAGCAAGTATCACTCGCTGATGTGGTCGTCTTAGCAGGCAATGTGGGTGTTGAGCAGGCGGCTGAGGAGTTTGGTGTCGAAGTATCTATCCCCTTTACGCCAGGGCGTGTTGACGCGATTGAAGGCTCAGTGAATGCAGCGTCATGGTCAGTTATGGAGCCGCGCCATGATGGCTTCCGGAATTACATGGCTGACCTCGGCTTCATGTCGCCTTCGCAGGCGCTCATTGACAAGGCCGACATGCTCAATCTGTCAGTGTCAGAAATGACTGTGCTGTTGGGTGGCATGCGTGCCATGAATGCGAACGCTTATGGCAGCGATAGAGGCGTTTTGACAGATCGCCCCGGTGTACTGAGCAATGACTTCTTCGTAAATCTGCTCGACATGAATACTGTTTGGGTACCCTCCTCTGAAGCTTACGTATTCGAGGGCAGAGATCGTCTTACGGGCGATTTGAGGTGGACTGCAACGGAGTTCGATCTGGTTTTTGGCTCTAACTCAGAGCTGCGAGCAGTCGTAGAGTTCTACGCGTTTGATGAGAGCCGTCAGCGATTTATTGAGGACTTCGCGAGCGCGTGGACCAAAGTAATGGACGCGGATCGATTTGATATCGAAGACTCCGGCAATGTGGTTGTGAGTGTTGCTCAATAATCGAAGCATTGCGCATTCAAGAGCCCCGCCTTAGCGGGGTTTTTTGTGGTGCGTTTTTTGAAATTTTATTGGCGGGTGATTTCCACTGTCAGGGTTACGGTTGCGGTCAGTGAGTTGGTGATGAGGCAGGTTTCCTCGGCTTTTCTCAGCACGCGCAGGACCTTCTCTTCTTCAATTTCATCGGGCACGCTGATGCGTATAGCCAATTGGATTGTAGTAAATTGGGTGGTGCGGTTGACGCGCTCCAATGTGCCCGTTGCGTCGCAGTCGAGCGCATGCCAAGCTATCTGTGAGGGCGCTGCCATGGCTCTAAAAGTCAGCACAAAACAATCTGCAACTGCTGCAATCAAGAGCGCTTCGGGGGACCACTGATCGCCCGGTCCGCCGAATTCGCGAGGTACGTCGGTGGTCAGATCCTCCAATCCTTGACTAGAGACGCGGACGCGGGATTGATCTGCGTTGGCGGTTGCGACACAGCGATAATGATGGGGGAAATCCTGCATGGCTATTTTGTCTGGTTAAAATCGGGCGAAAGGATAGCTGCTCTGCCGGTATGACGCCAGCGCGGTAGCATATCCCGGTGATAGCGGTACATCGCCTGATAGTGTTTAGGCAGAGGGTTGATAATCGATGTGATCGGGTGATGCCATGGGCCGTTCCAATGATGCCCAGGTGAAGCTTGTATCGGGCAACGTTTCATCCGCGGGCAAAGGGATGGTCGAGCTTTCTCGACCGCCGCGTTGTTTAAGGATTTTGACCTGGCGATAGCCGTTGATTTGGATTTTCAGGCTGGCCGGTGAAGCTTGTTCCAGTGCTCCGGAGGATCTAAACAGAATGGCAGGCGTGCCGTGACTGGCTGCAGCCAGCTGAATTTTTCTGAGCTCGGCATAGCGGTATTCGATTGCACCTAACCAGGCAAAGACCGCACTACAGGTATTGCTACGTAATGCCTGCTCGGTTGACCAAAGGACTTCGTCTTTGCTCTTAGGATGCACCAGCATAACTTCTCGGAGATCGATACCTTCTTTGGCAAGGAGCGGCGAA
Organism: Halieaceae bacterium; assembly: GCA_902631395.1. Lineage (GTDB taxonomy): Bacteria > Pseudomonadota > Gammaproteobacteria > Pseudomonadales > Halieaceae > Luminiphilus. The sequence continues at coordinate 122,591 of CACOYM010000005.1, read as the reverse complement.
TAAGGGGTGTAAGGCGGGTTAATAAATACCTGCCATCGTTCTTGTCCTGACAGACTTTTCATCAGAGGCATGAAAATGCCCATTGCGTCCAGGCCACACTGGTCGCTGACGACTTCAATGCATCCTCCAGATGGCCAGCCCCTGTTATAAAGTTGCGCATCCAGCATGTCGAAACCCGTTCTGACACCGGAAAAGGAGTGTCTATCGCCATTGGCCGCATCATTTTCTGGGTGTGGAAAAAGCTGGGATTGTTGACCGTTTCCAGACACATCCATACTGTATTGGCCCATACCTCGCCAGGTATCTGCGCGACGGAAAACATCTTCAAGTAGATAATTCATGATGCACTCCTTTTCTGACCTTTTTCCTGCATTCGCTTTTGTGCTCTTTTTTGCATTTTTTTCTGTACTGCCGCGCCGAATCTCCGCTCCTACCCGACTATGGGTGAGAGCTTTCATTGCAACAACAAAAATACTGTATAAATAGACAGTATTTGAGCATGACTGAAAAAGCAAGTGAGCATTTTTTGGAGTGTCGTGAAACACGACAGGTGCATCGTTCTGCGCTGTCAGACCCGCGTTTTCGTCGTTATTACCCCGCCAGTTGGTTTTCCAGTTTAGGGGCGTGGTTACTGCGGTTTTTGCTCGGATGGAGCGCTTGGGATCTCACCCACTCAGCGACCTGGGTGGGATTGGTCAGTGCCTTGATGTTGGCCCCGGCGCTATTGTTATCGCCTTGGTTCGGCATTCTTTCTGACAGGGTCAATCCGCGCCAGGGGCTACGTTTGTCGATGGTGTTGCACAGCAGCATCGCCATACTGGGTGCTGTCGCGACCTGGACAGGGGCCAATGACCCCGCGGTGTTAGCCTGTTTGGCGGCTATCCTCGGTGTGGCAACCTCATTGCATTCCCCCATGCGCCTGGCGCTGGTAACACTATTGGTCAATCGCGAGGCACTTCCGAGTGCAGTCGGTTACTCGGCGATGTCGTTTAACACTGCGCGGATGATCGGTCCGGCTTTGGGCGCGGCGCTGGTGGCTCAAGTCAGCGTGGCCGCCGCGTGGGTGATGGCCGCGATGATGTTCACCGCTTCCTTCCTTGGCTTGTCGCTGCTCCGTGTCATGCACCAGAAACCGGAACAGACGTCGACCTCGTTGTGGCGGCAGTTTCAGGACGGTTACCAGTATTTATTGCGCCGAGTAGATCTCCGATTGCTACTCGCTTTGGCGACTTTGAACGGTTTGTTGGGCCGCACACTGATCGAGTTGCTGCCCGCTTTGTCGGGCCAGTTACTGATGGGTGATTCCACTGATCTGGCAACCCTTGTCGCGATGGCGGGTTTGGGGTCTGTCCTTGGCGGACTTCTGGTAAGCCGCCAATCAGCGGATCTCGAGCGGCTCTTAATGCTGGTGTGCGCGGCCATCGCCCTGGCCGCGCTGAACCTCATGAGTTTACAGTGGTTCTCGGGTATGACGGGCCTTGCGTGCTGGGTCGTTTGTTTGAGCGTTGTCACGACGCTGGCGGGCACCGGCTCGCAAACCCTGATACAGCTCATTGCCGATACTGGTTATCGGGGTCGCGTGATGAGTATTTGGACTATGCTGACACTGGGTGCGCCGGCATTAGGCGCGGCGCTGTTGGGTATAGGGGCGGATAGCTTGGGTTTCGCCCGAGTCGCTTTGCTGACGGGCGCGGCGGGACTGATGCTGATTGTGTTGTGTTACGCGAAGCGTGAGTGCGTGCTGTCCGCCGGAAGTCCCTGAGCGAGGACGATTAGCAGGCGCTCAAGCAGGCTCCAAGGTTCCCCCAGAAGGAATCCCTTGCTGCTGCCATCTGCTTGAAAGCTGAGTGTTTGCATCTCTGCGAGATCGCGGCCGCTAAGACGGTTAAGGGCCGTTCTGACGAGGCCTTGTCGATTACGCCAGACGCCCTTTTGCTGCATGGCACGATCAATACTAGCGCCTGCCGCTACGTCTCGCTTGAGATCAGCGAGCAAGCGCACTTCACGCGCCACCGCCCACAGCAGCACTGGTGGCTGTACCGACTCACCCTTGAGTCCACGCAGCGTTCTGACTGCGCCGCGAGCATCACCCGACAGGGCGACATCGACTAACCGAAAAGCATCGTAGCGCGCATTGTCAGACACGGTGTCGGCCACCATCGTAGCGGTAATGGTTTCATAACCATGCAGGAGCTTTAATTTTTCTATTTCCTGCTTGGCGGCGAGTAAATTGCCCTCTAGTCGCTCGGCCAGGAGCGTGATCGCGTCGGGCTCAGCGGTCAGCCCCAGCGCACTCATGCGGTCCGCTATCCAGCGCGGTAGCTCTGCGGGCGCGACAGGCCAAATAGGCATGACTACACCCGCTTGATCCAGCGCCAGGTACCACTTGCTCTTCTGGGACTGCTTGTCGATTCGGCCGCTAACAATCAGCAGCACATCTTCGGGAGAACTTGCCAGATACTCCTGTATCGCTTTACTGCCCTCGGTGCCGGGCTTGCCATTCGGCAGCTGCACCTCAATCAGTCTGCGCTCTGCGAATAAAGATAGCGATCCGGTGGCATGCCACAGCTCCAGCCAATCGTCTTTTCCGGAGATGTGGAGGCGCTGTCTTTCGGTGCAGCCCCCGGCGCGCGCTGCGCGGCGTATTGCATCGGCGCATTCCTGAACCAGTAGCGGTTCGTCGCCAGAGATCAAATAGCAGGGCGCCAGATGCTGAGCGAGATGGGTGTCCAGTTGCGCGGGTTTAAGCTGCATCAGTTGGTCAAACTGTGACTCACTCGGCGAACGATTTGCGCGGCCAGATCCCGGCGCATCTCCTCTCGTAACAACCGCAGTTCCTCTGTCTTGCCCACTACGTTGCGTGGGTCGTTGAGCATTTGTCGGTTGACGCTCGCACGTGCACTAATGGGTTCCTGATCTGACCTTGCGAAGCTAAAGGCCGCTGACAATGTAAGTTCAAGTTCCGCGGCCCGTGCTTGCGCGGTGAGAGAGACGTTGCGCTGAGTAAACTGCTCTGGCTTCAAGCGGAGAGATAAATCAGTGTCGGGATCATCACGCAATACCAATCCATTCGCCGTCAATTCGCGCGTGACCTCCCGCGTGAGTTCTGCGCGAGGTTGGCCGCTGACCAAGCGGATTGTTAATCCCTGCAATTGGGTAGTGTTGGATCCGGTGCCTTTCAACTGAAAGCCACAGCCGGTCAGCGTCATCAGGGCAACGACGGAAAGCATGCCCAGTCCTCGCAGCGCACCACATTGAGTCAGTCGCCGGTTCATTGTGCGACGATATTCACGAGTTTGTCTGGCACAACAATCACTTTTTTAATGGTCGCGTCTGCCAGATAGCGTTGAACATTGTCCTGTTCCTTCGCCATCGCCTCAATGGCAGCTTTGTCAGCCGAAGCGGGCACGGTGATCTTGCCCCGCACCTTACCATTTACCTGAACCACGATTTCGAGTTCATCACGACTCAGAGCAGAGTCGTCTACCTTAGGCCACTCGCTTTCAGTGAACCCTTCGTCTGTCAGGGTGTGCCACAGAGACTCGGTGAGATGCGGTGTAATCGGCCACAGCATACGCAGCGTCGCCCGCAGTCCCTCATCGACCACTTTGCGGTCATCTTCAGTGTCGGCGGAGTATCGGCTGAGCTCGTTGCACAGCTCCATGATTGCGGCCACCGCAGTATTAAATGTTTGTCGACGACCGTAGTCATCAGTCACTTTGGCGATTGTTTCGTGCACTTTACGTCGCAGATCCTTTTGCGCAGTCGAAAGTGTATTGGGAACATCTGCAGAGGCATTTCGGCCGAAATCGTGGATCAGTCTCCAAAGACGTTTGATGAACCGATGCGCGCCCTCGACACCGGAATCCGACCACTCGAGTGATTGTTCTGGCGGTGCGGCAAACATGCTGAACAAGCGCACCGTGTCGGCGCCGTAACGATCAATCAATTCTTGCGGGTCAACCGTGTTGCCTTTGGACTTCGACATCTTGGCGCCGTCTTTGAGCACCATGCCCTGTGTGAGCAATCGCTCAAAGGGTTCATCGCTGCTGACCAATCCTGCGTCTCGCATCAGCTTATGGAAGAAGCGCGAATACAGGAGATGCAAAATGGCGTGTTCGATGCCGCCGACATACTGATCTACCGGTAGCCAATAATTTGCCTCGGCGCTGTCGATCATGCCGTCTGTGTAATGTGGACAGGTGAAGCGCGCGTAGTACCACGATGACTGCACGAAGGTATCAAAGGTATCGGTTTCACGCTCGCAGGGCTGGCCCTCAAATTCGAACTGGCGCCACTGTGGATCGGCTTTGATAGGCGACGTCACGCCATCCATGGCCACGTCTTCGGGCAGCAGCGAGGGCAACCGATTGGCTGGAATGGGGATGTCTTGTCCGTCGCCCAGATTCAGCATAGGGATCGGCGTTGCCCAATAGCGTTGGCGCGAGACGCCCCAATCCCTCAATCGAAATTGGGTCGTGATCTGACCCATCCCCGCGGCCTCGAGGCGCGCAGCAATGCCTTCAAAGGCCTCATCAAAATCGCAGCCATCAAATTCTGCCGACCCGGTCAGCACGCCGCGCTCTGTATAGGCATTGTCTGTGGTGACAGCAGGTTTGCCTTCTCCATCGCAGACGACGATTTTCATTGGCAGCGAGTACTTGCGAGCAAACTCCCAATCCCGCTCGTCATGTGCGGGCACAGCCATGACCGCGCCTGAGCCGTAGTCCATCAGGACGTAGTTTGCCACCCAGACGGGGATTGCCTCACCCGTTAGTGGGTGTGTGGCACGCAGGCCTGTATCCATGCCAAGCTTTTCGGCCTGAGCTATATCGGCCTCAGCGACGGAAGTCTGCTTACAATTGGCGACGAACGCGGCGAGCGCATCATTGGCATCAGCCAGTGCCAGCGTGATCGGATGTTCCGCAGCGAGGCTAATATAGGTCACGCCGTAGAGCGTATCGGGCCGGGTGGTGTACACCTCGATACGATCGAGACCCGCCAGTGGCTCGTTCAGCCCGAACGCCAGCTCCACGCCACGGCTTTTCCCGATCCAGTTGCGCTGCATGGTGCGGACGGCCTCTGGCCAGCCGTCCAGTGTGTCCAAGCCTTCGAGCAATTCTTCTGCATAGGCAGTAATGCGAATAAACCATTGTGGAATTTCGCGCCGCTCTACGACGGCACCGGAGCGCCATCCGCGTCCGTCGATGACCTGCTCGTTGGCCAGCACGGTCTGATCCACAGGATCCCAGTTCACTGTGGCCATTTTTTTGTAGACGAGGCCGCGTTCGTAAAGTTGGGTGAAGAACCACTGTTCCCATTGGTAGTACTGCGGGTCGCAGGTCGCGATTTCTCGGTCCCAGTCGTAGGCATATCCCAACCGCTGTAATTGGGCACGCATGTGGTCGATGTTTTCCCGAGTCCACGCGGCGGGCGCTACCTTGTTGGCGATGGCTGCGTTCTCGGCCGGCAGGCCAAATGCGTCCCATCCCATGGGTTGCAGCACGTTTTTACCCTGCATGCGTTGATATCGCGCGATCACGTCAGCGATCGTGTAGTTACGCACGTGGCCCATGTGAAGCCTCCCGCTGGGGTAGGGAAACATGGCGAGGCAGTAAAACTTCTCTCGCGACTCGTCGGAATGGACGGCGAAACGACTGGACTCAGCCCACTCGGCTTGCAGTGACAGTTCCAAGGTTTGCGGGCTGTAGTCCTTAGTCATGGTCGCTCTAAATCGATTGCTGGGTACCCGGCGGGCTTGTGATCGGGTGACCGTCACGCTGCTGGGAGCGGGCAGTCAGATGATCCCGCTGCTAGTGGCGCAAAGTTTACCAGTATTATGGTCGGTCCCGACCCAATACCAGTGTGATTAAGGCGAAAACCCAGATGGGTAGACTGCCAGTTATCGCGAAGGGCGTTTGCCCCGAGCGCGGCTGCAGCGTGCCTGTGACCACCGATTGTGTGAACTGTGGGGTAGTAGCGAGGATCTGCCCGTCAGCTTGAATCAGCGCGCTGACGCCATCATTGGTGCTCCGCACCAGGTCGCGCCCGAGCTCAACCGCCCGAAACTTTGCCATCTGAAAGTGCTGCCAGGGGCCTGTGCTGGCGCCGAACCAGGTATCGTTGCTGATCGTGACCATTAGTGCTGCATCGCGCATGTTGGCGCGGACAAAATCGGGGTAGACCACCTCGTAACATATAAAAGGTGCGACTTTGATGTCCCCGGCTGTCAGCAGTGGCTGATCGGCCCGGCCCTCTGTGAACTGAGACATGGGCAGGTCGAAAAAGGCGATGACGCCACGGAGCCAGCGTTCCAGAGGCACATATTCGCCGAACGGGACCAGCTTTTGTTTTCGGTATTCGCCGTACCCGTTGCCGATGGCCACAATACTGTTAAATCGCCCGGTGCTGTCCCGGGTGGGGACGCCTATAATAAGCGCTGTGCCCTGTGACGCGGCGGTTTCCCCGAGACGATTGATTTCCGCCTGAAACTGATCGCGGTAGCCGGGCAGTGCCGACTCGGGCCACACGATCAAGTCATGCTGCCCGATCAGCATGGATGAGGTGTCTTCAATTGCCTGCAGTATCGGTTGTCGATGTCGCGGCGCCCATTTTTCTGCCAGTGGGATATTGGGTTGCACCGCAGCGACCTTGATGGGTTCGCCGATCGCTGTTGTCCAGGTCATTCCAGACCAGAGCGACGCGCATACCCATAACAGGCCGGTGTAAGCCGCAGTCGCGAACCATCGTGATTTCACCCGCGGGTCGCGAAGCGACGCTGTCCAAAGGCAGCCAAGGCTAATGACAAGCCACGAGCAGCCATAGATTCCAATCACCGGTATCCAGCCATGAAGTGGGCTGTTTAGCGCGCTGTAACCTGCGTAGGCCCAGGGGAATCCCGTCAGGAGCCAGCTTCGCAGCCACTCAAATAGAACCCAGATCGATGCGAACTGGATGAGACGCCAACTTAGGTGACGGCTGCCAAGCCAATAGAAGAGTGATGCCTGAAATCCATGAAGCAAGGCCAACCCGCCGCAAAACATAGCGGTAATTAATGCCGCGAGCCCGACCGGTGTGGGGCCATAAATATGTACGCTGACATAGACCCACGAGACGCTGACACCAAAAAACCCGAGGCCGTAGGCTAGGCCAGTTCGCCAGGGTGTCGCGGACGGATTGTCGCGTAATAGGATAAATAGCACCCCCGCGCTCAGGGGTATCACAGGCCACAGACTATAGGGCGCTAAACCCAGCGCGAACGCGCATCCCGCGAGAAATGCTAGGCCCCAGCGTGATGCATTGGAGTGGGTTACCCCTCTGATTCGGTTACGCCTCGGATTACGCGCAGACGAGTCAATCGACGCTCGTCGGCATGAATCACCTTGAACTCAAACTGATCGAGCCGAATCGTCTGATTTCGGGTTGGCAACTGGCCGAAGGCATTAATGACCAATCCGCCGATGGTGTCGAACTCCTCGTCACTAAAGCTGGTGCCAAAGTATTCATTGAAGTCCTCAATGGGTGTTAATGCCTCGATCAGGAACGAATTGTCATTAATAGGGCGGATCAACTGACCTTCATCAACGTCCGTCTCGTCCTCAATCTCTCCGACGATTTCTTCCAGCACATCTTCAATTGTGATGAGACCTGCAATGCCGCCATATTCATCAATCACGATGGCCATGTGATTGCGGTTTTGACGGAACTCTCGCAAAAGCACGTTGAGCCGCTTGCTTTCCGGTACTGCCTTCACCGGACGCATCAAGTTACTGATGCTGGGGACGTCGTTATCGGCTTGGATCAAGGGTAACAAATCTTTCGCCAACAAAATTCCGATGACATCGTCGATACCTTCGCCGATTACAGGGTAGCGGGAGTGGCCTGACTGCAGGATTTTGGCTAGCGCCTCCTGCAGTGGTTGATCGGAGTCGATCACGACCATTTGCGCGCGTGGAATCATTATATCCCGCACTTGCATATCGCTTACCGACAGCGCACCTTCCATAATCTTTCGGGCGTCCTCGTCGATAATCTCATGCTCCTCGGCGAGCGAGAGCACGCCCTCGAGGTCCGATTTATTCTGCGGCTCTCCACTTATGAAGTGCGTTAGTCGGTCCAGCCAGGATCGATCCTCTGTCTCAAGCGCGCGCTCGTCATTCACGGTTGTTTGCCCTCCGAGGGCGTTTCATGTTGGTAAGGGTTCGGGAAGCCGAGTTCACTCAGAAGGGCGATTTCAAGTGCTTCCATTTGCTCGGCTTCGGCTGTCAATTGGTGATCATGACCCAGTAAATGCAGGACGCCATGGATAATCAGATGGGCCCAGTGCGCCTCTTCGCTTTTGTTTTGCTCGGAAGCCTCTTGTTTTACCAGTGGTGCGCAGATCACAAGGTCACCCAGCAGGCCAGACTGCGATTCAACCGGTGGGTCGGCGGGAAAGGACAGCACATTAGTCGCACCCGGCTTGGCGCGGTAGGTGTGATTGAATTGAGCAGCGTCTTCGCGATCGGTGATACGAATCGATAGTTCGGGAACAGGCGAGAGGGGAGTGTGTAATCGGCTTAACGCTGAAACAACCCAATGCCCGATGGCTTCGTCATCGGGGGACTGCAGTGAAACTTCGCGATCCACGGAGAGCAACAGGTTCACGGATGATCCTCGCTGCGCGCGGAAGCAGCTCTCTGCTCATGAGCGTCGTAGGCACTGACCACTCGCTGCACAAGCGGGTGTCTCACCACGTCCTTGTTATCAAATTTAGTGAAGGCGATGCCGGCCACGCTCTCTAGCACGGCCGCAGCGTGAGTCAGGCCGCTCTGCGTCCCTTTGGGCAGATCAATCTGGCTGGTATCTCCGGTGACGACAGCGGTCGATCCAAAGCCTATTCGCGTCAGGAACATTTTCATTTGTTCCCGCGTCGTATTTTGCGCTTCATCGAGGATGATGAAGGCGTGATTCAGCGTTCGGCCGCGCATGAACGCGAGTGGCGCTACCTCAATAATGTGTCGGTTCATGTATTTGTTAACGGTCTCGAAACCGAGCATTTCGTAGAGAGCGTCATATAGCGGCCTTAGGTAGGGATCCACCTTCTGTGACAAATCCCCGGGCAGGAATCCGAGACGCTCACCTGCCTCCACTGCAGGGCGGACGAGCAAAATACGCTTCACCTGCTCATTCAGCAGGGCACGAACGGCACAAGCGACTGCGAGGTATGTTTTACCTGTGCCTGCAGGGCCAATACCAAAGTTGATGTCGTGCTGATTGATCGCGGCCACATACTGGAGTTGGTTCTGCCCTCTCGGCCTCACCGATAATCGCTTGGTGCGGATCAGACTCACGGTGTCCTGCGTTGTATCGATCTGATCAGCAGAATTCAGCATTTCCAGATCGGCGTCTTGCAGACGCAGGTGAATTGTCTCAGGGCTTAGTTGAGCGCCATGAGTGACGTCCCGGTAGAGAGATGACAGCAGGATTGCTGCCATTTCACAGCGGTCCTGCTGGCCCCGTAGCTCGAACTGGTTACCTCGATTGTAAATTGAAATGTCGAGGCGTTTTTCTATTTGGCGCAGATGGATGTCCAGCTGACCGCAAAGGGCCGCCAGATTGCGAGCATCGTTGGGTTCTAAAGAAAATGTGCGTGAGGCTACACCCGGAGGGGGTGCTTCGGGCGCCGACTGGTCTGTGTTCAACGGTTTTCAAGCCGCCTCTTTCACAACGGGATAGAAAAGATACTCGCCTCATGGGTGGAGTCAACTCCTGCAATAGGTATTAGGGCGTACCTGCCAGTCGGCCCAATAATGAGTTGGCGTACGCTGTCGTGATCTCAACCTCAATAAATGTGCCGATCAGATCGGTATTTTGGCTAGAAAAATTCACCACGCGGTTGTTCTCGGTTCGACCCGATAATTGGCCTGGGTCCCGCTTCGCAAAACCGGTGACCAAAATCCGCTGCGTGGTGCCCACCATTGCCGCAGAAATGCTCTGCGCTTGTTGGGCGATGCGGGCCTGCAAAATTTTCAAACGCTGCTTTTTGACCGACTCGGGCACTTCATCGGCGAGATCAGCGGCTGGTGTACCTGGTCGAGCGCTGTAGATAAAACTGAAAGACGTATCAAAGCCAATGTCCTCAATCAACTTCATCGTGGCTGCGAAGTCCGCCTCTGTCTCGCCGGGGAAGCCGATAATGAAGTCCGACGACAGCGAAATATTGGGCCGGATTCTGCGGAGCGCGCGAATAGTTGCTTTGTATTCAAGTGCGGTATGGCCGCGTTTCATGGCCATCAGAACGCGATCAGATCCGCTTTGCACCGGTAGGTGCAGGTGGTCGACCAACGCTGGAATGTCTGCGTAGCAGGCGACAATGGCATCACTGAACTCGACGGGATGAGATGTGGTGTAACGAATGCGTTCAATGCCCGGCACCAGACTGACTAGGTGAAGCAAATCGGCAAAATCCACTATCTCGCCCAGTTGGTTATGGCCGCGGTAGGCATTCACGTTCTGACCCAGCAGGTTCACTTCTTTGACGCCGCGGTCCGCGAGGCTATCGATCTCGGCAATCACGTCATCTACGTGACGCGACACTTCCTCCCCGCGGGTATAGGGCACGACGCAGAAGGTGCAATATTTGCTGCAACCTTCCATGATCGAAACGAAAGCTGTCGGGCCCTTGACACTGGGTTCTGGTAGTCGATCAAATTTTTCAACCTCGGGGAAGCTTACGTCGACGACCACTGGCTCGCCGTTCTTACGGTCATCGATCATCTCGGGCAGTCGATGCAAGGTTTGGGGACCGAATATCAGATCAACATAGGGTGCGCGTTTGCCGATCTCGGCGCCTTCCTGACTCGCGACACAGCCACCTACACCGATTATCAGATCAGGATTCTTTTTCTTAAGGTGCTTCCACCGGCCCAATTGATGGAACACTTTTTCCTGTGCTTTCTCCCGGATTGAGCAAGTGTTCAGGAGCAACACATCAGCCTCGTCGGCTGAGTCTGTTGGCTCAAGCCCGTGGCTGAGGTTCAGTAGGTCTGCCATTCGAGTCGAGTCGTACTCGTTCATCTGGCAACCGTGCGTCTCAACAAACAGCTTTTTGGGACTGGCGTCAGTCATGTAGCGTCCATTTACGCGAGCACTCAGCCATTTCAGGCTGTGCTCTGTGATGTCTCGGTCGCGGAGTATAGCGTCTGGTGACAAAAATTCGACGCGGTGCTGGAGCTTTATTCGCAAAGTGTTACCATGCAACCTCCCTTCTTAATATTATGCCCGGCTCGCTGGAGATCCCATGGCATCGCAGCCCATTTACAAAGTCATTTTTCACAACGGTGGTCAGGTTTATGAGGTGTTTGCTCGTCAGATCTATCAAAGCGACATGTGGGGCTTTGTTGAGATTGAGGAACTCGTGTTCGGCGAGAAATCGCAAATATTGGTCGATCCTGGTGAAGAAAAGTTAAAAAGTGAGTTTTCGGGGGTTAAGCGGAGCTACATTCCCCTTCAATCCATAGTCAGAATTGATGAAGTCGAAAAGGAAGGCGCAGCCCGCATTTCTGATGGTGGCAGCGCAAAGATTGCGCCATTTCCAGTAATGCCGAAGGGCGCAACGCCATCCTCTGCTGACGACTGATTACGCACTCATCATGGCCGCAGGGTGCTGATAGCCGCTCTATGAAAAGCGCTTCCCTCCTCCTTTGAGGGCCGCTGGAGCAGAAAGCCGACTTGAAAAACCACTCATAGATCCCCATGTCACTATACGAGGCTGCCAAAAAGCGAGCCCCAGTGGAGACAGTATCGTGGATCAGCAAGACGAAATTCAACGCGACCCAGAGGTATTGCCACCTGAAACAGGTGAAGACGTTACGACGCCTGTGCTTGCAGATGAAGTACTGCCTGACACATTGGTGCTGTTGCCGTTACCGGGGCGCCCGTTCTTTCCGGGTCAAGTTCAGCCTGTGGCGTTTAATCCGGAGAATTGGCAGGCGACTCTGGACGCGATTGCCCAGCAGGGCTCAGATTTGTTGGGCTTGGCTTTTGTTGACGAATCCGATCCAAGTCGGGCGATGGCTGAGCAATTCCCCACTACAGGGTGTGTCGTGCGCTTACATCGTCCCTCGATGGCTGAGCACAACGGGCAATTCTTAGCGCAAGGATTGCGCCGTTTTCGCATATTGCGCTGGCTGAATAAAAACGGTCCGCTGGTTGCACAGGTTGACTACCCTCGGAGCCAAGGTGATCGAGAAAGCGATGAGATTAAAGCCTACGCCATGGCCATTATTGCAGCCATAAAGGAGCTGTTACCCCTAAATCCGTTGTATAGCGAGGAGCTCAAGCAGCACATCGGGCAGTTCAATCCTAACCAGCCCAGTTTGTTGGCTGACTTTGCGGCGGCGCTTACAACCGCGAGTGGCACTCAATTACAGGAGGTACTAGAGACTTTGCCTCTGGCCCAACGCATGACAAAAGCACTGGAGCTCCTGAAGCGTGAAAAAGAAGTGGCCACCCTGCAAGGACAAATCACTACGCAGGTGAATGAGAAGGTGCTGGCCAATCAGCGCGAATTTTTTCTGCGTGAGCAGATGAAGGTGATTGAGAAAGAACTCGGGATCTCCAAAGACGATAACACTTCTGATTTAGAGCGTTTCCAGCAACGGCTCGAAAACCTGCATCCGCCGCAAAAGGTGCGTGATCGTATCGAGGAAGAATTCGACAAGCTGAAGGTGCTCGAATCGGGCTCGCCAGAGTACGGAGTAACCCGCAATTATCTGGATTGGGCAACCTCCGTTCCCTGGGGTATCTATTCAGAAGATAATCTTGATTTGAAGCAAGCGCGCGTTGCGCTCGAAACGCACCACGATGGGCTAGATGACGTTAAAGCCCGTATTACGGAGTTTTTGGCTGTCGGCGCCTTCAAAGGCAGTATCGATGGCTCCATCTTGTTACTGGTCGGGCCACCGGGTGTGGGTAAGACCAGCATAGGCAAATCTATTGCCGCCGCGCTGAATCGAAAATTTTATCGGTTCAGTGTGGGTGGTATGCGGGATGAGGCGGAAATTAGGGGACACAGGCGCACCTACGTTGGGGCTATGCCTGGGAAATTGGTGCAGGCACTGAAAGAGGTTGAGTTTGAGAATCCGGTCATTATGCTCGACGAGATCGACAAGATCGGCACATCTTTTCAAGGCGATCCCGCCTCCGCGTTACTGGAAGTGCTCGATCCTGAGCAGAACTGTGAGTTTTTGGATCATTATCTCGACCTGCGCATCGACCTGTCGAGAGTGTTATTCGTTTGTACCGCGAATCAGCTCGACACTATTCCGGGACCACTGCTCGATCGCATGGAAGAGATCCGTTTATCCGGGTACATCGCAGAGGAAAAGCTGGCAATTGCCAAAAATCATTTGTGGCCAAAGCTACTGGAACGCCATGGCGCCGCGCCCAGCCAGATCCGTATTAATGACGCGGCGATTCGATTGGTGATAGATGCCTACAGTCGCGAGGCTGGCGTGAGGGGGTTGGAGAAGCAGCTCGGTTCGCTGGTGAGGGCGTCTATTCTAAAGATGGTCGAGGAAGACACCAAGCGGGAGCGCATCGGCAAGCGAGAGGTAGAAGCTATCCTTGGTCAGGCTCGATTCAAGCCTGAGCGGGTTCAGCGTGGAAGGGGCGTGGTGACGGGGCTTGCCTGGACGGCGATGGGTGGTGTGACTCTCAGTATCGAGTCTTCCAAGATCCACACCCTCAACCGGGGCTTCAAGCTCACGGGTCAGTTGGGTGATGTGATGAAGGAGAGCGCTGAGATCGCTCAGAGTTACGTCTTGGCGCACCTTCGGGAGTTTGGTTGCGAGACGGACTTTTTTGACATGTCGATGGTTCATCTCCACGTGCCCGAGGGGGCAACCCCCAAGGATGGTCCAAGCGCGGGGATTACCATGGCAACGGCACTGGTATCGTTAGCACGCGGTGAGCGCTTGCCGCGACCCCTGGCGATGACCGGAGAGTTGACGCTGACTGGGCAGGTGCTCGCAGTGGGTGGCATTCGTGAGAAAGTGATCGCGGCGCGACGCGTCCGGGTGAAGGAGATTATCTTGCCGTTTGCCAATAAGGGCGATTACGAGGCACTCCCCGATTACTTGCGCGAAGGCATCACGGTGCACTGTGTGCGAGGTTTCCGCGAGGTCTTTGATATAGTGTTCAACGCATCGTCAGAGCGAGAGCAACTCCACTAAGTTTGAACGGTATCACCGCAAGCCCGCTCCTGAGTAGCGCGGATGGAGCGTCGAGCGTGAGATCGAAGGTGTCAGGGTCTGTGGGCTGTGAGGATGGCTCGGCGGGGAGCCGGGAAGCCTTCAATCGTGAGGCTGAGGTCGTTGGGGTCAAGAAACTCTTCGAGTGAGTGAAACGTCATCCAGGCCGTGCGGCGCTGTTCGTCCAGTGACGTCGCGCCAACGTCGATGATCCGGATCTCATCAAAGCCCGCCTGATTGAGCCAGCGAACGGCGAGGCCGGGACTCGGCAGTTTCCAGACATTGCCCATGCACGCATAACGACCATTGGGCTCCAGCAGGGCGTCATCGTCCCCTTCGATGACTAACGTTTCTAGCACCAACTGACCTTCGGGCGCCAGTTTGTGTTTCAGGCCCATTAGGTGCTCCATTGGATCACGACGGTGATACAGCACTCCCATTGAAAAAACCGTGTCGAACACAGGTAAGTGCTCTTGCATGGCTTCGAGCGTCATCGGTAAGACGTGAATGCCCGGTTTTTGCAGATAGTGTTGGAGTGCTTTGAATTGCAGAACAAATAGCGGTGTAGGGTCGACGCCAATGACCTCTGCAGCACCTGCACCCAACATACGCCAACAGTGATAGCCGTTGCCGCAGCCCACATCGAGCACCCGGCGGCCTGCTAAGGGTGCGATGGCATCTGCCAGGCGGTTCCACTTCCAGTCGGATCGCCACTCGGTGTCCACATGTACTCCACACAGGTCAAAAGGGCCTTTCCGCCACGGATGAAGGCCCATCAGGGCGGTTTGCAGTGTCGTCCTTGTGTCATCGGAAACGGTCCCCGAAAATCCGACTCGCCAAGCATTCAGCTGAACTTCATCAGCTGTAATGGCTGGCAGACTCGCCAGCGCTCTCCGCCAGCGTCTCAGGTCGCCGTAACGCGTCTCAGACAAGCCAATACTGAACTGCTCTGGGAGCACATTAACCCACTCATTCAGTGGGCTCTTTTGCCAACGTGAGCGCAGCGCTTTCCAATCGCTCTCGAGCTCCGGAGGTAGCGTCTGTTCCGGTATGACTGACGTGATCATGCAATCGCGATGAGCGAGCCAAAGTTTAGACACTGAAACCAGATGTCGCAGCGGTCGAAACCCACTTCTTGCAGACGTGCTACGTGAACTTGGCGTGTCTCGGGCACCAAAACGTCCTCCAGCGCCTGTCGTTTCTGAGCGATCTGGAGATCGCTGTAACCCTGTTGGCGCTTGAAGTCATGGTGAAGGTCGATCAGGTATTCGTTGAGCTGCTGATCTGGCAGGGCCAGCTTCTCCGAGAGGATCAGCACATCCCCTGGCCGCATTGCCGCGCGAATGCGGCGAAGTAAGGATGCGCGCTCTTCGACAGCTATGAACTGGAGTGTGTAGTTCATGATCACCACACTGGCATCTTCGAGGGAGGTTTCCAAGATATCAGCATGAAGTAGTTCTATGCGGCTGGCCTCCGGAAATTGCGCGAGGTGAGCGCTTGCCTGCGAGAGCATAGCTTCCGAATTATCGACGCCAATAAGCTGGCATTGCTTACAGGTCGCCTCCCGCGCTACTGACAGCAGCGATGCCCCCCAGGAGCACCCCAGATCATAGATTTTTGAGCCCGGGCGAGCATGTTTCGCGGCCAGAGTGCCCGTCATGCCCACTACCGTCGCATATCCCGGCACTGAGCGATTGATCATATCCGGGAAGACCGAGGCGACTGAAGCGTCGAAACGAAACAGACCGGGGTCAGACAAGGGTGAGGAGAAAAGCTCATCGCGGCGGCCAAGTGAGGTGGTTGGCGGCGATGTACCTTTTGTGGAGGTTGTCATGACGGCATAGAGATGTGGATGAGGTGGTTGTTTGTGGGGCAGAGAAAAAGTGAGCGATTGAAGGCGGAGGACAGAGGATAACAGGGCTTGTGGGCGCCTCGGTTCGTCGCGCATACTCTCGCGCTATCCCTGATCTTACGTTTCCGAGTGTTCCTCATGTTTGACTCTCTCCCTGTGCTTCCACCTGATTCCATTCTAGGCCTTGCGGCGGCTTGTCGCGCTGATCCTAACCCCAACAAGGTGGATTTAACGCTGGGAGTTTACATGGATGAAACCGGCCTATGCCCCGTGTTTGAGGCGGTGCAGCAAGCGCAGCAGGCGCTGGTAAGCGAGGAGCGAACTAAAGTCTACATGCCACCACAGGGTGACCCTGACTACTTGAATGGCGTCCGCTCACTGGTATTCGGAGAGTCTGACCTGGCTGCGCTTGGTGATCGGACCTCGGCGGTGCAGACCCCCGGAGGTTGTGGCGCGGTTCGCTTGGGCGCAGAGGTGCTTAATGCGGCCGCGCCGAAGGCGACAGTCTGGGTCAGCGATCCAACCTGGCCTGTGCACATCCCGCTGATGGGTTCGGTCGGACTGCAATTCAAAACGTATCGCTACTATTCCTCAGAGATGAAAGGCCTTGATTTTGAGGCAATGTTGGCGGATCTGGAGAGTGCGCAGGCCGGTGATGTTGTGTTGCTTCATGGTTGCTGCCACAACCCAAGTGGCGTCGATCCTAGCTTGGAACAGTGGGGGTCGCTGGGTGCTTTGCTGGCCCAGCGGCAACTGCTCCCGATGATTGATTTTGCTTATCAGGGGATGGGGGCAGGTCTTGAGGAGGATGCCGCTGGTATTCGCGCGGTACTTGAGCGTGTTCCTGAGATGATTATCGCCGTATCGTCGTCAAAAAATATTGGCTTGTATCGAGAGCGTGCGGGAGCCGTAGTGTTCGTGGGTGGCGATGCGCGTGCGGCCGAAGCAATGGCCAGTCAGGCCGTATCAGCCGCGCGTCGCGTATATTCGATGCCGCCTGCACACGGTGCGCTATTGGCGGGCCGGGTACTTTCTTCGCCCGCATTGCGATCATCATGGGAGACGGAGCTGGGCCATATTTGTGGGCGGATTAACGACCTGCGAGGCAAGTTTCAGGAAGCTTTGACAACTGCGACCGGGCAAGACTTCGGTTTTATAGGCACCGAGCACGGTATGTTTTCGTTTCTCGGGCTCGGCGTTGAGCAGGCCCAGCGCTTGAGAGAGGAGCAGTCCGTTTATCTGTTGGACTCATCCCGCATCAACATTGCCGGGCTCAACGCGAACAACCTCGGGCGGGTAGTCGAGGCGGTTGCCTCAGTCATCTAAAGTGTTTCGTATCGTCTGGCTTATCCCTCAAGTTCAACCAAGCGCTCGAGAGCACGATCGAGCGCCTCCTCCGATTCCGTGATGGCGGTGAGCGTGGTTGCCACATCTTCAGGTGACCGCTCATAAAAGTCTGGCTGAGCGATGAGTGCGAGTAGGTCCGCGTGATGCGTCTCTAGTGACTTGATCTCAGCGGGTAGTGCGTCCAGCTCCCGCTGCTCCTTGTAACTCAATTTGGTTTTCTGCCTTAGGGGTGTGCTGTCGATTCCGTCGTTAGGTATCAATTTTAGCGGCGCCTCGCTCTCATCGGTGGCAGCGTCTGCAGGATTGGCAGCTGCCGAAGTGTTCATTGACGCGCCTTTAGGCGCCTCAAGTCGTCCACCTCGGGCTTCCCAGTCCGAGTAGCTGCCTGTTTGCTCTTCGATGTTGCCGTTACCGCTCATCACCAGCAAGCTGGTGACCACTTTGTCTAGAAAATGACGGTCGTGGCTCACCAGAATAATGGTACCTTTAAATTCGAGCAGAATTTCTTCCAGTAGCTCGAGGGTTTCGAGATCTAGATCGTTGGTTGGTTCGTCGAGAATGAGCACGTTGGCAGGTCGTGTGAACAAGCGTGCCAGGATCGCCCGGTTGATTTCGCCTCCGGATAGGGCCTTGACGGGTGTACGGATGCGATCGGGGGCAAACAGGAAGTCGCTCAGGTAGCTGATGGCGTGACGACGCTGGCCGTTGATTTCGATAAATTCTTGCCCTCCACAGACGTTATCGATCAGATTTTTATTGGGATCGAGTTCATCTCGCAGTTGATCTGAATAGGCGATTTCTAGTTGAGTGCCAAGCAGCACATCGCCTTTATCAGGTGTGAGCTCACCCAGCAGCAATTTGATGACGGTGGTTTTTCCGACGCCGTTGCTACCCACGATGCCAATACGGTCGCCCCTTTGAATGACGGTGGAGAATTCGTTGACCACCGGCTCGTTGTCGTAGCGGAACGAGATGCCCCGTGCCTCGGCAACGCGACGTCCCGAGCGGTTGGCCTCTTCGAGTGCAAAACTCCCTTTGCCCAGTGCCACACGCCGTTGCGCACGCTCCTCGCGCATGACTTCTAGCGCCCTAACGCGACCTTCATTGCGCGTGCGCCTGGCTTTAATACCTTGTCGGATCCAGGTTTCTTCCTGCGCAAGCTTTTTGTCAAAAAGTGCTTCCTGCCTCGCCTTAGCCTCGGCCTGCTGTTCCCGTAGCATTCGAAACTTGGCGTAATCTGCTTGCCACAGCGACAGATGACCCCGATCGAGCTCACCAATACGATTGCAGACTCTTTGTAGAAAACGTCGGTCGTGGGTGATCAGCACGATGGCGCCCTCGAATGCATCGACCTGTTGCTCCAGCCAGTCAATGGAGGGAATATCGAGGTGGTTGGTCGGCTCATCGAGCAGTAAGACGTCGGGCTCTTTGACCAACGCGCGCGCAAGCGCGGCGCGCCGACGCCATCCACCCGACAGGGTCGCAAGTCGCTCATCGGCATGAAGGTTAAGCTGCTGCAGTATTTTCTCGATGCGTTGCGCCATCGACCAGCCGTCAAGGTGCTCCAGCTCTGACTGGATCTGACTCAACTCATCTAGATTCTGTCCTGAGGTATCCGATATGAGTGTTTGGTATCGGGACAAAAGAGCACCTGTTTTGGCTAACCCCGTCGCAATGTAGTCGAATACTGTTGTCTCCAGATTCTCAGGTAGCGCCTGTTCCAGCCGGGCAACCGTGATATTGGGATCGATCCAGCGTTTGCCATCCTCCTGGTTCAGCTCACCCGAGAGAATGCGCATTAGCGTTGATTTTCCCGCGCCGTTTCTGCCAAGCAGGCCCATCCGCTCACCCTTATCCAGAGTGAGGTTCACTTTATCCAGTAAGATTTGGTTCCCGATACTGAATTCGATCCGATCGAGGCGGATGTAGGGCATGGACATTCTCCTGAACTTCGCCAGTGTAGGACAGAAAATAACTTTTGCGCGGATTTAGGTAGAATGCGAACCCTGGGGGGTGAGAATATGACAACAGCGACAGTAGACGCGCAGGACAGTGCGCGCTGGATAGCGCTCTGGCTGGCGGTATGTGCAGCCACGATCTTTGGAATGATTCTGTTGGGCGGCGTCACTCGGCTCACTGAGTCAGGTCTCTCAATGGTTGACTGGCGACCGATAATGGGCGTGATACCGCCACTCACCGAAGCACAGTGGTTAGAAACTTTTGCGGCTTATCAGCAATACCCCGAGTACCAAAAGATCAACCAAGGTATGGACCTGGATGGATTCAAGCAGATTTTCTTGTTCGAATATCTGCATCGCATTTTGGGTCGATTAATTGGCCTGATGTATTTCGTCCCGCTGGTGGTATTCGCGCTACGCAGAATGATCACGCCGCAACTGCTACCAACACTTATTGTATTACTGACGCTGGGAGCGGCGCAGGGACTGCTCGGCTGGTACATGGTGAAGAGCGGGCTCGTGGATAGGCCCTCGGTTTCCCAATATCGACTGACAGCACACCTTGGCGTGGCTGTCGCAATCTACGCCCTAATGATGTGGCTGGTGCTCAGAGTGAGCGCTGGATTGTCTCCTGCCTTGAAGCATGTGAGTGGTTGGGGCTGGGTGCTCGTGCTTGGTGTATATACACTGATTCTCTCCGGCGGCTTTATGGCGGGCACCGACGCGGGCTTTGCCTATCCAACCTGGCCTATGATGGGCGAGACCTTTGTTCCTATGGGTTACTACTCACAGGGCTGGGTGGACACCTTTGAGGGCGTGCCGACGATCCACTTCAACCATCGCATGCTTGCCTACGGTATGGCTCTGTTGGTCGTGGTGCTCAGCGTGCGATCGCTGCGCAACAGTGATCGACCAGGGGTGCGGCGAGGCGCGGGTTTGATGTTGTTAGCACTTACCTTCCAGTTGGCTTTGGGTATAGGGACTGTCCTGACGCAGGTCGCGATTCCCGTTGCGGCAACTCATCAGTTAGGTGCGGTCTTGTTACTGACTGCGGTACTGTATTGGATTCACGCCCAGTCGGATGAAAAGCTGGTAACCCCTGCCTGATACAGGGGAGGCGGGCCTCGATTACGCATACGAGCCGACAGCCTGCCTTTGAGGATCTGCAGGCTACGGACTGGGCGCGGCCGCCCTTACTTCTCGTAACATGCGGCCACGATTTGACTGAGCGATGCCTAAATATTCTTATTCTCGTCTGAGAAAAACCCTGTTGCGACTCCATCCTCCCCGTAAACGGGCTCTTTCAGGTCGACACGGAACTTATTCGTTTCCGCATGGATAAGATTGTACTGCGATAGATGACTGTGCATGTTTATGTACCACTTGCCTCGCAAGTGCGCCTCAAGGTCGGCCTCGCTCTCCCACTCTTCGTAGATTACGATGCGGCCGATATGGTTCAGGTCAGCTGTCCACAAGTAGTGAATGCAGCCTTTTTCTGTGTAGGCACCCTCAATGAGTTCCTTACCTTTTATCAGCGCTTCATCTCTAACGTCAGACGGCAACTCCACGATACCTGCCACCACTACTCGCGCCATTATTTGCCTCCTATTTTTTTACCGATGCTATGTTATTTGCAGCATCACTGTACCTAGGGCCGAGAGTAACTCAGGCGGAAAGGTGGAAGCTTCGTATGCTTCAGCCACACTCTGTAACATGGCACGTCAATGTTAGGCAGACTCCCACCAGAATTTGTATTTAAGTCGACCAATTCGAATGGTATCTAGGACTCACTGGTCTCATCAGGGCGTTACTGATTAACGCGATAACTAAAAGGCCGGCCATCAAATACATCGTTGAATTGTAGATGGTGCTGGTTGGGTCCACTGTGTCCAATGGGGCAATTTTCAGAAGATTAGCAATGGTCACAGTTTTTTGTTCGACTAAAAGCTCTAATTGAGAAATTGGCGCTCCAAACTTACTCTCAAATTTTGCGGGATCGACACTGCTAGCCAGGTTACGGATCGCCTCACTCACAGAACTTTGGCGTAAGGAAGTGATTGCCAGTGGTCCCAACACCCCCGCAGTCGCCCACGCAGTCAAAAGCCGACCGTGGATTGCCCCAACATGCTTCGTACCGAACACATCAGCCAAGTAGGCAGGGATAGTGGCAAAAGCTCCGCCATACATTGAAAAAATAATCATTGTAGCTGCGTAGAAATAGACGAGAAAAATGATTGATGGGTTCACCGTCATCTGACGCGCTGTAATGGGAATCGATACGTACAAAACTATTCCGATGAGGAAAAAGCACCAGTAAGTTGTCTTCCTTCCAATGAAGTCAGAAGTGGTTGCCCAAAAAAATCTTCCTGCCATATTAAAAACGCCAATCATAACTACGTAGGTGGCAGCAAAGGTCGCGTCAACCACTGAGGGCAGACTTGAGCCGAAAATTTCTGTGATCATGGTCTTCGCAACCCCGAGTACACCTATGCCAGCTGTGACGTTTAGGCAAAGCATTAACCACAACTGATAAAACTGGGGTGTTCTCAATGCGTCTGTCATTAGAACATCCTCTGATGAAATCATGTCATTGTTTTTTTTATGGAGAACAGGCGCCGACGTTGGTGGCTGCCAGTCAGCTGCTGGTATCCGATACGAAAAAGCCGCCGCCAACATCACGGCCAAATACATCAACCCCAATACAGCGAAGGTCTCTGCGGCTCCGGTAGCGCCCGAGTTCACCACATAGACGCCCTCAAATCCGGCCGTCGATATATCTTTCACGCCTTGGGCACCCCAGATTACAACCTCTATCTTGTCGCCCTGTACATCAGCGAATCGCCTGCCATTGCTTGTGACTACATCAACTTGTGAAACAGAGCCTAAAAAATCAGGTTGCCGATAAAATATCTCCAGCAGTTTCGCTTTGATCGGTGCGCCAATTATCGCGCCCCCGCCAAATCCCATGATCGCGAGACCAGAGGCCATCCCACGACGATCTGGAAACCACCGAATCAGAGTGCTGACCGGCGATACGTAACCTAAACCAAGTCCACATCCGCCAATGACCCCATATCCAAAGTAAATTAACCAAAGTTGATGTGTGTAAATGCCAAGTGAACCAATGATGTAGCCCCCACCCCAGCAACAAGCAGCTAACACACCGACTTTTCGAGGGCCTACTTCCTCTAGCCACTTCCCGGCTAAAGCTGCGGCCAGGCCAAGAAAAACGATTGCGACTGTAAAAATCCATACCACTTGGCCTAAGGTCCAATCATCACCTGACGGGGCAACTACCCCTCTTATCTTTGTCAGCGCTGGATTAAAAATGCTCCACGCATAAACTGATCCAATGCAAAGGTGAATCGCAATTGACGCAACTGCAACACGCCAACGATTGTAGTCTGGCGGTGCTGTTATTCTTTCCTTAGATAGCAGTTCGGACATTATCTTAGAACCGGAATTTTAATCTGTTCCCCAGGAACTTCAGCGACATCACTTTTATTACTTCCGCAACGGTGTCTCTAGACTGCATGACTGTAGTGTTTAGGTTCAAGATTTAATTCCGCAAAAGCAAGTGGGAGAAATTAATAATCACGCGATCATTATTTGTCGCTTTGCTTTTACTTCCGCCGTCCGCAGGCAGCCCCGCAAATTGGATTTGATTAGTTCAGGTGCGCTCTCTATGTGATTGCTTGCGGAGGGAACTCAACATGCTCGGTAGTGAGCAGACGTCACTCTATCGACTTTTAATGATCGCAACTGGCTGGATACTGGCGCAATCACAGTGTCAGTTCGCCCTTCACTTGAGCGTTGCAGTGATAAGTTCCTTACGAGGGCACTGATACTCTATCCGACCCTAACCCGGCAAGAATGGCTAAATTTCTATGCTATGCATCGTGATGCTAGCTTATGAAAGACTGAGAGAGTGGGGCGCAGAAGACTTAGAATCTGCCAGCCGCTCGCTGGTATCGTCTAAGGGCGAGGTACGTGTGCTGCCTGGCTGAGCCATAAAAAACTGCTCTGGTATAGGCTGTTTCCCAAGGCGCGAAATGCTCCGATCAAGATCGCTAATGGGGTCCGCGGAGAGATGCGATGTTCTAATAGAGATGTTATTTGCGTGTTTGCTTTTGTAGACGTGAAATCTACTCTCCACTGACTACCGTTAGCCCGCATGACGAGAGGCGCTAGAGGTTACGTAGCACAATCAAATTGGCAGAACTGTGGAGTTCTTCACGCACTTCAAAGCGAAGCTTGATTTAAGCGAGGACACGTGTGGGAGATTTGCCAAAGTTTCCCTAAGAAACTCTTCATAGTTCTTTATGTCTTTATCGATAATTTTTAGTAAGTAGTCGCTGTCACCACTCATGGCGTAACACGATTGTATTTTTGAGTGCTTGCGCACGGCTGACTCAAACTCACCCAAGACCTGGGTCGTATTTTTCGACAACTTCACCTCGGCTATTACGGTTACTTTTAGGCCGAGGGCATCCTGATTAAGGACATTCTGACGCCCTTCTATTAAGCCTAAGGCTTCCAGTTTTTTTAGGCGCTTCCAAAGGGCAGAGTGCGACATACCTATCTTCTCTGCTAACTCTGCTCGCGATAAATCTGGGTGCAGTTGATATAGCCTTAAAATTTGGAGGTGATCTTCCATATTTTTCTAAAAATCGAAGTAATGGAAATATTATTTCATTTTTATTATTTTGTAAAAAATTAATTTCTTATTTAGTAAAAAATAAGAAAATTATCTTTCTTATTCAAGTATAAACTGAGTGGTGAAAACACTGGCTCAATTGCAGAAAACATAAATTGTCTCGTAAAACAAAAAAAAACGGATTGCATGTTCCCGAACCTAAAACTAGACCGGGGGATTCTCCCGACTTTAGTGAGATTGAACTCCTCAAATTCGCTCCAGTGGCGAAACCAGAGATCTCCGAACCGTCAGAGAATCTCCGCCAGTTACCCTTCCACCTTGTGCGCACATTGACTGATGACGATGTCGCAGAGGGAGATTGGATACCTGGACTGAGCGCCTCTGTGTATAGGAAGGCTCTCGAGTACATGACAATAACCAGAGTTTTCGACGAAAAACTGCTCAGAATACAGCGCCAAGGGAAGACGAGTTTTTTCCTTACTAGCCGAGGCGAAGAGGCACTCGGAGTTGTTCCGTCTTTGGCATTGCGAGACGGCGACATGTGTTTCCCAACTTACAGGCAGGTCGGTTGGCTAATCGCTAGGGATTATCCTCTTTTAAAACTTGTTAATCAGATCTTCAATAATCGCGAGGACCCACTCGCCGGCAAGCAGCTTCCAGTGCTGTACTCCGCAAAAGAATTTGGATTTTATTCACTATCCGGAAATGTTGGAACTAGATTTGGTCATTCAGTTGGTTGGGCAATGGCGAAGGCCTATCGAGGTAAGCCGGACATCGCGATAGGATTCATAGGCGATGGCAGCACCGCCGAGGGCGCTTTTCACGAGGCTCTTACTTTTGCCAGCGTATACAACGCGCCAGTTATTCTAGGAGTCACAAACAACCAATGGGCAATTTCAACATTCTCCGGTATCGCCTCTAGCGAGCATACAACCATAGCCGCTAAAGGCATCGCTTACGGTATTCCAGGCATACGTGTAGATGGCAACGATGTGCTGGCGGTATTTTCGGTACTCGATTGGGCAGCCGAAAGGGCACGAGCTGGCTTTGGTGCGACACTAATAGAATTTTTTACTTATAGGGCTGGAGCACATTCATCCAGTGATGATCCTAAGCGTTATAGGCCAGCAGAAGAGCCAACGAGTTGGCCTTTGGGTGACCCGATAGATAGGCTGAAAAACTATCTTATTAAAGCGGGTGAGTGGTCTGCTGATCAGCACGAAAAAATGACAAAAGCGATTCATAGTTCGGTCTCGGAATCGATTAAGGAAGCGGAGGCGATAGGTGTACTGGGCAAATCAAAGCCTCCTGTTGCCAGTATGTTTGATGGGGTATTTAGCGAGCCTGATTGGCGGAATGTTGAACAATTGAAAGAATTGGGCATTTGATTGGTGGCTATGAGTCTCGTTCACGCGTTAAATAGCGCGCTCGATGTGATGATGGAGAGAGACCCCGACGTATTGATATTCGGGGAGGATGTTGGATTTTTTGGCGGTGTTTTTCGAGTCACTGATGGTTTACAGGAAAAACATGGTCGACATCGCTGTTTTGATACACCGCTGTCGGAAGGAGGAATTATCGCTACTGGGATTGGTATGGCTGCAGAAGGACTTCGGCCAGTGGCAGAAATTCAATTCGCCGATTACATTCTCCCAGCTTATGACCAATTGGTATCAGAAGCGGCTCGATTGAGATACCGCTCAAATAACGACTTTCAGGCACCTATCACCGTTAGAGCACCTTACGGCGGAGGAATATTTGGTGGGCAGACTCACAGCCAATCACCAGAAGCAATTTTTGCACACGTCACGGGACTCAAGACGGTCATACCCTCAAACCCCTACGACGCCAAGGGACTGCTAATTTCTGCAATAGAGTGTGATGACCCCGTCATTTTCTTAGAACCTAAACGGCTTTATAACGGGCCATTTGACGGACACTACGATAAGCCTCTGGAACCTTGGTCGGAGCAATATGGCAGCGATGTGCCTGCCGGATATTATTCTGTGCCGCTGGGTAAAGCACAGATTATACGCTCGGGAAGCGAGGCAACAGTGCTTGCTTACGGCACTATGGTCCACGTAGCGCAGGCGGGAATCAAAGAGAGCGGAGTGGACGCCGAACTGATTGATCTTAGATCTATCGTGCCTCTAGATATCAGCACTGTTGAGGAGTCAGTCAAGAAAACTGGACGGTGTTTAATACTGCACGAGGCCTCGAAATTTGCTGGCTTTGGGGCAGAGCTGTCCGCACTGATAACCGAACGCTGCTTTTATCACCTGCTGGCGCCGACCCAGCGAGTAGCTGGATGGGATATTCCTTACCCGCATGCTTTTGAGTGGGATTATTTCCCTTCGCCGGCTAGAGTGGTCACTGCTCTCCAATCTCTAGCAGCACATTAATATGGGGGAGGAGCATAAAGTTAAGTTGAGCGATGTCGGAGAGGGCATCGTAGAAGCGGAAGTTGCAGCTGTCTTAGTAAAACCAGGTGAATCAGTATCTGAGGACCAGGTTTTAATCGAAATAATGACTGAAAAAGTCACAATCGAAATTCCCTCGCCGGTAAATGGGGTCGTAAGAGAGGTAAAAGTTCAAGATGGCGACGTCGTCGTAGTTGGAAGTTTGCTTGTTTCTATCGATCACGGCGATAGCGATAAAAAAAGTGAGGCAATGCCTGATTCTAACAATGAGACCTCAATCGAGCACAGTAAAGCCGCTTCCTCATACTCATACCCTCCAGAGGAAACCCTGAGTGAGTCAGATCAACTGGAGCAATCAGCAAGGTCGAGTGATACCAAGAAAAAAGTTTTAGCTGCTCCTGCGATTCGGCGCCAGGCCTCAGAGCTTGGTGTAGCTCTAGAAAATATAAATGGAACTGGCCCCGGGGGCATTATTACTTCGAGAGACCTAGAGGACATCACTTCACGTCGCGATAGTGAGTCATCGGAAGCGCAGGTTATCGACCTTGGAAAATGTACTGAACTGAAAATTTCTGGTGTCCGAGGAAAGACCGCTGAAAAAGTTGCAGAGGCGAAAACTAAAATTCCGCACTTCTCTTACGTTGAAGAATTTGATTTGACTGAACTAGAGGCAACTCGCGCTCGAATGAACGTTTCCAGTTCCCAGCAGCAAACAAAAGTAACTTTGTTGCCTTTCTTCATGCGCGCACTGGCAGAGTTGCTTCCTGAATTTCCGATTTTTAATGCTCGTTATGATGACAGCGAGAAAACATTGCGGATGTACGAAGGGATCCATATAGGCATCGCAACGCAAACTGACCATGGCCTCCTAGTGCCCGTTATTTTTGACTCCCAAAGGCTTGGTCTGCGGGAGTGTGCAAGTGAACTGAGCGAAATAACAAATTCAGTTAGAAGTAACAGAGCCACTGTTAATAGATTTAAAGGATCCACCATTACAATCACTAGTCTTGGATTATTAGGTGGCATAACCTCCACACCCGTCATAAATTATCCAGAAGTGGCAATCCTTGCTCCCAATAAAATAATCGAACGTCCAGTCGTGCTCGACGGAGAGATTGTTATTCGAAAGATGATGAATGTGTCAGCTTCCTTCGACCACCGAATAATTGATGGCTACCAGGCTGCCCTGTTTATTAAGAAATTGAGGGTACTTTTAGAAGGGCCGGATTCCGGTTGGCTAGGCCTTGTGGACCCGATAATCGAGTAAACCCCCGCAATGAAGACTTCAGGGTGTTTTAGGATATAACTGGGGGTCTGAGACGTTGAAGGAATATGGAATATGTTAGCCACGGGTGGACTTTGAGCCCCACTGCTGCATTGTGAGTGCGAAGATTGAAAGCCTACGTGACTGATTTAATTCACCTTGCTTTAATAAACGCTAAGTGCACCTAAAAAGCTTAGAAAGCCCCGCAAAGTTTCAACAGATCTCCACAAAAGTTCCTCAGAGCCGCGCAGGGAGCTAGAAATTCTGACCATAGCCAAGGCTATGAGAGGTCCTGGCATGCAGGTTGCAGCATAAATCGCGGGCATAGAGGCTTATTGGCGATATCCGAACGGAAAAAACTTAATGAGAGTTCTAGCAATAGGTGGAAGTGGCGGGATGGGTCGATATGCGGTGGCCACGATGCAAGATTTCGACACGGTGGAGCGGATCGTTGTTGCAGATCGAAATGCTGACAGTGCCCGAGGATTTGTGGCGGAATTGAGCGACAAAGTGAGTGCAATCGGGTTAGACATCAGTGATACCACGGCGATGCGCGAAGCGATGACGGACGCTGATTTAGTGGTAAACACGGCGGGGCCTTTCTACCGTTTTGGCGTGTCTATATTGCAAGCCGCAATTGACACAAATTGCCAGTACATCGACATTTGTGATGATTGGGCACCGACACTAAAAATGCTGGAACTGGACGCATCAGCCAAAGCCGCCGGTATATGCGCCATTGTTGGACTGGGTGCGAGTCCTGGCATATCTAATATGTTGGCGTTGATGGCTTTGCGAAACCTTGACTCGGTGTCGACTTTATACACGGGCTGGGATTTGGGCGGCGCCACGCCTGAGGACCAGTCGTTACAGGAGGGGCTCAATGCTGCAATGCTGCATGGCATTGAACAAATGACCGGTATGGTTGAAATCTATCGGAATGGTGCGCCAGAGTTGGTCAAACCCCTCGCTCCAGTGCCGGTGCAATTTCCGGGTTTGCCAGCATTCACTGGGCACATTTTTGGTCATCCTGAGGCCGTCACTTTTCCCCGTAATTATCCGCAATTGCAGGAAGCCATTAACTTGGCGCATGGCGGCGACATCGATTCGTTGATACTTAAAGGTATTCTAGGTCTCGTCAATTGGCGGCTTGTCAGCCGGTCGCGTGCAGCAGGCCTGCTAACTTGGTTTGAGGGTCAGAGGACATTGCCGCCGAAGGAAACAGATGGCGCAGCGCCTCCTGTCATGTACGGCTTGGCTGTTGGCCGCAAAAATTCTCAACCGGCTTCTGTCGGTGTGTCTTGGGTCGGTGAAGCGACAGAAGCCGGCAATGAGTCGCGCATAAGTATGGGCGCGGCGACCGGCATACCATTGGCCTGCGGCGTTAAATTTCTGTCAGAAGGGCACATAGAGGCAACCGGAGTATTTTCGCCCGAAGCAGGTCATATCGATCCTCAAGAATTTTTGGCCGAAGTATTTGCGCAACTGGCAGGACTTGGAAGGCTATCCTCTCCTGATTTGGCCGACCATATAAAAATCTCTTTTGCATACTGCTGATGAAGCTTTTGTCGTCAACTTATGGCGCACAGGGATGGGGATATTACCGCTCACTCACACAAGGTGTGGGCCATGCTATTGAGTTAGGCTGAAGAGCTGTAGGGGCGGCCAAGCATTCTATGGGCGAGATCTTGCTGACACTGCTCTGACGCTCTTTAGTCAGAACGGCTACGTTTAGATTCTAGCTATCGCACGAGAGGAGAGCTTTTAGCTTGCTTGAGCACACAGCAATTCCGCCAGCCTATATAAGGTCAATGCTTACGTCGGAGTAGATATGGCATGCCTCGACTTTTTGGATGGCGGGATCAGATAGTTTAAAGTCTGCGGATGGCCTTTTTGTGGGGGAATTCAAGTTGAAAGACGACACTGACGCTGCCTATGACTATATCTTGGTTGGTACAGGGATTAATTCACTGGTGTGTGGCGCAGTGCTCTCACGATCCGGCGCGAGAGTTTTACTTTTAGAGCGTAGTGATCAGCCTGGTGGATGTATCCGCACTGAAGAGTTAACGCTACCAGGCTTTAAGCATGATGTGCTGTCTGGTTGGCATCCGCTGTTTGTTTTGTCGCCCGCATATGAAGAATTAGCGGAGGAACTTCACGCCAGAGGCCTTTCTTATTGCAATACTGACAAGCCGACTGGAGTAGTTACGCCTACTGGCGACAGCCTGATTTTGTCTACTGATCGCGAGTTGAATTTGCAAACTTTCAACGCTTTGGGCGCATCAAATGGTGATGGTTACCTGAATGCGGTTAAATCAATTGAGGAATCGGCTGATTTGACGTTTGGGCTGCTAAATTCTGAGCTTCGTAAATTCAGCACAGCAATGTTTTTGTTAAATCAAGTTAGAAAGCGAGGAATCGCAAACACAGTAAAATTTTTTGGACAAGCGCTAGGAACCTGCGCAGATTGGCTGGAGTCGAGTTTCGCCTCACCACTGGCGCGTAGCTTGTACGCCCCATGGATATTACACACTGGATTATCGCCTAAGGACGCCCTATCTGGGCACATGGGGAAGCTAATAGCTTTTTCACTCGAGACAGCGGGTATGCCCGTTGTCAAGGGTGGTTCCGCCAACCTAGTAAGGGCATTCAGCAGCCTGATCGAAGATAACGGGGGTGCTATTCGGTGCGGAACTGACGTAGACGAGATCGTAGTTTCCGAGAAAAAGGCCAAAGGGGTAATTTTGACGAGTGGCCAGGAACTGCGGGCGAGCAAAGCGGTTATCGCGAATGTTACCCCTACCCAGCTCTACCAAAGATTACTTAGAAACACACCTATCCCAGAACAGGTCAGTAAAGCGGCCAGTCAGTTCCGATACGGCCGTTCCAACATGCAAATCCATCTTGCGCTTGATTCGAAGCCCGAATGGGTTGATCGACAGTTAGACGATGTACCCATGATCCACGTTACCGAGGGCGTCAATAGCATATGCGAATCGATAAATTCGGCAGACGCTGGATATCTACCGCGACGCCCCACGATTGTGGTCGGTCAGCCGGCGGCACTTGATATCAGTCGCGTGCCTGAGGGCAAATGGATTCTTTGGTTGCAACTCCAAGAACTGCCCCGGCAAGTACTTGGAGACGAGGCAAACATTATTAGCGTCCCCGAATCCGGGGAATGGACTGAGGCTTTGAGAGAGGCTTACGCCGACCGAATAATGGAAAGGCTTTCTCAAGTCCTTCCTGGGCTATCAGAGCGCACCTTGAAGAGGGTTGTTTTATCCCCTGCAGACCTTGAGAAGCTTAATATGAATCTGGTTGGAGGTGATCCTTATTCAGGCGATTGTAAGTTAGATCAAAACTTATTGTGGAGACCTTTGAGGGCTACGCGGAATCACGAGACTCCAATAAAAAATCTTCACCATATTGGCGCGTCGACTCATCCTGGCCCCGGCTTGGGTGGAGGTTCAGGATATCAAGTCGGTAAGGCTTTGAATTGAGAGCGACTGCGGTATGCGGGCGTTTCTGCGGTCACCGTAGGAGATTTTCAGGGGCATTGGGGGAGGGGAGTTAGTGCTGTGGATTATAGAACCCGGAATCCAGAGCTTATCAATGCTGTTAAGTGCTTGTAACCGCGAGGGCCTCACAAAATCCCCGCAAAGCAATCTTGTTGTCGCTGCCGAATTTTTCGCTGGCTCGCAAGGTATTGAAAAACAAAGGAGAAGTGGTAGCTACGGGTGGACTTGAACCACCGACCCCAGCATTATGAATGCTGTGCTCTAACCAGCTGAGCTACGTAGCCACGTAAGGGAAGGTTTAAGGCGCGGGATTCTGCAAAACTCCGAGATTGAAGTCAACCAGCTGGGCACTGCCCCTTGTGCTCGTTGATTAAAACCGTTCACTCACCAGCTAAATGGGCCCACCCATGACTGAAGAGCAAAACGACTCTTATGCCTGGTTGGCGGACAGGCTTGCGAAAACTACAGATGAAGCGCGCGCGGAAGCTGTGGCCAAGCGCCGCGCGCGTGGAGGTCGCACTGCACGCGAAAACCTGGCTGATTTGACTGACGGGGCAGCGGTCTCGGAGTATGGCCAGCTAGCGGTTGCGGCACAGCGCACGCGACGTGAGGGAGACTCGTTGTATGTTGATACTGCAGCCGACGCGGTTATCACGGCAGTGGGCCCGGTTAACGGCGATATTTTTCACGCCAAGCAAAGTCAGACCGCGCTGATCATCAACGATTACACCGTGCTAGCGGGCACACAGGGATACTTCCATCACCGCAAAATTGATCGGATTCTGGAGGTAGCCGAGCGGGATAGCTTGCCTATCGTAATGTATACCGAAGGGGGCGGCGGTCGGCCAGGTGATACCGATGTATTGGTATCGATGGCGGGGTTGAACGTGCCCACCTTTCATCGATGGGCGGCGCTTGCCGGACGGGTCCCACGGATTGCGGTGAATCATGGCTACTGCTTCGCCGGTAATGCGGCGCTCTTTGGTGCTGCGGATGTCCGCATTGCCTCAGAGGCTAGCTGTATCGGTATGGCCGGGCCGGCGATGATCGAGGGAGGTGGCCTTGGGAAATGGCAGCCGCAGGATATAGGTCCGGTCTCGGTGCACCGCGAAAACGGAGTAGTAGATATCGTCGTCGCCGACGAAGCCGAGGCAACCGAGGTTGCCAAACGTGTGCTCGCCTGCGTGCAAGGCTCTACAACGGATTGGCATGCAGCTGATCAGTCAGAGCTGGACGCGCTAATGCCGATTAACCGGCGCTATGCGTTCGATGTGCGCAAGATTATCCGGCGTCTCCTCGATGCAGAGTCTTTCATCGAGACACGACCCGACGCGGGGCGTGCGGTGGTAACGGGTTTTGCGCGCGTAGAAGGCCGTGCCGTTGCGGTACTCGCCAGTGACTGCCGTCACCTCGGCGGCGCTATTGATGGGGAATCTGCTACCAAGGCTACGGCGTTATATCAGCTTGCAGAGCGTTGGGGTTTGCCCGTGGTCTCGTTGATCGATACGCCCGGGTTTATGGTAGGTCCCGACAGTGAGGCTGCCGGTGCACCGCGCTTGATGTCAGATCTTTTCATTGCGGGTGCAGCGCTTTCTCAACCGATTGTCGCTATCTTTTTGCGGCGCGCTTACGGCTTGGGCGCAATGGCAATGACAGGGGGTTCTTTTGGAGTGCCCCGATATGCCGCCAGTTGGCCACACGGTGAGTTTGGTGCCATGGGTTTGGAGGGAGCCGTTCACCTGGGCTTTCGGCAGGAGCTTGCTGCCGCGCCCGATGAGGAAGCCCGCCAGGCCTTATACGATAAGTTACTAACTGAGATGTACGACAGAGGACGCGCGGTAGAGGCCGCGAGCTATCTCGAGATTGACGCTGTCATCCAGCCGAGTGAAACGCGTGGGGTGATCAGTCGCGCCCTCACGGGCTAATAATCAGACGTTAAAGCGGAAGTGGATTACGTCACCATCGTCCACAATGTACTCCTTTCCCTCGAGTCGCCATCGCCCCGCGTCTTTGGCGCCTTGCTCACCGCTATGGGTAATGTAATCCTCGTAGCCAATCACCTCGGCACGAATAAAGCCCTTTTGGAAGTCGGTGTGAATGGTGGCGGCTGCCTCCGGAGCGGTGGCGCCGACTCGGACCGTCCAGGCGCGCACCTCTTTGGGTCCTGCTGTAAAATAGGTTTGCAGATTCAGTAAGTCGTATCCCGCGCGGATGACTCGGTTTAGACCCGGCTCCTCCATGCCCATTTCGGCAAGGAAGTCGATTTTTTCTTCCTCGTCGAGCTCAATAATCTCGGACTCGAGCTTGTTGCAGACCACGACGACGACGGCGTTTTCGGCAGCGGCATGAGCTCTAACGGCCTCCAGATGGGGGTTATTTTCAAATCCGTCCTCAGCCACGTTCGCAATGTACATCGTGGGCTTGGTAGTAAGCAGGTTCAGGCTTTTCATCCGCAAACGTTCATTGTCATCGAGCATTAATGCACGTACTGGTTGTGCTTCATTTAACTTTGGTAAAAGCTTCTCTTCGAGAAGCGCCTTGAGCGCGACAGCTTCTTTTTCGCCGCTCTTTGCCATGCGGACTACCTTGGTAAGCTGTTTCTCACAGGATTCCAGATCCGCGAGAGCGAGCTCGATGTTGATCGTCGCGATATCCGCAAGTGGGTCGATTTTGTTGGCAACGTGAATCACGTTGGGGTCCTCGAAGCAACGCACAACGTGCGCGATGGCGTCTGTCTCACGGATATTGGCCAAAAACTGGTTGCCGAGACCTTCTCCTTTCGATGCGCCCGCCACCAATCCGGCGATATCCACGAATTCCATGTTGGCAGGAATGTTACGCGCAGGGTTGACCAAATCGGCAATCTGATTCTGTCGCGGGTCGGGGATAGGCACCACACCGGTATTGGGTTCAATCGTGCAGAACGGAAAGTTCTCCACAGCGATACCCGCTTGAGTCAGAGCATTGAAAAGCGTGGATTTACCGACATTGGGTAGACCGACGATGCCACATTTAATTCCCATGCTTATTAATCCTCTTAAGCTGGCTTGGCGGTGAAGCTTTCGCTGTGCAGCGCTGTCATGGCTTTGATGTCCTCACCCTCAAACAAAAGCGGCAGGGCGCTAATGGCGGCTCTAGTGCTTGCCTCGATAGAGGCTTGATCCGCTGGTGAGGCTTTACTGAGTACCCAGCCAGATACTTTTTTTGCTGCGCCGGGGTGACCGATGCCTATGCGTAGCCGCCAGAAGTCACGACGCCCCCCCATTGCGGGAATGATATCTCTTAGGCCGTTGTGACCCCCGTGACCGCCGTCGTATTTAAAGCGTGATTGGCCCGCAGGGATATCCAACTCGTCATGTGCGATCAGAATCACCTCGGGGTCGATGCGGTAATAGTGACACATGGCCGCTACCGACCGTCCACTTTCATTCATGAACGTCTCGGGTATCAGAAGACGTAAGTCGTGTCCGGCGATCAGGCCTCGCGCCGATTCACCCAGCGCATTTCTATCAGCCGTCAGAGGCAAATCAAATTGCTTGGCCAGGCGGCGGACAAAAAAAGCACCGGCGTTATGCCGAGTGCCCTCGTATCGTGTGCCGGGGTTGCCGAGCCCGACAATAAGTCGGATGGCAGACAAGGTCTAATCAATCCTCGCCGCCATCTGTAGCGGGTGCGCCAGCACCGCCTTCACTTTCACTGCCAGCCTCGTCGCCTTCTGCTTGCGCAGCTTCGCCATCTGCCTCCTTGGTGCCGCGAGGTGCTATTACTGAAGCGACTGCAAGATCGTGATCTTCGCCCAATTCGAGCGCTGTGGAGGTGACGCCATCAGGGAGGGCGATATCAGATAGGTGAACAATGTCGCCGAGCTCGACCTCGAGCATATCGACTTCGAGATACTCAGGTAGATCCTTCGGCAAACACTGCACTTCGATATCGGTAGCTTGTTTTTGAATCATGCCACCGCCGAGTTTGACGCCCGCACATCGCTCTTCGTTGACGAAGTGCAGCGGGACGTTCACTTTTATCGCCTGGTCCATACGGATTCTCAGGAAATCAGCGTGCATGGGGAAACCCTTTGCAGGGTGACGTTGGATGTCTTTAATAATGGCGTTATGCGACTCGCCTGCCACATGTACCTCGATAATCGAGCTATAGCATGCTTCGTTTTCGAGAATGTGCTCGAAGTCCTTGCGGATTAGCGTCAGGCTTTGGGCAGGCCTCTCGCCCCCGTAAATGACTGCAGGCATTTTGCCTTCCAGACGACGCAGGCGGCGGCTCGCACCTTTCCCCTCGTCGGCTCGCGCCTCAGCAACTACAATAAAAGCTTCAGACATGGTCTGGCTCCTTTGTTAGCACCACCTTGCCTGCGACCGACGCGGTGGTGTGTGGGTAAAACGCTGCTTACGACAGATCAAACAGCGCACTAATGGATTCTTCGTTACTCACTCGTCTGATGGACTCAGCGAGCAGATCGGCGATGGTTAGTTGGCGAATTTTGCCAATGCCCTGCGCGTCCTCGGACAGCGGGATCGTATCGGTCACCACCACCTCGTCCAACTGGGAGCTCCTGATATTGTCCAGCGCCCCGCCGGACAGCACGGCGTGGGTGCAGTAAGCGACGACTTTCAACGCTCCTCGTTCCTTCAGCGCGTTCGCGGCAGTGCAGAGCGTGCCGGCGGTATCGACCATATCGTCTACCAGAATGGCAGTTCGTCCTTCGACATCACCAATCAGGTTCATAACTTCTGCCTCGTTTGCGCGTGGGCGACGTTTGTCGATGATCGCCAGGTCGGCGTCGTCTAACTGCTTTGCGATCGCGCGAGCTCTCACCACGCCGCCAATGTCTGGCGAGACCACAATCAAGTTTTGATAGCTGGTTTTCACAATATCGGCATTGAGAATAGGTGAAGCGTACACATTGTCTACGGGCACAGTGAAGAAGCCTTGTATCTGCTCGGCATGCAGATCACAGGTCAAAACGCGGTCAACGCCCACCGCGACCATCGTGTCTGCAACCACTTTGGCCGATATCGGTACCCGGGCAGATCGCACGCGACGATCCTGCCTCGCGTAGCCGAAGTAGGGCACGACTGCGGTGATACGGCCTGCCGAGGCGCGCCGCAATGCATCGATCATCAGTAACAGCTCGATGATGTTGTCATTAGTAGGGTGACAGGTGCTCTGGATGACGAACACGTCCTTTCCGCGCACGTTCTCACCCAACTCGACGTTGATTTCGCCGTCTGAGAATTTACTGACCGCGGCACTGCCCATTCCCAGATAAAGGCGATCGGCCACCTTACGCGCGAGTGCAGGGTTGGCATTGCCCGTAAAGACCATCATTTTAGATGACATTGCTTTACCTCAAACCGCAAAAAAATGGCTGGGGCGGGAGGATTCGAACCTCCGAATGGCGGGATCAAAACCCGCTGCCTTGCCACTTGGCGACGCCCCAATCAAACTTATTCAGGTGACTTCCTGAATCTCAGGAAGTTTGTCCAGCCCCTCCGCAACAACGACTGTCAACCCTGTTGGGGCCTGTTCCGCGATGATGTAGGCCTCCTGCTCGCTCTCCACCGACGCAAAAACACAAGCACCGCTACCAGTCATTCTTGCGTTTAACGACCGCTCTCTAAGCCATTCCACAGCGCGCTGGACTTCTGGATATCGACGAACCACGACGGGCTGCAAATCGTTGCGCCCGGCCCCTGAAAAAAAGGCCTGCACTGTAATCGGCGGGGTCTGAAGTGTCAATTCAGGATCCGCGAAGATTTCAGCAGTACTTACGAAGCAATCGGGCTGGGCAACGACGTACCACCGCTTCGGAAGTGAGATGGGTGTTAGCTTCTCACCAATGCCCTCGGCCCAAGCGCTTCGGCCCTTGATAAAGACCGGGACATCTGCCCCCATGCTCGTGCCGATGCGGATCAATTCATCCCGATCTAATTCCAATTTCCAGAGCTGGTTTAGTGCAACTAGTGTCGTCGCAGCGTTTGAACTGCCGCCGCCGAGTCCACCACCCCGAGGTATGCGTTTGCGGACGTAAATGTGTGCCCCCTGATCCAATGGGCTGATCAGCTTGGCTGCTCTCAGAATCAGGTTGTCCGCAGGTGCAATGTCACCGGTATCGCCCGATAGAGATACGCCGGGGGTATCCCGCCATTCAAAGCGCATATCATCACCCCAACTGAGCAACTGAAACACCGTTTGCAGCAAGTGATAGCCATCCGGGCGTCTGCCTGTAACATGCAAAAATAAATTGAGTTTGGCGGGGGAGAGTGCGCGGAGAGTCTTCACGGGATTGGTTCGAACGCCCATCGCGAAATGATGACCCTAATCTCCATGTCTATGCCGCGAATTGTAACCCGTTTCGGTGCTTGCCAAGGCGCTGAGTTGTGCCATTCTGAGACTTCAACTCGCCATTCAGTGCGATCCGACGTATACCCTAACAACCAGTTGCCAATGGCCTCCGGCGGCAGCATCGTGAGCGCTGTGGAAATTGGGTCAGTACTTGCGTCCAAATCAACGCGTCGTAGAGAGTCGCCCACCTTACGCAAAAGTTTGTTGCCCTGGCGCTCTAAGGTCGTCTGTTTCATTGCAAGAGGGCCTGAAAATGTCACGATATCTGCATGCGGGTTTTGTCGCTGCCATGTAAAGTTCGCCGTCTCCGTGCTTGTGTCGGCTGTGACCGCTACTTTGCCTCGTGCTTCCCAAGAGTAAAGGCTAGCGGGCGCGCGGAGGAGCACTCCTGCGCGCTCTTGTTCGAAATAGGTGCATCCGGCAGTTAGCACCGCAATCAATGCGATCGGCCCAAGCCGAGTCCCGCTACGAGAGACCTCACTATGCAGTCGAAGTGGGTCGCCTGGGACAGAATGTCTCACGGTAAGTCGGCGCCCAAGCGTTCGACGGCCTCGAGGATGATGCTGTGATCGGGCGCTTTGCTCAGGCCGTCCCGCCAAATGTCTCTAGCTTCAACTTGCTTTCCCTGTATCCAAAGCACCTCTCCGAGGTGAGCCGAAACTTCTGGGTCTGGGAAGGACCGGTGCGCCTGCCGCAGTAATGCCTCGGATTGAGCTAATTCGCCGAGTTTGTAATATACCCATCCTAAGCTATCGAGGATGGCTGGATCGCCTGGAGACAGTGCAAGCGCCCGCTCAATCAGATCCGCCGCTTCCTCATAGCGCCGTGTATGGTTGGTCAGTGTGTAGCCTAAGGCATTCAATGTGGCCGCATGGTCAGGGTCCTGCGCAAGAATACTGCGCAGGTCCTCTTCCATTGCGCCAAGCTGTCCCTCTGCCTCGTGCGTCATTGCACGGCCATACAGCAGTGAAAAGGACCTCGGAAACGCCGTCAAACCGCGGTCGTAGGCCTTGAGCGACTCCCCTGTCCAGTCGCGGAGTGCGTTGGCTTCCAGCAGGAATAGTTGTTCAGCATTGCCTGGATAGTCCTGACGCTGCGCACTGAAAAATTCCCTGATATCGCTGGCAAATGCAGTATCAGCCAGCAGCTGTGCTGCTCGTGCCTTGGCATCGCGGAATTCACGAGAAGGCCCCACCGCAGAAAATGCTTTGATCGCTTCCGGATATCGGTCGCGCAGGGCTTCAATCCGCCCAACATAGTAATTCGCCTCGTCGAGGTCCTCGCCCAGTGAAATGAGTCGCCGAAACCTCTCCAGCGCGGCGTCATAACGTCCAAGTTCAAAGTCCAATAAGGCCGCGGTTATAAGTAGTTCAGTGTTGTTTGGGTCTTTTTCGAGCAAGATCTCGAACTGGGTCCGCGCGCCGGGGTAGTCTCTTTCGGAGCCGAGGAGACGCGCATATTGCAGCCGCAGTTCCTGATTATCGGGATAATCTTTGACGGTCTCAGCGAGACGTCGGAGTGGATCATCGTCTCCCGTGTCCAGCATTATCTGAGTCCAAAGCAGAATCGCACGGGTATCGTCGAGCATGCGATTTAATAAAGGTTCAATGAGCCGAGCAGCTAGCTCTAGTTCACCGTTCAATCTCGCGAGCAGACTAGCAGCAATCGCCGCTTCATTATCCTCAGGCCAATTTTCTGCGATTGCTACTATCGCGTCCGCTATCGCGGCCCGTGATGCTTTGTCCAGCTTTTTATAGTTGCCCAGAACGGCCGCCACATTGACAGGCTGGTCGAGCTCATAGGCGAGTTTAATGTATTGAAGTGCTGCTACCGGCTGCCCAGTGCGAGTGAGCCAGCCGGATGCAGCCGCAGCCGCGGCCCCGTCGGCAGGCGCCAATTCAACCAGACGTACCGACAGTGCTGCCGCCTGCTCTGCGTCTTTTAAAAACTCGGCGAGTCTCAACGCTCGCCGCGTGACCGCCGGATCCGTCAAGGAGGCTGACTGATCGGCCAAGATTTTTAGCCCTCGCTCGTATTTGTGGTACCGAAGCGCAAATTCGGCCTCTAGCAGCGGCATCAAGCTTTCAGGGGGAATAGGCCTCTCCCGCGGCTCGACTGACACGATCTGATCCGCGGCCGGCGGCGGGCTTTCCATGCTTGTGCTGCTTCTGTCCGATGGCACGGTCACGCAACCGCCCATAATTAAGGCGAACAGAGCAACAAGGAGTTTCTGTGCATTCATATATGCGCTGCTCTTCCCTCTGCGCCCTTTTGCATGGCAGCGAGTTCGATGGCTGTAAGTGCTATGATAGCAACTTGTGATGATTGGCGAGGGATTCAACCCAAACCATGTTAGGCAAGTTGGTAGTTGTTGGCGTGAACCACGACTCCGCATCGGTGGAGCTTCGCGAGCAAATCGCTTTTGCTCCGGAAAAGGTGCCAGAATCCCTCAGTGCGCTGATCCGGGATACGCAGGTAAGCGAAGCCGTCATCCTGTCGACTTGCAATCGTACCGAGCTTTATGGCGTTTTACCCGAGGATGCCGATGGGGTAGCCGCTAGCGATCAGTTGTCGCATTGGCTGGCCGAGCATCACGATATCGATGTGAATCAGCTTTTGCCTTCGATTTACCGGACCCATAGCATTGCTGCCGCATCTCATCTGGTTCGCGTTGCGGCGGGGCTGAATTCTATGGTGCTGGGCGAGCCGCAAATTTTTGGGCAAATGAAGTCGGCTTTTGCTGTGGCGCAGAAAGCAGGTGCAGTGGGTTTTCATCTGAACTTAATCTTTCCAGAGGCCTTCAGAATTGCTAAGAAGGTTCGCACTGATACGGCAATTGGTGAGAACCCAGTATCAGTGGCCTATGCGGCCGTAGATCTGGCACGGCAGATTTTCCGCGATATGGAGCAAAGCACCGCGTTGTTGCTGGGAGCCGGTGAGACCGTTGAGCTCGTGGCGAGGCACTTGCGTGATGCCGGGCTAGGCAAGCTCATCATCGCAAACCGCACGCTCGAACGTGCGGAGCAGCTTGCCTCACAGTTTGACGCAGAAGCGATCTTATTAGCAGACGTAACCGAGCGGCTTCCTGATGCCGATATCGTGATCAGTTCGACGGGCAGTCAGTTACCGATTCTGGGCAAGGGTGCCGTAGAAGAGGCAGTCAAGGCTCGTCGCTGGAGGCCTGTCTTGATGATCGACTTGGCCGTGCCGAGAGACATCGAACCACAGGTCTCGGAAATGCCCGATATTTATCTCTACACCGTTGACGATATGCGAGGAGTCATAGAGGAGAATCTCCGCCTGCGTGCATCGGAGGCTAGCAAAGCTGATGAAATTATTGATTCCGGTATTGCTGTCTTAAAAGATGGTCTTTTGGAGCGACAATCAGCTGACGTCGTAAAAACCTATCGTGACTCAGCGCTGGCATTACAGCAAGCTGAGCTCGAGAAAGCCCTCAGGATGCTTGAGAAAGGTGCTCTCCCTGAGGAGGTTCTTAGCAGGTTGGCTAGGGATCTCACGAATAAATTGATTCATGCGCCCACCGCAGGCCTGCGACAGTTGGCCAAAGAAGGTGGTAAGCGTGACGTTTCCCGAATGGCGGCCATACTCGGACTCACGGATTTTGACGATGAGCGGGATGAGGGCGCGACTCTTCAGTAAGTTCGTCTCGGTAACTCGACGTTGAAAACCTCCCTGCTCACAAAACTCGATGCATTGGCCGACCGTCATGAGGAAGTATCAGTGCTTCTGGGTGACGCTGATACGGCGGCCGACCAGAATCGATTCAGAGACTTATCGAGAGAGTTTGCGCATCTCAACGAGGTCGTCATCCAGCATCAGCGCTGGACTCAGCTTCAGGAGACGATGGCCGATGCTCAGCAAATGTTAAATGACCCCGATGCCGAGCTTAGGGAACTTGCCACGGAAGAAATCGCGGTAGCGGGACGCGAACTGATCGACGTTGAGGCCGCTTTGCAGGTGCTGCTGTTGCCGAAGGACCCCAGTGACGGCAGTAATGTATTTCTGGAGATACGCGCGGGGACTGGTGGAGATGAGGCAGCTATTTTTTCGGGAGACTTATTTCGTATGTATCACCGCTACGCTGAGCAGAAGGGCTGGAGCGTAGAGGTCCTGTCGGAGCGGGCGGGTGACCACGGCGGTTTTAGGGAGGTGATCAGCCGAGTAGTCGGACATGACGTCTACAGTCATCTCAAGTTTGAATCTGGCGCTCACCGCGTTCAGCGTGTCCCTGAGACGGAATCGCAGGGACGGATACATACTTCTGCGTGCACCGTCGCGGTGTTGCCCGAAATTGAAGAAGTCGACAGCATCGAAATCCGAAAAGAAGATTTACGGGTCGATACTTTTCGGTCATCGGGCGCGGGTGGTCAGCACGTTAACACTACGGATTCAGCCGTGCGTCTGACTTATTTGCCCACCGGTATTGTTGTCGAGTGTCAAGACGAGCGTTCACAGCATAAAAACCGCGCCCGGGCCATGTCACTGCTGCAGGCAAAGCTTCTCTCCGCAGAGCAAGAGAGTCAGCGCTTATCGCAGGCCTCAGAGCGTCGCTCACTGGTGGGTTCCGGTGATCGTTCAGAGCGAATTAGGACTTACAATTTCCCTCAGGGGCGCATCACGGATCATCGAATTAATCTGACCTTATATAAACTGGCTGAGGTTATCAGCGGCGATCTTGATCCACTGATTGTGCCGCTGCGGCACGAACATCAAGCTGATCTGCTCGCGGCAATGGCCGACGAATGACACCCAAAGAACTTCTCGCGCGCTCTCCGATTGAGCAATACGAAGCAGAGGTGTTGCTAGCTCATATACTGGGCGTGCAGCGGAGTTGGCTGCTGTCGCACGGGGACGAGGACTTGTCAACTGAGGACGAGCACGCGTTTATGACGCATGCCCGGGCGAGGGCGAGCGGAGAGCCGCTTGCTTACCTGATGGGGTATCGCGACTTTTGGTCGTTGCGCTTGATCGTAGATCAACACGT
Organism: Halieaceae bacterium; assembly: GCA_902631395.1. Classification (GTDB taxonomy): domain Bacteria; phylum Pseudomonadota; class Gammaproteobacteria; order Pseudomonadales; family Halieaceae; genus Luminiphilus. The sequence continues at coordinate 79,973 of CACOYM010000005.1, read as the reverse complement.
CTTGATTCCCAGAAGAGAGACAGAGCATCTGGTCGAGTGGGCGCTTGAGTGCCTTGATGCCGGCGACCAAAAAGTGCTGGATCTTGGAACGGGCAGCGGCGCGATCGCCCTTGCCTGCAAGTCGGAACGGCCTGAGCTATCTGTGACGGGCACAGATCAAAGTGAGGAAGCCTTGGCGTGTGCGCAGCGAAACAGTGAGGCTTTGGGGTTAGAGGTGCGCTGGAAGCGGGGCAGTTGGTTCGAGCCCGTTGATGCAAGGGACTGGGACATGGTGGTCAGTAACCCACCCTACATCGCTGCTAGCGACGAGCACCTGGTTCAGGGCGATCTCCCTGCGGAACCCGAGAGCGCGTTGATAGGTGGTGAGACAGGCCTCGAAATGCTCGAGCACATTGTGACTGAGGCCCCCGGGCATCTGCGTCCGTATGGATGGTTACTGCTTGAACATGGTTTTGATCAGGGTGAAGAGGTGAGAACACTGCTCACTGAACGCGGCTTCTCAAATGTTGCCACGCGCGCAGACTGGTCGGGTCAGCCTCGGGTATCTGGTGGCCAATGGCAGAATTGACGGATTCACAGCTGCAACGTTACGCCAGGCAACTGCTCGTGCCGCAAATCGATTTAGAGGGTCAGCAGATATTAAAGTCAGCACGAGTGCTAATTGTTGGGGCCGGTGGTTTGGGGATTCCTATGGCACAGTACTTGGCCGGGGCAGGTGTGGGGTTCATTCGAGTCGCCGATGATGATCGAGTAAACTTGAGTAACTTACCGAGACAAGTAGCGTACACGGAGGCAGATGTCGGGCGACTGAAGGTTGACGCACTGGCGGAGCGGATGAAAGCGGGCAACAGTGAGGTCACGGTGGATGCCCACGCAGCGCGCTTCGATGCAAACAGCGCATCTGATCTTTTGGACAACGTGTCTTTGGTGCTTGATGCAACTGACTCCCTGCAAGCGAGACAAGATATTGATCGCGCGACGCATCAATTCGAGCTTCCCTGGATTATGGGTTCGGCGGTTCGCACCTCAGGGCAGTGGGCGGCGTTCGATGCTCAGAGGCGGCAAGGTTGTTATCACTGTCTGATTAGTGAGCCCTTTGGTAGGCAGAATACAAGCTGCGCTGAGCTTGGTATCCTGGGACCCGTCGTGGCACTCGTGTCCCTGCAGCAGGCGCTGTGGGCAATCAAATACTTCATGCAACAGGCGCTCCCCTGGGCGAAACTTTACGTCATGGACGCTTGGTCGGGGGAGCAGGCCCGACTGGCGCTCTCTATTCGGCCTGATTGTCCGTTGTGTCAGCAGCCCAAAAGTTAAGTGAAATTAGCCCAGCGTTTTGAAAATACGGCGCACGCGCCAACTGATCAGCGCTGCGGCAACCGCGATGCCTAAAATCGTGGTGATCCAGAAACCGACCGTTCCCTCTGATGAGCCGTCTCCCCAGTGAATGGCTAACAGGTAACCCAGTGGTAGTGCGATGCCCCAATATGAAAAAGTCACTACTAAAAAGGGAAAGCGTGTCTCTTTATAGGCACGTAGAACGAATGAGCCCACGATTTGTATCACATCAATCATAATGAAAAGGGCTGCAAGCCGGAGTAGCCTGAAGGCCAGATCTTGGATATTCTCCGACTGCGTATAGGCGTCGACAATAGCGTCGGGAAATAGCAATAGCAGCGACATCGCCAGTAGCCCGATCAATGCGGATAGCGCTGCGCCAACACGAAATGCCACGCGGACCCCGAGAGCATTTTGCGCGCCAATGGCGTGACCCATTCGCGTTGCCATTGCGCTGCCAATGCTGACCATAGGTATGTAGAACACGTCCCATACATTGATCGCGATCTGATGAGCGGCAACGGCTGCATCACCGAGTGTGGCGATCAGCAACGCGATGGCAGAAAACACACCCGTTTCCAGAAAAAAAGTCAGTCCCACTGGGAATCCCACGGTCAGTATTTCGGCAATCCGCCGACCGTCAGGTCGGTGTAACCAGCGATCGGGCAGGTAAGGGCGAAGGGAACTGGCCGACAGCACATAAATCGCGATGATAGTGGTGCTAATCCACATCGACGTCGCTGTGGCCAATCCACAGCCCTCAGCCCCGAGTTCTGGCGCGCCCCAGGCCCCAAAAATCAGCATGTAATTGAGTGGCACATTTGCAACGAAGCCAATAACGCTTGCCATAGCAAAGGGGGCTGTCACACCGAGCCCTTGGGTGTGATAGCGCAGCGCCATGAAGATGCCGAGTGCGGGGAAGCCAAGACCAACCCGGCTTACGTAGGCTGTCGTTTTTGCCGCCGTTTCTGTGGGTAGGCCTAAGAGATCAATCACTTCGCCACTGTTTAAGCACAGAGGTGTCATTACTGCACTCAGCGCCACCGCTACCCAAAGACCTTGAGGCAGGAAGCTTTTTACTTGCTCGATGTGGCCGGCGCCAAAGTCCTGCGCCACGATCGCCGAACAGGCGAAAAGCGTGCCCAGAATGATGAGATAGAGCGGCAGCCAGATATTGAACCCCACGGCGATCGCCGCAAGGTCTACATCACTGTAGTTACCTGCCATCAGAGTATCGACAACACCTGTGCCAATCTGTGCGGTTTGAGCAATCAGCAACGGCCAGGCGATACGCCACAGAGGACCCAACTCGGTCAGCATCTGAGACATAACTTGGCGAAAAGATGTTGTCAGATCAGGCAACGGTTCTGGCTCTCACGCGCTATGGTGCGTGCACAGTTTAACCTGCTTCCCTATGCTAGACTTCGCGCGTATTTTTGCCGGCCATTACTGTGCAAGACGAAGCTGAAGCCGGGGTCGATATGCCCAAGGGCCCTCATACTGCCGACGAGGTATCGTCAGATACTCTGTTAGACACCGTTCCTGTCGTGCAAGTCAAGTTCGACACACTAAATCTAGACGCTTCGGTGCAGCAGGGTATAGACGCCCTAGGTTTTGAACACTGCTCACCTATTCAGGAGCGCATTTTGCCCCATACGTTGGGCGGCAACGACGCGATCGGTAAGGCGCAAACCGGCACAGGGAAGACCGCCGCCTTCCTCATTACCATCTTTAACGACCTGCTCAGTCATGCGGTTGAGGGCGAACGTTACCTTGGGGAGCCGCGCGCAGTGATCACTGCACCTACCCGAGAACTGGTAATGCAGATTGCTTCGGATGCGCAGGAGCTAGGTCGTTTTACCGGCCTCCGAACCGTGACGCTGATTGGTGGTGCGGATTACCAGAAACAGCTCAATCAGGTGAATCGCTCTCCCGTGGACCTTATCGTAGCGACCCCGGGACGACTGATTGATTTCATGGAGCGGCGCGATCTAGCTTTGGACCGAGTTGAAATCTTAGTGCTGGATGAAGCAGATCGCATGTTGGACATGGGGTTTATTCCGCAGGTCAAACGTATCGTGCGAGCTACGCCGAGAAAAGAGGATCGGCAAACGCTGCTGTTCTCGGCTACGTTCACTCAGGACATAATGAATTTGGCGAAACAGTGGACCTTCGAGCCCATCACCGTTGAAATCGAGCCGGAGCGGGTCGCCACCGCTTCGGTCGATCAACGCGTGTACTTGGTTTCCAGCAGGGAGCGCTTCCCTGTGTTGATGAATATCCTGAATGATTCCTCGGTAGAGAGCGTCATTATTTTTGCCAATCGCCGCGACCAGGTGCGGAGGCTCTACGAAAAGCTGCGCAACGAAGGGGTGCAGTGTGGCATGTTGTCCGGAGAAATTACCCAGGCAAAACGCACCAAGACACTACATAACTTCAAGACGGGTCGCTCAAAGGTGCTTGTCGCTACGGATGTTGCCGGACGGGGAATCCATGTGGAGGGGATCTCTCATGTGGTCAACTATAACCTTCCCGAGGATCCAGAGGACTACGTGCATCGGATAGGACGCACGGGTCGAGCCGGTGCGAGTGGCGTAAGCATTAGTTTTGCCAGTGAGGACGATGCCTTTCTTTTGCCTGATATCGAGGCGCTTCTCGGCCACTCTCTGGCTTGTATGGCGCCTCCAGAGAGTCACTAACTCTGAGGCCTCAGTTCCTCACACCACAGCAGCGTCGCACCAATCACTGCGGCGGGTATTACGACCAAATTAATCAGGGGAATGCCCGTAAAAAAAGCTACGATGCCACCGAAGCCCATGGTCGACAAGCGTCTTGCGGCGCATGCCTCTCGCACGTCACGAAAGGGCAGCCTGTGGTTTTCCATCGGGTAGTCCACAAATTGTAGGCTCATCATCCACGCTCCAAGCAGGAACCAGGCAAGCGGAGCGAAGGCGTTGAAGACGGGAATGACAGTCAGCAGGAGCACCCCCAGCGCCATGGGCACATAGTAGAGCACCTTTCTGATTTCACGAAATAACGCTCGTGGTACTTCAAGCAGCGCCACTCCAATTCCATCCAGAGCAGGTAAGGGTTCACCTGTGATGCCTTCTTCGACCCTCTCGGCTAGCAGAGCATGGAATGGCGAGGTCAGCATTAGCACCGCAAACGTCGACAGGTATCCGGTCATCAGCCCGCTAATCAACCAAAGGAGCGGTGTAATGATCCACGAGAGGAACTGGAGCCACTCGGGAACAATTAACATCGCCGCTTTGTAGAAGTCGTTGATGAGCTCAAACAGAAGCCAGCCTATCAGGCTGAACAAAACGATATTGGCAGCAAGCGGGATCAGCACGAATCGCCTCAAGCCCGGCTCGAGTGTCATTGCCAAGCCCCTGAAGAAATAACCCATCCCGGTAAAGAGATTGCCTGTCATGAAATTCGCTGTGATGAAAATGTCCGACTATACTGTCGCAATCTTCGACTAGAGCGCAATCACCGGTGAATGACGACGACCTTTTTGCCGAGGAGATGGCTGGCGTTAAGCCGCTTGGCCGCGACGCCAGGGTGCGTTTGGTGAAAGAACGTCTGTCGGAGGACCAGCAGCAGGACCGCCGTCGTGCCGCGCAGGGCGAAGATCAGGTGATTAATCCGCTGGCAGACGAGGGCGTCTCACCGCTGGATGCCTGGTTTATCTTAGAATTCAAGCGCCCGGGGATCCAGAACGGCGTGTATCGCAAACTGCGCCTCGGTCATTATCAAGTGGACGCGCGTTTGGACCTTCACAGAATGGTGGTCAAACGAGCGCGAGAGGAGGTTTTCTCGTTTATACGAGAGGCCACTCGCCTCGGGCTTCGCACTTTGCTGATTGTGCATGGTAAGGGTCAGTCTAAAAGCCAGGGCGATCAGACTGCGGTGTTAAAGGGTTACGTGAATCACTGGCTGCAGCATCTCGATCTGGTGCAGGCATTTCATTCAGCGCAGCCACAACATGGTGGTACCGGGGCGGTGTATGTGCTCCTGAAGAAAAGTGCCGAGCAAAAACGAGAAAATCGCCTGCAATACCTGAAGGGGAGGGTTCAGGACTGATCCTCAAGTTTTTTTAGAAGTAATTCATTTAGCATTTGCGGGTTGGCCTGACCTTTTGAGGCCTTCATGATTTGCCCCACAAAAAAGCCGCTTAATTTCTTACGCTTGGCATCGTCGGCGGCAATGTATTGCGCCACCTGGTCCGGATTATTGGCGATGACGTCGTCGACCATATACTCTAGCGCGCCCGAATCACTGACCTGTTTGAGCCCCCGCGCAGCAATGATCTCGTCGGTATCACCTTCTTCGTTCCACAGAGCTTCAAAGACCTGCTTCGCGAGCTTGCTGGACAATGTGCCGTCATTGATTCTGCTGACTAGTCCGGCCAGAAGCTCTGCTGAAATAGGGTTAGCTTCGATCGACAGCTCAGACCGATTCAGCGCCGCTGAGAGATCACCTAGGATCCAGTTGGCCGCGAGCTTAGGCGCGCCGGAAGACTCTGCAACCGCTTCAAAATAGTCGGCTATGGCATGATTGGGCACTAACAAATTGGTGTCGTATTCGGTAAGGCCGTATTCGGCAAGGAAGCGTGCCCTTTTTGCGGCGGGCAACTCGGGCAAGTTTTGTCGGACCGTATCGATATACGAGTCGTCTATGACGATCGGCAACAGATCGGGCTCGGGGAAGTAGCGGTAATCGTTCGCCACTTCCTTGGAGCGCATCGAGCGGGTTGTATTTTGCTCAGCGTCGTACAGGCGCGTTTCCTGAGTGATACACCCGCCACCATCCAGAATGTCTGCCTGACGTTCGTACTCATAATGAATCGCTCTCTCAACGAAACGGAAAGAATTGACGTTCTTGATTTCCGTGCGTGTACCGAGTTCGTCAGAGCCCTTCTCTCGCAGTGAGATGTTGATATCGCAACGCATGGAGCCCTCGGCCATGTTTCCATCCGATATACCCAAATAGGTTACCAATGAGTGAAGGGCCTTCAGGTAGGCGACCGCTTGCTCAGCAGACCGAAAATCCGGCTCTGTTACGATTTCCAGCAGGGGCGTTCCCGCGCGATTCAGATCAATGCCAGTCTCGTGGCCAAAAATGTCATGAACTGACTTACCCGCATCTTCCTCAAGATGCGCCCGCGTGATGCGGATCGGATACAAGCTGCCATCCTCGAGCGGTACGTCGAAGACCCCTTCACATACGATTGGCGAGAAAAATTGACTGACCTGATAGCCTTTGGGCAAGTCCGGGTAGAAGTAGTTTTTACGATCAAATACTGAGCGCTTGCCAATACGCGCGCCGATACCCAAACCGAATTTCACGGCGTGGCGGACAGCTTCCTCGTTGAGGACGGGCAGCATGCCGGGCATACCGAGATCGACGGCATCGGCCTGTTGATTAGGTGCGGCGCCAAACTGCGTTGCGGATCCCGAGAAGATTTTCGATTGCGTGGCAAGCTGCAGATGCACCTCCAGGCCCATCACGATTTCCCAGCTCATGATGCCAACCCCTGCAGCGTGGGGCGGGCCATATGGAAATCCGTATCAGTTTGTAGGCGATGCGCGGTATTGAGGATGGTCTGTTCGTCGAAGGGTTTGCCGATCAGCTGAATGCCGATAGGCATGCCATCAATGAACCCGGCCGGGGCCGACAAGCCCGGTAGTCCAGCCAAATTTACGGCTAGTGTGTAGATGTCTTCCATATACATCGCAACGGGATCGGTCTGTTTCGTGCCGAAAGGAAATGCCACCCCAGGTGCAGAAGGGCCTGCTATGATGTCGACCTGTTCGAATGCGTGGTGAAAATCTTCTGTGATGATCCGACGCACCTGTTGAGCTTTATTAAAGTAGGCATCGTAAAAGCCTGCAGACAGCGCGTAAGTGCCGACAAGAATACGTCGCTGTACCTCTTCACCAAACCCTTCGCTACGCGAGCGACGATAAAGATCTTCGAGATCCTGAGGCGCCTCACAGCGATAGCCAAATCGCACGCCGTCATAGCGCGCCAGGTTGGCAGACGCCTCCGCAGGCGCGATCACGTAGTAGGTTGCAATCGCGTAGTGGCTGTGGGGGAGGTCAATGTCCACAAGAACGGCGCCTGCTTTCTCGAGTTCAGCGAGTGCAGCCATCACGCGCTCGCGTACGGCGTTATCAAGGCTGTCGTTAAAATATTCTCGGGGCAGGCCGATGCGCAAGCCGTCGATCTGAGTATCCAGCGCACCATGGAAGTCCGAAACCGGTATGTCCGCCGAGGTGGAATCACCGGGGTCGATGCCGGACATGGCTGTTAGTGCTATGGCGCAGTCTTCAGCCGTGTGTGCCATGGGGCCGGCTTGGTCCAACGAAGAGGCGAAGGCAATAATACCCAAGCGTGAGACACGTCCATATGTGGGTTTAAGTCCTGTCAGGCCGCACAGAGATGCCGGCTGTCGGATGGAGCCGCCTGTATCGGTGCCTGTCACCAGCGGCGCCATGCCAGCGGCAATCGCTGCGGCAGATCCTCCTGAGCTCCCGCCCGGGACGCAGTCTAGGTTCCACGGATTTTTCACGGTGCCAAAGTAGCTGGTCTCATTGGAGGAGCCCATGGCGAATTCGTCCATGTTGCATTTCCCTAGCATGATGGCGCCCTCGGCCTTCATCTTGGTGACGACCGTTGCGTCGTAGGCGGGAACGAAATCCTCGAGCATTTTGGAGCCGCACGTGGTGCGCACGCCACGGGTGCAAAAAATGTCTTTGTGCAGGATCGGCATGCCGGTCAGGGATCGATATTCACCTCGGCCCAATGCTGCATCGGCTTCTTGCGCCTGCTCCAGCGCCTGCTCGGCACATACAGTGACTACTGCATTCAAGGACTCATTTGCAGCGGCAATTCGCCCGATAAACGCCTCTGTCAGCTCGACGCTCGACACTGATCGCTTTCGCAACATCATCTGAAGCGCGCTTACAGACATCCCCAAAACGCTATCCTCTGCCATCAATCAATCACCTTCGGTACAAGAAAGTAGCCGTCTTGCTGCGCCGGGGCCGACGCCATGAGCGCTTCCCGGTCACTCGGATGTGCAATACTGTCCTCACGAAGTCGCTGCTCCATGTCATGGGGATTTGACATCGGTATAACGCCGTCCGTATCGATCGTGTTCAGTTCGTTCACCAGCGAGAGAACACGCGAGAAACGCTCCGTAACGTCGGGCAGGTCGGTTTCGGTAATCTCAAGGCGAGCGAGCAGAGCCATCTTCTCAAGATCGCGGGATGTGACGGACATGGAAGATTCCTCGTCGAAAGCCGCGAAAACTAACATAGTTGCGGCTTGCCCAAAAACCCCCGCGTTGCTACATTCGTGGATGATTCGACGCCGCGAGCGTCCGATCTGGGGATTCGCGCTGCGAGCGATGCTAGCAGTTATTTCGGCATCTCGGTGCGTTAGCCGACTGTTCCTTAAAAACTTCTAACAGTCAGGAAACTAAAATGCTCAAGCGGCTCGCAGGGTTGTTCTCCACCGACATGTCGATCGACCTTGGCACTGCTAATACCCTGATTTACGTCAGGGAGCGTGGGATTATTCTTGACGAGCCGTCAGTAGTCGCAATTCGGGTTCACAATGGCCAAAAGTCGATCGAGGCTGTAGGAAAAGAAGCCAAGCGAATGTTGGGTAGAACTCCGGGTAACATTCAAGCTATCCGTCCCTTGAAAGATGGTGTCATCGCCGATTTTCAAGTGACTGAAAAAATGCTGCAGCATTTTATCGCAAAAGTTCATGAGACAAAATTTATTAGGCCAAGCCCAAGAGTTTTGATTTGTGTCCCCTGTACGTCGACGCAGGTTGAACGGCGTGCCATCCGAGAATCGGCACTGAGCGCTGGCGCGAGGGAGGTCAAGCTCATTGAGGAGCCGATGGCTGCTGCGATTGGTGCAGGATTACAGGTGGAGGAAGCGTCTGGATGCATGGTGGTGGACATCGGTGGGGGCACTACTGAGATTGCCATAATCTCTTTGAATGGCGTGGTGTACAGAGATTCTATTCGTGTCGGTGGTGATCGGTTCGACGAGGCAATAGTGTCTTATGTTCGTCGCAAGTACGGAAGCCTAATCGGCGATTCGACGGCTGAACGCATCAAACAAGAGATTGGCTGCGGCCACAAATCAGATGACTTGAGGGAAATTGATGTGCGCGGGCGTCACCTCGCTGAAGGTGTCCCCCGAAGTTTTACGCTGACAAACGACGAGATCCTCGCAGCACTCGAGGAACCCTTAGACGCTATGATGCGATCCATCAAACTAGCCCTCGAGCAATCTCCTCCCGAACTTGCAGCGGATATTGCGGAGTCCGGTATCGTATTAACAGGTGGGGGAGCGCTTCTGACCGATCTCGACAAGCGCATCTCAAGTGAAACTGGCCTACCTGTAGTCATCGCTGAAGATCCTCTGACTTGTGTGGCCCGCGGGGGAGGCAAGGCCCTCGAGCTTATGGACCGGCACGTTTTGGATTTATTATCCACCGAGTGATCTCAGGCTTTCAGGGGCAGCGTCATCAAACCGCTTTTTCTTAAGCGAAACAGCATAGGTGCAAAGTTCATTTTGCTCTCCCTTGTTTGCGGATTACTTTTTCTTTTTCGCGACCACCCGCGTTTGATAGCTGTACAACGGGGATCGGTAGATGCGGTGGGTTCTCTGGCTGCTATTGTGTTAGCACCAATAGAAGCTTGGGGTGACCTCTCCAGAGCATTTCAATCTAGATCAGCATTACAAGATGAAATCCTGCAACTGCGACAAGAAAACCTTGTGCTTAAAGGACAGGCTCAGAGGCTTTCGTCTGCGCTTGCTGAAGTTGCGCGATACAGGACGCTGCTTAACTCGGTTCGAGATGTTGAAGCTGAACCAGTTGTTGCTCGCATCACCGCGCTTTCACCTGATGCTGCGCGGCACTCAATTATCTTAGACAAAGGCACATCTGATGGTTTGCGGGAAGGCCAGCCAGTGTTAAGCGCAGAGGGGCTAATGGGCCAGCTAGTATTAGTTGGGGAGCGAAGTAGTGCGGCAATCCTTATCACGGATGGCGCTCATGCTTTGCCTGTTGAAGTGAATCGGTCAGGCCTACGCGCAGTCGCTGAAGGCACGGGCGATATCAATAGGCTAGTTATCAAGCACCTGCCCTCCGCCACAGACATCCGTGTGGGGGATCTATTGGTGAGTTCAGGGCTTGGTGGGCGTTTCCCGCATGGCTATCCCGTGGCGCGTGTAACGGATGTGACGGTGTCACCAGGTGCTGCGTTTGCTCTTGTGCAAGCCGCGCCGACCTCTGCGCTTGATAGGGGTCGTCATGTGCTAGTTGTTGTGCGCGAATCAGATGACTTGCCGGAGCCCGAGGCATGATTAAGGCGCAGGCTCTGTGGGTGATTTACGTTACGTTTTTTGTGGGTCTGATCTCCATGTTGATACCACTTCCCACGGAATGGCGAGTCATAAGGCCTGATGCTGTTGGGTTAATACTTTTTTACTGGGTTATGGCATTGCCGCACCGGGCGGGTATTGTTACCGCTTTTTGTGTCGGTCTTTTGCAGGACTTGATCGAGGGCTCCCCGCTAGGTCTCTCTTCACCAGGCTTGATGCTTGCGACTTTATTTTTGCTTTTGAATTACCAACGTGTCCGTCAATACGACCTGCTCTTGCAATGCTTGGTGATACTCACCTTGTTGAGCCTAAGCGCTGGCATTGAACAGTGGCTCCGAAGCGGAATTGAAGTCCCGTTGGCACCAAGTGGTGCCGTTCTTGGGTTGCTTCTCTCGGTTTTTTGCTGGGTGCCTATTAGAAACGTTTTGAGGCGTTTCAGACGGTATTACGAGGTTCATTGATGCCGCTGACGTTAGCATCTTCTAGTCCTCGCAGACGCGAACTGTTGTCAATATTGTTGTCTCACTTCGAGGTGGCTAATCCCGATATTGACGAAACTCCCAAGCATGGAGAGTCGCCTGATCACTATGTCATGCGGTTGGCTAAGGAAAAAGCGAGATCGTGTGCTGGTGATGGCAGTATCAGTTTAGGCGCCGACACGACGGTTGTCTGCGAGGGACAGATACTAGGGAAACCAGCTGATATCGGCGCGGCGCGAAGTTTGCTCGAGCAGTTGTCGGGTAACACACATATGGTGCTGACTGGAGTCGGACTGGCGGTCGGTAGCCAGATCACCTCTCGGCTCACCGTCACAAGGGTGACATTTGCTCGCCTGTTGCCCAAGACCATCGAAGAGTACCTTCAGACAGACGAAGCGCGGGACAAAGCGGGAGCCTACGGCATTCAGGGTTACGCAGGCGCTTTCGTCGAGAGAATCGAGGGGAGTTATTCCGGTGTTGTGGGTTTACCGCTTTACGAGACGCGTCAGTTACTGGCCGAGGCCGGTGTGACTTTGCGACATGGTTAGCGCTTTGTCACACAGATTGGGTCAGGCGGCGTGGCCGGTTATGGTATCAGCGCTGGTGGTGCTTGCGATTTATGTAAGCGGCGGTCGATTATTGTTGGGCGCGCTGCCGCAGTTCCAGGATGAGATTGAAGATCTGCTGTCACAGAGGATTCCCGGGCGAGTAAGCGTGGAGCGAGTCAGTGGAAGTATGGATAGGTTCTCTCCCCGGTTGCGCCTCACCGAAGTTGCTTTGCAAAACGAGGCCAATCAGGACTGGATCCGTCTTCCTGAGGTCAGCGTGCGCATTGACCCCTGGCAATCGATCATTAGCGGCGCATTGCGTTTCGATGAGTTGACTCTGATCGCTCCGAGGATCGAATGGTTGCTCCCCGGTAAGAAAAATGCGCCAGAACTCTCCATCGAGGTGCAGGGTCTGCTCAACAGCTTTACGCGACTCCAAATTCGCGACGCTGAAGTCGTATTGGGGCCAACACTAGGCCCCTTTGATCTGGCTATCCCCACGCTCGAGATCGATATGGATTTGATTCGGGATCGAGGCATTCGGACGGTCACGGTATCGGTTCAGCATGAGGGACATTCGGTGTTGTCTGCTGCTGGGTCAGGCACGGGAAACCCATTTGAATTTAGTGATTTTTCAGGGGAGGCGCACGGGCACATAACCGGCAGGGGCGTGTCCATCGCGAGTCAGTGGTTGGGGCAGGATGTAGCCGTAGAGGGATCCTCTAAATTTTGGTTTTCGGTGGCCAGCGGCAGACCGATGCTGACTTTACAGGGACAGGTCGATGCGCTGGCGTTAGGAGCCGCAGGCTCAGTCAATATTGATCAGATTGAGTTTTGGCTTGAGGCCATAGGTCCTCTGGAAACAGCGGACATTTGGTTTTCCCCGGGTCTGTTATCGACGGAGGGCACAGTACTGCAATTACCACGTATGCACCTAAGTCGAAGCAGTACAGGCTGGCGCTTACTAACGACGGAGTGGGATGTTGCTGCTGCTGCCGGGTTTATTACGAGCAGCGGCATACTGCCGGGCAATGTCAGCAATGTTCTGTCCGCGCTGGCACCAACCGGCACAGTCGAGAGTTTGATGCTCACGGTCGCGTCTTTGCAGGATCCGACGACTTCGTGGGAGAGCGCAGCCGTGGTGAGAAACGCAACGACGCAACCTTTTCGCAAAGTGCCTGGCCTCTCCGGGGTAGACGCTTCGATTACCGCGAGTGAAGACGGGGCTAGAGCATGGGTCATGACGAACGACTTTGGGGTGCAGCTCCCCAACGTCTATGACGCGTCAATTGATCTGGAAAAAGTCATAGGTCAGCTTTCGGGAAGATGGCGCAAAGGTGCTTTATTTCTTGAAAAAGGATTGTTCTCGGCATCAGCATCCGATCATCAGGCGATGGTGCAGTTTGAAATTGATATACCATTATCGAAACCGGCCCTAATTCCCCTCGAAATGCGACTGGCTGCCGCGGTCAATAACGCGCCAGTATCGGCTCGGGATGCGTATATCCCGTATCGGCTTCCGAGACCTGCCTATCGGTGGCTACAATCGGCACTCCCGGGCGGGAATATCGAGCGAGCGACCTTTTTGTGGCACGGCGGTTTTAGACCGTTCGGTCATCCCAGTCAGACGATGCAGCTCGCTGCAGTGCTCTCGGATGTGGAGTTGGATTACCAAGCCGGTTGGCCGGTCGGTCGGTTTGAAGCTGCTCGTCTACTGATGAGCGACCGTGATCTTTTTGCAGTGGCTTCGCGTGGTCAAGTCGCAGACTCCGTTGTGGAGACTATGGATGTGCAACTGCACATTGGCGCTAGCGAGCTTGGGTTTGAATTGAACGCTCAGTCTGCGGGATCGCCTACCTCTTTGCTTGACACGCTCAGGCAGTTGCCAGCATTGACTGCTGCCGATTCTGTCATGCGTGATCTTAAGGTAGTGGGAGATCAACCCGCTTACGCCCGGATGGCGATGGCATTTGATTTGCGTGATATCAACGATACGCTAAGTCTTGCCGTCGACGTCGATGTGTCTGGCGCGCGGCTTGAATCTGAGTTGTTGGACCTGTCCGCCACGGAGGTGGGTGGCACACTTCGCTACCGCACCCAGACCGGATTTGAGAGCGATGGCCTCAATGGCATGGTGTTTGGACGACCCATCGCAGTGACGATGGGACCGTGGCTCGCTAATGCTCCCGATACGGTTTTGGCGGCTGAAATAAAGGGCAAGGTAGCCGTAACCGATTTGCTTTCGTGGCGGGACATCCCAGTGATAATTCCTGCAGATGGGATTGCAGCGGTGTCAGTCAATGTTAATGTCGCAAATGACATTTCTGTTGTTATTCGCTCAGACATGCAGGGTGTGGCGGTTGATTTGCCGTTGCCCTGGGGAAAATCTGCCGCCGCTAAAGCACCTCTTAAGGTGGTGTGGCAGAACCAGGATTGGGCTGCTTGGCAGGTCTTCTGGTTTGGGCGACTGACCGCCGTTGCCGATGTGCCCACGTTTGGCGAGCTTTCCACCTTGGTGGATGTGACTCCTCGAACACGACCTCCCGAATCGGCTACCGCCGCCCCGGCGCCGGGGCTTACAGTAACTGGCTTCGTCCCCTCCTTTGATCTAGATGAGTGGCGATCGCAGCAGTGGTTGCATGCCTATAATAGAGACTCGATACCTTTTGAGTTTCGCCTGGAAAACCTTAAATTCGGACGCTTACTGTGGCGAGGGGAAGAGCTGGGAGAGCTTAATCTTAGTCTGCAAAGTGCCGGTGATTCTTTGGCAGCGCAGTTTGATCTGTCCTGGTTGAGCGGTAGCCTCTCGCAGGGCAGAGCGGCACCAGTGACCGAATCAGGTGCCGGGCTAGGTGCTGCGTTAAACCGACATCTGGATCTAGCGTTTATTGACCTCGATGGTTTACCGACGCTGGGTGAGCAGATAACCGATCCATCGCCTCCAGACCCTGATCGAGGGTTAGGGCAGTGGATTCGCGGTCTCCCGGTGGCCATCCGGGAGGTTCGACGGGGCGATACAGATCTGGGTGATGTAAGACTGGTGATTGACTACGCTGATGCTCAGGGCTGGCAGTTTCGGGACATTAGCGGCAATTTCTTAGGCATTCAGTGGCTGCCTGCCACCCATATCGTGTGGCGTGACCGAAAGACTGAATCGACAATACTCACACTTTCGGCGCAACTGAATAATATTGCGGCGTCTCTCCAGTTGATCGGCGTTGCCCCCATCTTGGAGACTCGCGGTGGCAGAGTGGACGCACAGTGGCAGTGGCCGGGTAATCCTACGGAGTTCGACTTAAATGCTGTATCAGGAGATCTTCATCTCGAGATGCGGACAGGTTCTTTCCTGAAGGCTAATGCAGAAGCGACGGGGGCTATGCGCCTGCTTAGTCTTCTCAACCTGTCTGGTCTGTTTCGTCGCGCCAATATGAATCAATTGTTCGATCCAGGTGTGACTTTTGACAGCGCCGAGGGCGATTTCGAGTTGGATGTCGGGACTATGCGAATACCTGCTCTCTTGATTGAGGGTTCCGGCGGATACTTCAATTTCACAAGCGATATCGACCTGGTGGCTGAAACCTTGGATGGTGAGTTGGTCGTGACGCTACCCCTCGTAGAGAACATTCCTTGGGTCGCGGCATTGGCAGGAGGTTTGCCTGTCGCGGCGGGCACCTACTTGGTCAGTAAGTTGTTTGAGGATCAGGTAAACCAGCTCTCTAGCGGTATCTACTCGGTGAGCGGGAGTTTGACTGAGCCTGAGGTCGTGTTTGAGCGAGTCTTTGATGCCGCAGTGCGCCCTACCGACTATGCTACTCAAGAGGCCTCTCCGCCTGATTGATCAAGCTCAACCAAGTAACGAAACAACTTTCGCGAATGAGCGCGCTCGTTTCCTCTCGCTACCTCTTTAGGATGTTGCCGGATCCACTGTCTCAGCAGCGACGCCTCCGCATGAGGCCATATGGCGAGGATATCTCCAAGCGCGCGGTCACCGTCAGCGCGCAGTTTATCCCTCGCTCGTTCGATACGATGAAATGTGGCGGCACGCTCTGCGGTGCGTTGCTGTAAAGCGGCCAGGTCATTGGCAATCTGGGTGGGATCTATCGAGCGCATCAGTTTTCCAATGAACCGCAGTTGGCGTTTTAGTCCACCTCGCGCCGTAATCCGTCGTGCTGTATCGATCGCGTCGCGCAGACGATCGTCGTCGATGGATATTTTCGCCAGTTCTGCCGCCGGAAGTGCGACCAGTCGTTCGCCGAGACCCTGTAGTGCGCGCATCTGCCGCTTGCGTTCGCTCTTGCTGACTTCGATGTCAGTCTCTTTCTCATTGATGTTCTGGTTTTCCGTCACAGCTGGCGCCGCTCAGCCATAAAAAAGGGCTGCAAGGCCCAGGAATGTTAAGAACCCCATCACATCGGTGATGGTCGTCACCATTACGCCACCCGCCAAAACTGGGTCGATTTTAAGCTCTCGTAAAACAATAGGAAGCCCTGCACCGGCCAAGCCCGCGGTGACGAGATTGATCAGCATGGCGCAGGCAATGATGAATCCCAAGGTGGGATCTTCAAACCAGATTGCGGTTGTTATAGCAATGACAAGTGCCCAGAAGAGGCCGTTCAGCACGCTCAGTAATAATTCTCGCCCAACCAACCACAGCTGATTGCGATGAGTGATGTGCCCCATGGCCATAGCGCGGATTAGAATAGTGAGGCTTTGGGTACCTGCGATACCGCCCATCGAAGCAACAATCGGCATCAGCACGGCTAGTGCAACCACTTCTTCGATGGTGTCTTGGAACAAATTGATTACAGAAGACGCAAGCAGGGCGGTTCCCAGATTGATACCTAGCCAAATGGCTCTCCGCGGCGCGGACTGCCACACCGTGGCAAATGAATCCTCTTCGGCCAGACCCGCTAAAGACGTCAGCGAATGGTCGGCTTCTTCCATTATGACGTCGACGACATCGTCAATGGTGATGCGGCCCAGTAGTTTGCCTTCAGCGTCGATTACGGGTGCCGAGATCCAATCATTTCGCTCAAAACGATGGGCCACCTCGGTAGCGGGGACTTCCGCATGAATCGCCGGCTGGTCTGTGATCATCATTTCTCTGACAGAGATTGCCGGATCTGAGACCAATACCGTGCTAATGGGGAGCAAGCCCAAAAATTGATCATTGCGGTTGACCACGACCAGGTTGTCGGTATTTGGAGGAAGCGCGGAGTGACGCCGCAAGTACCGTAAGACGACATCGAGCGTCAGGTCTGCCCGGACATTGATGGTATCGGTGCTCATCAATCCGCCAGCGACATCTTCAGGAAAACTTAGGACGGTTTGCAATCGGCTGCGGTACTGCTCGTCCAAGATCGCGAGGACGCGTCCGGTGATAGCCTCGGGGAGTTCTTGCAGGATATCGGCGCTGTCATCATCGTCGAGTTGGCCGACAATTTTAGCCAAGGCTTCCGGTGCTCGGTTGATCAGCGCCGCATTTCTTAACTCTTCCGGAAGCTCATTAACAACCAATGCTTCTTGTTCGGGAGCTAGAAGCCCCAGCAAAATGTTGCGTACATCGGGGGGCGATGACACGATCAAATAAGCGGCGTCTCCAGGAGACATATCAGCTAAGATGGCGACTGCGTCACCCGGCGTTTCGGAGCGCAGCGCTAGCTCAAGTCGCTCTGTCTTATTTGTTGGGTCAATAGGTGAATTCAAGATGGCATCTCCTAGGAGAGCCTATTATCCGTGCACCTCCAAAAAGGTCTAGCGGATGCCAGCGCTTTGCGAACTATTCCAGCTCACCGAAACCGTTTTCAAAAAGCGTTCTCAGTGCATCCAATGCGGCTGCTTCATCCGTGCCTGTTGCCGTGATTTCAAGCTCGGCGCCGCAGGGGGCGGCTAGCATCAGGACCGACATAATGCTCTTCGCATCAACGGCTTGGTCCTTATGTTGAATGCGAATATCACTCGCATATCTCGCCGAACAATCAACTACTTTTGCGGCGGGTCTGGCGTGTAGGCCAAGTGGATTGGTCACGGTTATTCGAATACTGTTCACGGGCTGTGCGCCTCGGGCAGATCGCGGTGGCGTATTTGAACGCCGTTGAATTCATTTGTCAGTGCTGTGAAAAGTTTTTGTGCGAGATAAACCGACCGGTGTTGTCCACCCGTACAACCAATTGCGATGGTGATGTAGCTGCGATCTGACTGGTCGAAGTCTTGTAAAACGCCGATGACAAATTCACTGAGTCTATTGTAGAACCGAATCGTCCGCTTATCTTTGTTTAGAAGCTGCGATACGGGCGCATCGAGACCAGTCTGGCTGCGCAGTGAGGGATTCCAATAAGGATTAACCAGCGCACGGGCGTCGAAAACAAAGTCGGCATCGGTAGGGACACCTCGTTTGAAGGCGAAAGACTCTACTAGCACCGACACACCATCACGGTGCTCAATGATGCGGTTGATGATGCGGTCGCGCAAAGCACGAGGGGTCAGGTCAGATGTATCGATCAACAAATCTGCCTTGGCGGCAATGAATTCGAGTTGTTTTCTCTCCCGCGCGATGGCTTCAGGAAGCGAATTATTTGAGCCTCCTAGCGGATGCCGTCTGCGGGTCTCGCTGAAGCGCTTTAGGAGCGCGTGGGGCTGAGCATCGAAAAAGACAATTAGTTTGTCGCGCGAGGACAGAATTTTTTCAAGAGCTTCGCTGTGCTCTGCTTCGTCTACACCTATGGTGCGGGCGTCAATACAGACTGCTACCCCACGAAAGCGCTTATAAGCAGGATGCTCAAGTATTTCGTCCGAAAATTGTGGAAGAAGACGCGGCGGTAAATTATCTACACAGTAAAAGCCCTCATCTTCTAGCAGGCGGAGGGCAGTACTTTTGCCTGCGCCCGAGCTACCACTGATAAAAATGAGCCGGGGCGTCACAATCCCATCCGCTCAGCTAGGACTGTTCGTGCTGTATCCGCCGACGGCGCACTGCGTAATTTCAATCCTAAATCAGGTTTCGAAAATGCTGTTGCAAGCTGCGCGAGGACATTCAGGTGTTGTTCAGTCGCTTTGGTTGGCACTAATAGCACAAACACCAAATCAACTGGCAAACCATCCGGCGCGTTAAAGTCGATACCCTCTGCGAGTGTAATCAGACATCCCGCAGCGTCGGCGCATTCTGGGATACGGCAATGCGGAATAGCGATACCCCCACCAAGGGCCGTGCTGCCAAGTTTCTCGCGATTCAGCAAAGCTTTGTATACAGACTCTGCGTCAAGTTCAAACGCCTCAAATATGGCGGTCGCTGCGAATTCAAAAAGCCGCTTTTTACTGTGAATTGCATCACCTGAGAGCGCGATAACTCTCGCGGGCTCCAAATACTGTTGTGTGGACATTAATCAATGGCCCCGATGTTTTTCTTTATGCTTAATGACTTGCCGGTCGAGTTTGTCTGCCAAAGCATCGATTGCTGCATACATGTCTTTGGACTCTGAGGAAGCAAACAGGTCACCACCCGCTACGTGGAGATTTGCCTCGGCCTTATGAAGGTTTCGCTCCACTATCAACGTGACCTCTGCTCGCGTAATGTGTTCGCCGTGGCGTTGCATAGGTGCGAGTTTTTGCGCTACGTGTTCCCTGATGGCCGATGTTACGGTGATGTGATGACCGCTGATGGTTAGGTTCATATCGCCTCCTGGCGCATACGCCATGTTAGTTCAACCGTTTACGCTCGTTTGAGGGAGGAATCGCCATCTGTTCGCGGTACTTGGCAATTGTTCGGCGCGCAACTGCGATGCCTTCATCCTTCAATAGTGAGCAGAGCTTTGCATCGCTTAGCGGTTTTCGGGTGTTTTCTTCACTAACCAATTTTCGAATCGCTGCTCTGATAGCTGTCGACGCTATAGCGTCTCCTGTATCTCCCGAGACCCGGCTTGAAAAAAAGTACTTTAGTTCAAATGTGCCTCTCGGCGTGTGCATGTATTTGCGGCTGGTGGCGCGAGAGACGGTCGACTCATGTAACTCTACCTCCGAGGCAATGTCAGCCAGTATTAATGGTTTCATGCCAATTTCTCCCAGCTCGAGAAAAGAGAGCTGATGCTCAACAATTTTGCTGGCTACCTTCAAAAGTGTCTCATTGCGGCTCTGTAAACTTTTCATAAACCAGCGAGCTTCTTGCAAATGCTCCCTAACATACCCACGATCCGAAGCAGATCCTGAATTCAACATCGCGACATAGTGATCGTTCACGCGCAGCTTTGGTGCAATATCTGGGTTCAATTCGACCTGCCAACGGCCGCCAATCTGCTTTACAAATATATCGGGAGTGACGTACTCAGTGTGGCTGCTTCCGATAGATGCGCCAGGACTGGGGTCGAGCGATCGTATAAGTTGAACCGCGCGTTCTAAGTCTATCTCGCTTACGCGCAGTTTGCGTGCGAGTTGTCGCGCCGGTGCAGTCGGTAGCTGCGCAAGGTGCCTGTTTACCAGCGCGCCCGCAATTTCTCGATAGGGCGTTTCGGTTGGCAATTGCCGTAGCTGGATCAGTAAACACTCTCGCAAGTCTCTGGCGAAAACGCCCGAGGGTTCAAAGTGCTGTAACCGATGCAGAACCGCCATGAGTTCATCGAACTCAACGTCCTCCAGACCAAGATCGACGAAAATATCCTCTGGCGCTTGAGCAAGGCGACCGTCCTCATCAATCGCGTCAATCAGCGCTAGTGCTATGCACCGATCAACATCCGAAAATCGGGTGAGATTCAATTGCCACAGAAGGTGCTCCTGAAGAGATTCTTCCTCAGAATCCTGTTCCAAGAATTCGCTTTCTGGTGCCGGTCCCGGTAAAGGTGGCGCTGCAGACGGCAGGACGTCCTCCCAAACGGTATCAACAGACAGCCCCTCACCTTCGTCCTCGTCAGCAGCCGATTCAGAGAAGTCAATGCCCTCCTGATCGGCGAGATCGTTTTCTTTTTCGAGAAGCGCGTTAGACTCAAGAGTCTCCTCAATTGCTTGCTGAAGGTCAGCAGTACTGAGTTGCAGCAATTTAATGGCTTGCTGCAATTGTGGAGTGAGGGCAAGTTGTTGTCCCAGTTTGAGCTGGAGCGCTTGTTTCATGCTTTGCGTCGTGGGTACCTCTCCTGCAGTTTAGCGCCGGTGCCAACTGATGCAACCGGAATGGTAATAGGCTCTATCCGGCCCTGTATCGAAGCAGTCAAATTCTCTTATGAGCCTACTTAATGGGCCAGAATTGCTGTTTCAAAGAGAAAAACTGTCGCCTAGGTATGTGTTGCGAACTCTCTCGTTATTCATGACGTCGGCCGGCTCTCCTGCCGCAATGACGTGGCCCTCACCCACAATGTACGCTCGCTCGCAAATGTCCAAGGTTTCCCTGACATTGTGGTCAGTGATGAGTACTCCAACACCCCGGTTTTTGAGTTGAAGAATGGTTGTTTTGATGTCGTCTATGGAGATTGGGTCTACACCAGCGAATGGTTCGTCGAGCAGTATCACAGAGGGGTCGGTTGCGAGAGCTCGTGCAATCTCGACACGACGACGCTCACCTCCTGATAACGCTTGCCCTGATGATTCCGCCAAGTGAGACACCTTAAACTCAGCCAGCAGGGAGTGGGCAACCTCCTGCCGCATCGCTTTGTTGATGTCCCGCCGCAATTCTAGGATAGCCAGTACATTGTCTAGAACCGAAAGTTGCCTAAATATCGAAGCTTCCTGTGGGAGATATCCTATTCCTGCTCTTGCTCTTCGGTGCATGGGGAATGTCATCAGTGATTTTTCATCAAGCCAAATGTTGCCCGCGTCAGCTTCTACTAGGCCGACAATCATATAGAAGCATGTTGTCTTACCCGCTCCATTAGGGCCCAGAAGGCCGACTATCTCTCCGGTGTTGACCTCCAGTGAAACGTCTTTTACGACAGGTCTACCGCCATAGGATTTTGCCAAGTGTTCGGCGCGAAGTTTGCTAGCCATCGAGATTGGTTTCCCGGAGGTTTTTGGGAGGTATGACTACCTGAACTCTACCCTTGCTGGCATCCCCCTTAGTGCCTGCTGCACGAACAGACCGCTGCCTGAGCAGATAATCGATTTGCTCGCCCGATAGAGTTGACCCACTCTGCGCGACTCGCGCATCGTGTAGCAAGCGCACAAGGTCCTGAGAAAGCACGTATTCAATGCGGTTAGCTGATGCATCGACCGGCTCCTGATCCTGTGAGGGTTGCTGTACGAGCGTGGCGGGTCGACCCGTTGCTACGATGCGTTCCGCATCGTTGGCTCGGTGTGATATCGAAAGCCGGTCTGCAGTGATTATTAAAGAACCTTGAGTTAGCACCACATTGCCTTCATAACGGGTCTCGCCCGCGATTTCGTCTCGGATAGCGCTGTCTGCCGTGATCTGGATTGGTTGGTCTCTGTCTGACTCTAGAGACCACGCTGTTTTTACAGTTCCGCTCAAAAAAAACAACAGCGGTAGTAACGCAGCACACAGAGAATTAGTCATAGTGAGTTTTGACATCACCGAACAGCTTTGCCGTGCTGTTGTTCAAATCTAGCTCAAAAGCCGAGCCAACAGTACGGCTGTTTTTTGCCACTAAGGTTACCGTGTGGGTCCCAATCGCACGTTGGCTCTCCGTCAGTAACAGCATCTTGTCAGTCGTAATTTCGATGTTTCGCAGAGCCTCCTCAATTTTGACCCCATGAGATAGCTCTAGTTCACCCAAATCGTCAAGAAACAGTCCCTTCGAGGCGCGAATATTCCACCGCTCGCCGTTGTTGCCCTCCACACTGTAATTAATTTCGCTCAGCTCGGTCTTGGCCTTGTGCTGCCAATGGACCGCTGAGTTAATGACGAGAGTGTGTGACTGTGTTCCGTCGACGGAGAATTGTCGTTGCGCACCGTCAACTATGTAGCTTGATATGGGTTGAAAATCCTCTTGATCAGTTGTCTCTCCGTTGGGACCGACTGGTTCCAAAATACTCCAAGAAAACACAAACAGTGATACCGCGATAGGAATTAGCAATAGTGCTTTCATTGGCTAGATCGAACATAAGGCATATAACCCTGAGCCTTAAGGATAAAATCGCACAAAGCCCGCACGGCACCTTGCCCCCCCGGATGAGGCGCAACCCAATCAGCGGCCTCGATAATTGTGGTTACTGCGTCACTTGGGCAAGCGGCGAGCCCAGCTAGATTAAGCGCCGGTAAATCGGGCAGGTCGTCGCCCATATATGCCACATCTGAGGCCGTAATACGCAGGTTTGTGAGGATCTCAACCAACGCTGCTCCCTTGTCCTCCCTGCCTTGGAGCAAGAGAGAGATGCCCAGCTCGACAGCGCGCCGCTCAAGCGATTCTGAGGTTCTACCCGTAATGATGGCCACCTCAATGCCTCTCTCTTGGAGAAGCTTAATTCCCAAACCATCTTTGACGTTGAAAGCTTTTGTCTCCGCGATTCCTTGGCTTCCGAGGAGTATGGAGCCGTCTGTCATCACACCGTCTACATCGAGAGCGACCAGCTTAATCGTCTCCGCTTTTTGCGAAGCGCGTCCGCTCATGAAATACCCTCCTTGAGCAGCGCCAGGAGAGTTATAACGCCTAGCAGTTGGTTTGAATGATCCGTAACGATCAGTGAGCTGATACTCAGCCTCTCCATCAAGCCCAGTGCCTCGGCGGCCAACGTATCTGGCGTAACGGTTTTAGCTGCTGTCGTCATAACGACTGCGACCGGTGTCTCCCTCAAATTAAGGTCATCTTCCATGACCCGGCGTAAATCGCCATCAGTAAAGATTCCAGCGAGTTGTTGGGTATCGGTCACAACAGTGGTCATACCCAAACCTTTGCCTGTCATTTCGTATAGCGCTTCGACGATCATCGCTGTGGGGGCAATCTTTGGAGTGTCATTTCCACTTGCCATAACGTCGCCTACCCGAAGAAGTAGGCGGCGTCCCAGCGCGCCGCCCGGGTGCGAAAATGCGAACTCCTCAGCAGTAAAGCCTCTGGCTTCTAAAACAGCTATGGACATTGCATCGCCGAGTACCAAAGCTACCGAGGTACTTGAAGTCGGTGCCAAATCCAGCGGGCACGCCTCGCTGTCAACGGCAGCCAGTAGGTGAACGTCTGATGCTGCGGCGAGGTCAGATTCACTATTTCCCGTGATGCTGATGAGTGGCACGTTGATGCGCTTTATGAGTGGCAGCAGCGTTACGATTTCCTGTGTGCCGCCACTGTTCGAAAGTGCAATGACACAGTCATCCCGCGTGATCATACCCATATCCCCGTGGGAGGCTTCGGCGGGGTGCAGAAAAAAGGCTGGAGTACCTGTGCTTGCTAATGTTGAGGCTATTTTTCCCGCGATGTGTCCACTTTTTCCCATGCCAGTAACCACCACACGTCCACTGGTAGCGAGGATTAGTCTACAGGCCTTTGCGAAAGAGTCGCCGATGGCATTATGGAGCGCAAAAATGGCGTTACTTTCCAAATCTACGGTTCGATGGGCCGAATCAATAAAAAATTTGTCTGGATGATGCGTCATGACAGGATCAACTTTGGACAATGGTGTGCTCAAGCCTGTGTGAACAGCACATAGTAATAAGCGATGTAAAGCGTAAGTAGCGAAACGCCTGTGCCCCGTGACAGAGTGCTGACCTCTAGATCACCATTCCACCGCCACGCGGCGGCCAGAGCAAGTAAGAACGACGTGAGAAATACCGCCAGCATATCCCGACCCACTACGGCGCTTTGAAGGGCAAGATCGTCCCACAGTCCCGGTATAGCAAGCACCAAAAGAATGTTGAACATATTTGAGCCAACGATTGCGCCAATGGCCATGTCAGCCTGACCTCTCAATGCGCTGGCAATAGAGGTCGCCAGCTCTGGAAGGCTGGTGCCAACGGCAACTATCGTCAAACCAATTAATAACTCTGAGACACCCAGCGACGAAGCGATATTCGAGGCTGACCAAACCAGTAACCGTGATGAAGCTATCAAGAGCAGTAAACCACCGAGGAAACTTGCCCAGGCTCGAAGCAGGCCCACTTCAGGGATGTCGCGAAGCTCCTGCCCGTTCTCAATGGTGCTGCCTTGCCTGAAAATGCGAAGGAAGAACAACACCAAAAAAGCCAGCAAAATCCAACTATCTTTCTGTGATAGCTCATTGTCACTGAGCAAGACCCACGTTACCAAGACCACCAGTAACAGCAGCGGTAAGTCCGCATAAACCGTGCCTCGGCGCAATGCAATATGTGTTATGAGTAGCGTAGTCCCCAAAACTAAGCCAATGTTTGCAATATTCGAGCCCAATGCATTTCCTACTGCAAGCTCACCTGAATTGGCCACGGCGGACATGACAGAGATCAATATTTCCGGCGCTGAGGTTCCCACCGACACAATGGTTAGACCAATCAGTAGGGGCGGCAGACCGGCGCGCTCAGCAATGGCTGAGGCGCCCTCTACAAAACGATCAGCGCTCCATATCAGAGCGAAAAGGCCCACCATAACTGCTGCTGAGTACCACAACACACTTTTCATCCTTGTAGGCGCCATGCAGGCGGGTGGCCGGTGCGCTGATCGGGTATCATTGTCGTATCGGCGTGCGGTGCGAGCAAAATTTTACGCCCCGATAAGCACAGATTAGTCTAACCCAGCGGAATCGCGACGTAATAGTTGTCCGAGATCCCAGACTATATCGTATCTCTCGCTGAGCGGGTTGTGGCGGGAAAGCATTAGGTAAAGTGATGAATTGCAGTGTAATGAGATTTTTTGGCTCGTTGAGCAAGACGCAATGGTTCGCGTTATCGGTTCTGGTGCTAGTGTTACTCACGATGACTCGCCCCAGTCAATCGATGGCCGATGTCGGCTCGACCCGGCAACCGGGCCCCGATCAGGTGGTTCGGGACGTAACTGAGCAAGTTATGCGGGTGGTGGCAGAAGCCAATACCTACTTCGACGAGGAGCCCGATCGTTACTACAGCGAGATTGATTCGGCGTTGTCAGAGCTCGTTGACTGGCGAGGGTTTGCTACTGCGGTAATGGGCGACTATTACAGCCGCGGCCGATCTATGGATAGTGCTGGCAGAGAAAATTTAAAGCGTCAGCGTGATAGGTTTGCGCAGACGTTGCGCGAGGGTTTGATTCAGAGTTATGCCAAGGGCCTGCTGGCTTTCGGTGGCGCAAAAATGGAGGTGCAAGGCGTCGAGGCCTCGCCCCAAAGCGCTCGTATCGCGTCTGTAACGCAGCTTGTCTTTGGCGAGGCTGACCGTACCTATAAGATAAGGTATCAAATGGGGCGGTACAAGGATGGCGCCTGGCGCTTGCGTAATTTGGTTATCGAGACGATTAACCTGGGAGAAATCTATCGCAATCAATTCAGTGCGCTGGCCAGAGAGGCGGGCGATGACCTTGACGTGGTGATCTCGCGGTGGAACGACGCGATTAGTGCACAGGCGGAGGAACTGATAAGTGAATGAGCAAGATCTGATCGCGCTGCTTCATCAGGCATTTCCTGACGCCCGGGTGACGGTCTCCCTCAACGGCGGCCACGTTGATATCAGTGTTACCAGTTCTGTCTTTGAGGGAATGCGGCCCGTCGCGCGTCAGCAGCGAGTCTATGCACCACTAGCATCTCTCATTGCTGATGGCACGCTACATGCAGTAAATATTTCCGCACAGACGCCATGAGTGAGCAGCCGAGCAGGCCACGTCTTGGATAGCTTTATTGTCCGAGGCGGGCAGCGCCTCCACGGGGTATTATCTGCGTCCGGCTCTAAGAATGCGGCGCTTCCCATCATGGCTGCAACGCTGCTCTCCGCGGAACAGTGCCTGCTGCGCCGCGTGCCGAATCTGCGCGACATTGCCACAATGGCAACCTTACTTTCCAGCTTGGGCGCGACGGCGGACCGTGATCCAAAAGAAGCGTCCGTCGCATTAAATAGTTGCGCACTCGACCAGTTTCGGGCGCCCTACGACCTTGTGAAAACAATGCGCGCCTCGATATTGGTACTGGGCCCGCTTTTGGCGCGTTTCGGTCAGGCGGAGGTGTCGTTCCCCGGCGGCTGTGCGATCGGGAGCAGGCCGGTAGACCTCCACATTCGTGCGATGGAGGCAATGGGTGCGACGGTCGCTGTGGAAAGTGGTTATATCGTCGCAAAGGCACCCCGCGGGCTCTCGGGAGCGGACTTCTGCTTCGATACTGTTACCGTTGGCGGTACAGAAAACGCAGTGATGGCAGCGACCTTGGCTCGTGGGCACAGCACACTGCGAAACGCCGCGCGTGAACCCGAAATTGTCGATCTGGTGCAATTTTTGAGGGCAATGGGTGCGCGCATCGAGGGCGAGGGCACCGATACGCTTGAGATTGAGGGTGTATCGGCATTGCATGGTGCGACGTACGAGGTCATGCCGGACCGTATTGAAGCTGGGACATACCTTGTCGCCGCAGCGGCGACGCGCGGGGACGTTAAAATCGATGGGATTTCATCCGAGGTGCTCGGGGTGGTGATCGACAAGCTCGCACTCGCAGGTGCGGAGATCACCTGCGGAGAAGGCTTGGTGTCGCTGGATATGAAGACCAAGCGACCCACTGCCGTCGATATAGAAACTGAGCCGTTTCCCGGCTTTCCGACAGATATGCAGGCTCAGTTCACCGCGCTGAACGCAGTAGCACTGGGTCATTCCAGTGTTGTTGAGACAGTTTTTGAGAATCGCTTGATGCAGGTACATGAGATGAGACGCATGGGCGCTGAGATTGATATTGCTGGCGACAGGGCTCAGATTACAGGATGTGAACAGCTGCAGGGTGCGCCAGTAATGGCCTCCGATTTACGTGCCTCGGCGAGCCTGGTCATTGCCGGGTTGGTCGCTGATGGCGAAACGCGGATTGATAGGATTTATCATATTGACCGCGGCTATGAAAACATTGAGGGCAAGCTGCAATGTTTGGGCGCAGATATCCGTCGTATATCGACCTGACGAATATGGCACGGCAATGATTATTCAACACGACATCACAATTGCACTGACCAAGGGACGCATTCTCAAAGAGACGCTGCCACTGCTGGCGTCTGCGGGAATTGAACCGCAGGAGGATCCCGATGCGAGCCGAAAGCTGATTGTCAAATCCACAGTGCCTCGTGTCAGTCTTGTGATTCTAAGAGGTTCAGATGTTGCGACGTATGTCCGGAACGGTGCCGCGGATCTCGGTGTGGCGGGAAAAGACGTGCTGCTCGAGGCGGGCGGTGCGGAGATATACGAAGCATTGGATTTAAAGATCGCGCCTTGTAAATTGATGACGGCGGGCCCGAACGAATCCGGGGGGAAGTGCGCATCGACCCGGCGGGTCAGAGTGGCAACAAAATTTGTCAATGTGGCGCGGGCCCACTACGCTGCGAGAGGCTTACACGCTGATCTGATCAAGTTGTACGGATCCATGGAACTCGCGCCGCTGATGGGACTTGCGGATGAGATAGTCGATATTGTCGATACGGGAAAAACGTTGGCAGAGAACGGGATGGCGCCTCGAGAACTCATTGCGGATATCTCCTCACGATTGATCGTGAATAAGGCTTCAATGCGCACTCGGCATCGTTCGGTTCGCGCCATCGTCGAGGCGTTGGCGGATGCGGTGACAGCCAAGTCGAGCTGCTGACTATGGGTATTGTCAATCGGCTGGATATCGCTGATACCGATTTCGACGCGGCATTTGCACGCCTTCTAGTTAGCCCTGCCGAGGCGGACGTCGGGCTCGCTGAAAAGGTCTCAAGCATCGTGGCCGCGGTAGCCAAAGAGGGCGATGCCGCTTTGTTGAGGTTCACCAACGAATTTGACAATAGATCTGTAGTTGACGCTGCTGCGCTGCATCTTGACCTGGCTGCGATGGAGGCGGCGGCTGCGCCTGTCGGCTCTTTAGTACGCGAGGCGCTCACGCATGCAGCAAGAAGGATTCGCGACTTCCACCAGCGTCAGGCGGGAGCGAGCTGGCAATTTGAGGACGAATCAGGATCGTTACTTGGGCAACGTATCTCCGCACTAGACCGAGTGGGCGTTTATGTTCCTGGCGGTAGGGCGAGCTACCCGTCCTCGGTTCTCATGAATGCTATTCCTGCGAAGGTCGCCGGCGTTTCAGCAGTCGTGATGGTAGTCCCGGCGCCACATGACGAAATCAGTCCGGCGGTAATGGCCGCGGCTTGCCTGGCGGGTGTGGATCAAGTCGTTACGATTGGCGGAGCTCAAGCGATCGCTGCACTCGCGCACGGCACGGAGACGGTGCCGAGGGTAGATAAGATAGTAGGACCCGGCAACCGTTTCGTTGCTGAAGCCAAGCGACAGGTATTTGGTCGTGTTGGCATTGATATGGTGGCGGGCCCTTCTGAGATTCTGATCATTGCCGATGGGTCGGTTTCGCCGGAGTGGGTCACGATGGATCTCTTTGCTCAGGCCGAGCACGATGAATATGCGCAAGCGGTGCTGATTTGTCCCGATGCCGCTTACCTCGATGCCGTGGCTGAGTGTATTGCGTTTAAACTTCCCACTCTATCGCGTCAAGCCATAGTGTGTGCCTCTCTCAAAAACAGAGGTGCGCTGATCAAGGTGCCCGACCTCTCCGCAGCGGTGGCTTTGAGCAATTCTCTCGCCCCCGAGCACCTTGAGCTGGCAGTGGCTGATCCGCAAGCGCTCTTGGATGACATCACCGCAGCAGGCGCTATTTTTATGGGGGCTATGTCGTCAGAGGCGGTGGGCGACTACTGTGCCGGCCCTAATCATGTGCTGCCGACCGCGGGCTCGGCTCGCTTCGCGTCACCGTTGGGTGTTTATGATTTCCAGCGCCGAAGCAGCGTGATCCAGATCTCTGAAGAAGGTGCACACGTTCTTGGCGAGGTCGCGTCCACGCTTGCAAAAGCGGAGTCTCTTGAGGCTCATGGCTTAAGTGCTGCCATCCGCATGAAAGGACGTGAGTGACTCAACCGTTGTTGGCTCGCGTTCCAACGACGGCTTCAAGCTCTATCGGCGTACCATCTCGGTCCACGTCAACGCGAAGCAGATGGCCCGGTCGAAGTTGCGCGATTTGGAACATGGCAGCCCGACCATCAACAACGGCTTCGTCATCCATTGCCACAATGACATCGTTGAGTCGGATACCGGCCCGCTCCGCTGGTCCGCCGGCTGCGAGGTTCGTCACAATCAGTTGCTGCGTTAGTATGCCGTCGCTGCCCTCGCTGAATAAGACTTCCACGCTAACGCCAAGCCAGCCTCTGATAACGCGACCGTAGGTGACAATATCGTTGAGCACCGTGGCGGCCAGATCACTCGGTGTTGCTAAATTGATACCTATACCCGGCGTTTCGTCACCCGGCTCTGCACCTGCAGTGTAGATCAGCGTATTAATGCCAACCAAACGACCTTGAGTGTCGATCAACGCGCCCCCTGAGCTGCCCAGGTGAACCGTCGCGTCAGTTTGAATGTAGCCCTCATAGGTTGAAAGCTGCAGTCCGAAGCGCCCGACGCCTGACACAATGCCTTGAGAGACTGAGTGGCCGAAGCCATAGGGATTCCCAATAGCCAGCACCACATCACCTACTGCCACATCCGACGTGTCTGCTATGGCGATCGGTTTGAGGTCTGTGAGTTCAACTCTCAAAATAGCCAGATCAGTCTCCGGGTCTGTGCCGACGACCGAAGCACTGGCTGATCGGCCGTCAGCCAGCAGGATCTGTATGGCGTCTGCGCCTTTAATGACATGGTTGTTGGTAACGATATGGCCGTCATTGCTCAGGATCACACCGGATCCCAGGGAGCGCTCAATACGCTGTCCCCCGCCTCGATTCGCACGCAAACGACGCTGTAGCGGCGAATTGAGGCGGGGGTAAACGCGCGTATCGATCAGTTTTGCGGTGTAAATGTTGACTACCGAGGGCGTGGCACGCGATACCGCGTCGCGATAACTGCCTTGCGCAGGCTCGAGTGCAGAGTTTTCACTCCTCACCACCCACTTATCCAGAATAATCGCGGCGCCCAAGACGCCCACGAGTGCTGGCCATAGCAATGCGGCAAGATCTTGTTTCACATATTTCTCCACGCTTCATTGTAAAACAGGATCCGCTGGTTATGCTCTCTATGGCACAACACATCAGGTATCGGTCATGGCATGCACGAGGGAGCAACTTACAGCATTTCTCAATAACTTACTCGAGCCCCGACGTTTTCGCGATTATTGTCCTAATGGCCTCCAGGTGGAGGGTCGCGGAGAGGTCCGACATTTGGTCACGGGTGTCACCGCCAGTCAGGCATTGATTGAGGCGGCGATAGAGCGCGGCGCCGATGCGATCTTGGTGCACCATGGCTATTTCTGGAGGTCAGAGGATCCCTGCATTGTGGGTATCAAAGCGCAACGAATCAGATCCCTCATCGCGAACGATGTCAACTTATTTGCTTACCATTTGCCGCTGGATTGGCATGCGGAGCTCGGCAATAACGTGACACTAGGCCGATTGATGGGCATTGAGAATCCTCGGCCCCTTGATCCCCTGGATACTGGCACGCCTATTTTCGTCGGTCATCTCACAGCGCCTGTGCGGCTCCAACAGTTAGCGCGGTTGCTTCATGAGCGTTTAAAGCGAGCGCCGATGGTCATCGGTGAGCAAGCCGTGTCGTCCGTTGCCTGGTGCACGGGCGCAGGTCAGGGGTACATTGATGCCGCCGCCGACTGGGGCGCAGATGCTTTTGTGACGGGAGAGGTTTCAGAGCAAACCATCCACATCGCGAGAGAGCGAGGCATTGGATTTATTGCTGCTGGTCATCATGCGACTGAGCGATACGGTGTGCGGGAGGCCGGGAAGCGGGTCTCCGACCAGCTCGGTATCTCCCATGAGTTTATCGACATCGCAAACCCCGCCTAGTGCACCTCAGTCAGAGCACTACCCATAATCAGAGTACTACCTATAAAGAGTAGGAACCCCACAATAAGCACTTGCGAATCAAGCAGCCGACGAGTTGGATTTGTCGAGCCCGAAGGTCTCCGACAGTTGTCCTTGCTCGTCAGGTTTTTTTGGGGCGTAATCTAGGGGTTGCGCGACTATAAGGTGCGGCTTAGCTTCGTCTGCAGGCGCAGTCAGCGCGGCCTCTGTAATACTCATCTGATCGCCGCAAAGTTGCTGCGCACCATCTGCAAGGTGCGTGTAGACCGCACGGTAATCATCAGTCAGTTTGTGAAGTAGATCCGCTGTCTGGGAAAAGTGCTCAGCCACACCGGCCTCGTAATCAGCGCGGCTCTGAGACGCCTGCTCCAGCTGGGTTTCAAGGTCAAGGATCAACTTTCGCTTGTTATCTCCGCGAGCATGGACGGCCCAATACCAGCCCGCCACGCCTCCCATTGCGCCTCCAAGGAGTAAGGCAAATACCAAATTGGTCATCGAATACATACGTCGAACCCCCCCTTATTGTACAACCGAAAAACTACCCCTACACGTAGAGTTGCGATGAGCGGCTGATCCCGAGAGCCGCGCTTCCGCTCGAGTGTAACGGATGCGGGTCCATTCGCCTACGTCATAATAGTTTTGGTCATTTTATATGGCGTGGTTGTCAATCAGAGGATTCGCGTGGCAGAAAAGTCTACTAGACGTGCAACCGCTCCGTGGTAACCTCCGCGGCGTTGCTCTGGCCAATAACCGCCATGACCCATCTGTTATCACCACGAGAGCGTTACCAACAGGACCTTGCATCAGGCGCCCTGTTGCCCGACCCCGCGCAGGCGTCGGCCATCGCTGAGTTGGATGACCTTTGCACTCGACTAGCAGACGCAGCTGCGCGCGAGCGAAAAATATTGATGCGTGCGCAGCGTTTCCTTGGTTGCAACGTGACACCGGAGACGGGACTGTACCTCTGGGGCGGTGTTGGTCGGGGTAAAACTCACATCATGGACTTGTTTTTCGCCAGCCTCCCATTTAGGCGGAAGCTGCGCATTCATTTTCATCGATTTATGCAGCGAGTTCATGCTGCTTTGACTGCGAACAGTGGAGCGACGAATCCCCTTGAGCGGGTGGCTGCAGAAATTGCTGACGAAGCATCCGTCCTATGTTTCGACGAGTTTTTTGTCAGTGACATAGGTGATGCCATGATTCTGGCGGGGCTCATTGAAGCGTTATTTGCCCGCGGTGTGACCCTCGTCGCTACATCGAACATCCCACCCTCGGACTTATACAAAGATGGCCTTCAGCGAGGTCGGTTTCTACCTGCGATTGCACTTATCAAAAAGCACCTCAAGGTTACCCACTTGGAGTCAGGCATCGACTATCGGTTCCGGACGCTAAACCGTGCCGATTTGTGGCACGCGCCCCACAACCTCGATGCAGCAGAGCGGTTGCGCCAATACTTCGAGTCTCTGACCGGCGGAGCAACCTATGAGGCGTCGGTAATCGAAATCAACCAGCGTTCGGTAGCCATGATTGCCGGTGCGCCCGGCGTTGGCGTGTTTGAGTTTGGCGTTTTATGTGAGGAGGCACGCAGCGCAGCGGACTACGTGGAGATCGCGCGCGAGTACCATACGGTTCTGGTCCAACACATTCCGTTGTTAAGCGCTGAAAAAGAAAATGCCGCACGTCGGTTCATCAACCTCGTTGATGAATTTTATGACCGAAACGTCAAATTAATTACTACAGCTGAAGTTCTGCCTGAGGGATTGTACGAGGGGTCTCTTCTGCGCTTTGAATTTGACCGAACCGTGTCCAGACTGCAGGAAATGCGCACGCAAGAGTACCTTCGGAGGGAGCATCGACCTTGACCACTACTTGGCGAATTAGAGGTTGAAAGCCTTGCAGCTCTCCAGTAAGCTCCGCGGTCCAATTTACATCGCCCCCAGGGCAGCGGTCATGAAAACATTTAGCGCCAAGGCAGATGACGAACGCCACGATTGGCTAGTGGTTGATGCCGAGAACATGACGCTCGGTCGGCTCGCAACAGAAATTGCACTTCGACTGCGCGGCAAACACAAGCCCGAGTACACACCACACATGGACATGGGTGATTACATTGTCGTTGTGAATTGTGACAAGGTCCGCGTGACGGGCGCTAAGCAGACAAAAAAAATGTACTATCACCACACGGGTTTTCCCGGCGGTATTCGCTCAGCGAGCTTTGATCAATTGATTGAGCGCGCGCCTGAGCGAGTGATTCAGCGTGCGGTGAGAGGCATGATGCCGCGCAACCCACTGGGACGCGCAATGCTGAAGAAACTTAAAGTGTATGCGGGCCCCTCGCATCCGCATGCGGCGCAGCAGCCGCAGCCATTGATAATCTGAGGAGGCCCCAATGGCAACTGCACAATACTACGGAACCGGGCGGCGCAAGACTTCGACAGCGCGCGTGTTTCTCCGAAACGGCAGCGGCAACATCATGATCAATGGACGTCCTATCGACGAGTACTTCGGCCGGGAGGTTGCACGAATGATTGTGCGGCAACCACTCGCGCTGACGGAAAACGGGGCGAACTTTGACGCGACTGTCACCGTCACTGGCGGTGGCAGCTTCGGTCAGGCGGGAGCAATCCGGCATGGATTGACACGGGCGCTGCTTGATTACGACGAGAGCCTGCGCGGTACTCTGCGCGCAGCGGGCTATGTTACCCGTGACGCGAGAGAAGTTGAGCGCAAGAAAGTAGGCCTGCGTAAAGCTCGACGTCGACCCCAGTTCTCGAAGCGCTGAGCGGCTTTATGGAGGTAAGGGCCCGCAGATGCGGGCTTTTCTTTTCGTGACTGCGGCACCCGTTGTAGCGATGTGCATTGTCCGCGGCGGCACCGTTCCTCGAGGCATCAGTACTCGACATGCCATGTTCTTCATACAGCAGCATTCACGCATACCACGGTGATCTTTACGTCGCAGACCCCCGCTAGGCTCAAGCTGAAGCGCGTTGCGCAGTTGCACCAGAACCGGCGCCGGATTGCCTAGGCCCTGCAAGCGCACCTAAATACCGTTGTAAAATTATGATTTAGACATAATCGCACCCTTCGACTTTTGCTCGGCTTCGCGAAAACCCTGCCTTGGTATTTTCTCTGGCAGCGGCGAGTTAGGCAAAAAGCGACAGAATGCTTTTGCCCGACAGCCAGCACTTTATGCGCCGGCTCCATATTACCGGCCTCACGGTTCGGAACGTATCATCCTTTTATTTTCTGGCGTTTACCCTCAACACCATGTCGATCGCCGCGGTATCCGCGACTTGGTCTGTGCTGACTGTATTTTAGTCACGATCTGTGGCTACCTCGGTTTTGATGAGTCACTCGATTGGCGCTCTATTCTAGGTTTTCTCCCGATCGTAGCCGAGGATGTTGCTCGTGAACGGTTCCGCATAGCAAGGATGGATGCGCCTTCCCACAATTTTATTTTAGGCCGTCTCATGATCTTAGTGGGTGCGTTGCTCGTAAACGGTAACGTTGCCTAAAATTAGATGCGCTCGCTAATAATCATGTTGCAATCAGTTGGTTTCGCGGTGGGCTGCCTCTGGAAGGGGTCGAATGGTCCTTCGACTTGCTGGCGGCCTGCGCGACCATTAAACTTCGCGCGCTTTGTCTGTCTTGTGCGACACGTCCAAGCCATCTCTTTTTTGCCCTTTGGCACAAAATTATTTGGTTCGGTTGGTGGTTTACTATCGGGAGAGTGGGATCGATGAGCGATGCAATTGTGGCCCATGAATCAACTGCTGTGGCCCATGAGACAACAGCTGTGGATGGTCAGGCGCGCAGACGGTTTCTGACAGCTGCGACATCCGTGGTAGGCGTTGGCGGCGTGGCGGGGATAGCAGTGCCTTTTCTGGGTTCTTGGAATCCCTCCGAAAAAGCGAAAGCTGCTGGGGCGCCGGTTCGGGCTGATATAAGTAAGCTTGAGGCGGGGCAGATGGTAGTGATTGAGTGGCGGGGCAAACCAGTGTATGTGCTCCGTCGCACCGAAGAGCAAATTTCTGACCTGGCAAGCCTCAACGATGATCTTAAGGACCCCCTGTCTGCGGGTTCGGCTCAGCCCGACTACATTGGTGGCGAGAGTCGAGCTATTAACGACGAGTTTCTAGTGATTGTTGGGTTATGTACGCACCTGGGCTGTGCACCGAAGTTCAGGCCTGAGGTCGGCGCGGCTGATTTGGGTGGTGACGAGTGGCTGGGCGGTTTTTTTTGTCCTTGCCATGGGTCAAAATTCGATTTGGCGGGGCGTGTCTACAAAGGCGTGCCCGCATCAGCAAACCTTGAGGTTCCCCCTTACACGTTCGAGAGTGACAACGTCCTCGTGATTGGCGTTGATGCGGAGGCAGTTTGATGGAAAAAGCGCTGACAAGCTTGATGTCTTGGGTTGATGACCGGCTGCCGCTGACACGGACCTGGAATACACACATGGGCGAGTATTACGCGCCCAAAAACTTCAATCTCTGGTACTTTTTTGGGGTGTTTTCTCTGCTGGTGCTAGTGAATCAGTTGCTTACTGGCATCTGGCTTACGATGAACTATACGCCCTCCGCGGAGGAAGCATTTGCCTCCGTCGAATATATTATGCGAGACGTAGATTACGGCTGGATGTTGCGATACATGCACTCTACGGGTGCATCCGCATTCTTTATCGTCGTATACCTTCATATGTACCGAGCGTTGATGTACGGGTCCTACAAGAAACCGAGAGAACTTATCTGGGTCTTCGGGATGCTCATCTTTGTAGTGCTGATGGCAGAGGCTTTTGTGGGTTACGTCTTGCCTTGGGGGCAAATGTCTTATTGGGGTGCTCAAGTTATCATCTCGTTGTTCGGAGCTATACCAGTCGTGGGTGAAGATATCGTGACGTGGATACGCGGTGATTACTTAATCTCCGGCATCACTCTGAATCGGTTTTTTGCCCTACATGTTGTGGCGTTGCCAATTGTCCTGTTAGCACTCGTGGTGTTGCATATTCTGGCGCTGCATGAGGTCGGGTCTAATAACCCCGACGGCATTGAGATCAAGAAAAACAAAGGACCTGATGGCGTGCCGCTAGACGGTATTAAGTTCCATCCTTACTACTCGGTGCACGACGTGCAGGGCATTGCCGTTTTCCTTTTTTTCTTCTGTGCGATTCTGTTCTTCGCCCCCGAGATGGGCGGATTCTTCCTCGAGTATGCGAATTTCGAGGAGGCTAATGGTCTTAAGACACCTGAGCACATCGCGCCGGTATGGTACTTCACTCCGTTTTATTCAGTGCTGCGCGCGGTCCCTGACAAGTTCTGGGGCTTTGTGTTTTTTGCCATTTCGGTGGTAATTCCATTTGCACTGCCGTGGTTAGATCGCAACCCCGTTCGCTCCTGGCGCTACCGCGGTATGTTGAATCGGGTAATGCTACTGCTGTTTGTGGCGTCCTTTATCATACTGGGTGTATTGGGCGTGAAGTCGCCTACTCCCGAGCGAACGGTGCTCGCGCAGATCTGCACAATCTTTTATTTTGTGTTCTTCCTCGCTATGCCCTGGTGGTCGACGATGGACCGCGGAAAGGCAGAGCCCGAGCGCGTTACGATGGACGGAGGGATGCCCCTCTGGAAAAGTCTTGCCACCTTGGGTCTCGTGGGCGCGCTATCGTTTCTTCCACTAAAGGTAGTCGGTGCGGAATCAGCTTTTGATTGCGGCACAATCCCCTGCGATTCATTCGAAGCGGACCCTACGGACCAGCCCTCACTGCAGCGCGGCGCTGCGCTTTATGCCAACTATTGCATGGGCTGTCATTCGTTGCAGTATTCGCGTCACAATCGCGTGGCAAGAGATCTCGGAATCCCAGAAGACCTCTACAAAGCCAATCTGGTGTTTGATCCTGAGATTAAGCTTGGCTCGCTTATGTCGAATAGCATGGACAAAGCTGAGGCGAAGGTGTGGTTCGGCGCCACACCGCCTGATTTAACACTGGTCGCACGATCTCGGCAGCCAGATTGGCTTTATACCTACCTACGTGCGTTTTATGAGGACGAACTCCGGCCTTATGGGGTTAATAACCGGGTTTATCCCAACGTGGGCATGCCGCACGTGCTAATGGAGTTACAAGGACTGGCGGCTTGCGCTGATGAATCTGGCGTTGCTGCTGCGAAGGCGGATCAGTGCGTAAATATGAGCATGGCGTCTACCGGTGCGATGTCGGCAGACCAATACGATGGCGCTATTTATGATTTGGTCAATTTCCTCGCATACACCGCTGAGCCTTTTAAGGCGGATCGCCAACGCATCGGTACCTATGTTTTGCTCTTTCTGGTGATTTTCTTCATCTTCGCTTGGTTACTCAACCGAGAGTATTGGAAAGACGTTCACTGAGTAAACGTCACCCGTTGTGGGCAGCCCCTGCGCCCAATTGAGTGGTATAATTCTCCGCCTATTCTTTAGTTGAAAACCTATGTCAGATGATGCCTCCGGGATCGTGTCTAAGCGATCCTCAATGACCCTGTTCTCCGATAATACAAGCCACTACAGCCATCGGGTACGTTTAGTTTTGGCTGAAAAGGGCGTGACCGTTGAGCTAGTAGAGTCCGAGTCTGGTGCGATTCCTGCCGAACTTGGCGACCTGAATCCCTACAACACGATGCCTACTCTTGTGGATCGCGAGCTCGTTCTATACGAGTCCAAGGTGATGATGGAATATCTCGACGAGCGCTTCCCTCACCCGCCACTGTTGCCGGTTTATCCCGTCGCGCGCGCAGAGAGCCGCCTGTTTGTATACCGCATAGAACGCGACTGGGCGGCGTTGGTCGATGCAATCCAGTCATCTCGCAGTGATAACGTGGTAAAGAAATCTAGCAAAGAGCTTAAAGAGAGCCTCGTTGCGGTAGCGCCGATATTCGCTGAGAAGCCATTCTTCATGAGTGAGGAATTTTCATTGGTTGACTGCTGTGTGGCGCCTATTCTGTGGAGGCTACCTTCGTTGGGTGTGGATATGCGGCTCAGTAAGCAGTCTAAGCCACTACTCGATTACATGGATCGACTATTCAACCGCGAGGCTTTCCAAGAGAGTCTCTCGGTGCAGGAGCGGGAGATGCGCCCCTAGGGCTGCTCCCCCCGTTGAACTCCAGCCGTCCTTACATTATCCGCGCGATATACCAGTGGATTGTCGATAACGACTGCACTCCGCATCTGCTGGTAGATGTTGAGACTGATGGCGTTGAGGTCCCTCAGGCCTATGTGAGCGATGGCCAAATTGTGTTGAATATCTCGCCTAATGCAGTCGTTGGGCTTGATATGGGTAACGAGCACGTCGCTTTCAATGGTCGCTTTGGCGGCGTTGCCACCGACATTACGGTCCCGATAAAAGCTATTCTAGGTATCTACGCGAGAGAAAATGGACAGGGGATGGTATTCGACACTACCGAGGATCCGGATACCCCCCCAGACCCACCACCTGATAGAGCTCGGCCGAGTCTGAAGGTCGTTAAATAGCCGGAGTGGGAATCAACTCAAACAGTTGTACCACACGCTCTGTGCCGCTTACCTCGGCCGCTTCCAGCGCAACCCGCTCTGCTTCAGCTTCGGTTAGCAAGCCCATAAGGTAGACCACGCTGTTTTCCGTGACGACCTTTACTCGGGTCCCTGGGGTGTCAGAGCTGGCCAGCAATTTGGCCTTCACTCGCGTGGTAATCCATGCGTCGTTGGTCCGCGTTCCAGCTCCCGTGGCCTCGCCGATTTCGAGCTCATTATAAATTCGGCGAACGTCCTCGATCTTCCTTACCACATCGGCGGCAAGAGACTTCAACTCATCTGACGAAACCTGACCCGCCAACAAAACGAAGCCATTATATGACACGACGCTTAAGTGGGCGTCGCCGTAGGCCTCCGATGCAGCGGTGATATTCACTATGGCCTTCGTTTCGATACTTTCGTCTGTCATTTGCTGCCCTAGAGTGCGTTCCCCGGGGTCTTCCTCTATTGGGCCTGCGCCCGCGCTAGACATTATCGATCCGCACCCGCTGAGAGCCAGAACAAGAAGTGAGGGAATAAGCGTGTATCGAAAATCGGCCATGAATTAATCCTCCATTGGACCAAAGGTGGAAATATCAATGAGTCTCGCCAAGCAAACTGCCAGCGTTGCATTCAGTGTGACGCGGGTTTCCAACTGCTCTTCGGCCGCGTCTATGCTGATACCCGGTCCACGACGGCCCAGCCAAATTACCTTCACTTGGCGTTGACCTGCAGCGTGACCGATTCGCTGCGAATCTTGCTCACTAAGGTTAGCGCCAAACACAATGGCGACGTCTCCAGGTTGACCAAGGGCCTGAATTTGCTGGCTGACCCAGCTGACGCCAGCTTCTACGGATTCGATATGGTGCTCACTCAATTCGACCACAGGCAGCCCAGGTCGTTCTCGCAAAATCCCGCGATGCAACAGCCCAGCGAATGCCGTAGCGCTGGCGCAATCCGCCCCGAGTCCTACACTTAACAGCTTGCGTTCGTTCAATATCGCTTTGCTCGATACTAAGGCAGCATCACCCAGTGCTTCAGCTATGTCGTCGACCATCATGCTTGTAGCGTTGAGATGCCGCTGAAAAAATTCTGAGATGAGTGGATAAAAATTCACGCTTTACTCGAATTAGCTTAAACTTATTTTCGTGTCATGGGCCGCACGAAGCTATCGGGGCTTGCGCACGTTGCGCTTGGCATCATAAGCGATAACGTCAAGCCGGCAAGGGTACCTTTTCCAATCTGGATGGATTTGTGAGAAGTGCTGCGCGTAGCGGCTAACTCGATGTCTTTATAGGGCGGTGATGCTGAGGCTTGCGTTTCCGAAATGAGAGGCGTTTTAATAATGGACTCTGACCAAGGCGATCTGATCCTAGCCTAAAATGAAAGGGTCAATTTTGCGATGTCGCGTCCAGAAGTTATGCGCAATTGGTTATAGCTCCTGCCGGCACGCAGGCTTGTGAAGCTTTCCCAATGTCGGCCCATAGCCTGCAAAAGATCTTCCCATGATCTTGTCGACTTCTATTGTAATGGCCACCTTTTAACTTCTGCGCCATCAAAAGTGCCCAACTCTAGGGCTCGTTCGATAGAACCGTCCCTACGTCGCCGAAGGACGCCGGTCTGACCCCGAATGACCCACTGCTCCGTTTTATGCAGTTGCTGCCAATGCTGAGCCAGCAGCAGTGCGTCGCCACCCAGCGCCTTGAGACGACCGAGCCGATCACCTTTTTGAGGAGGCAACATGGCGGGTGCCTCTACGAACCGCACACCATTTAAATCTCGATTGCGCGTATCGGTTAGTCCGTCGTTGATTGCAGAGGTGGCATAGACAGGGATGTCGCCAGTCATATGAAAAACCAGCAGTGGGCGCCAAGTGCGTGCAGTAGCGGGGTCAGGCGCCAACATGAAGATACATTCAAAGTCGGTGCGCCCTCTGCCGCGGGAATCGACTGGCAGATCAAAGGCCCTCTCCACGTCGCTGATACGTTTGTCGCTAGATCCCGACCCAAGTAGCTTGCCCATGGCGTCGTTGGTGTTGTTGGCGTCATCGACTAGAAGTATGCCGCGAAGCGAACCACCCTGGCTTTGCCAGCTTGCCTTGAGCGACCTCAGTAGCCTCTGGCCTCGCTCACTATTCATGGCGATGACAATGGCATTTCGACACCCCTGACCGAATGCCACGTCCGAAGTTTGGCGCGCCTCATCCTCAGGCGAGAGGCTGAAGCTGAGCCATGGCGTCAAGCCGTCAGCCGAAAATTTATCACTGTGATTAAGCGCAATCAGCGGGACAGGTTTCCGGGTTGCGTCTGCAAGCACTGCGACATTGGCTTTGGTCAGTGGTCCAATAACCATATCGCTTCCCTGCTCAACAGCGGCCTTATAGGCCATAGTGATGTCAGGGTATTGCTGGGTGTCGATTGTGGTCAGGGTGGGGCGCCGACTGGGATCAGGAAACATGCTATAGAGTTGGTCAATTGCGCCCGACAAAATCGCCTCGCCAGCATTAGCGAGGGGGCCCTCTAGTGGCAGTAGCAGTGCGACATGGTCAATGGTATTGAGCTCACTGACGAAATCGAGGTGATGGGGTGCTTCCGGTGCGAGCGATTTCAGGCTCGCCGAACTCAGCCAACGGTTCAGTTCAGCGCCGCCTTGTCGATAGGCTAAGTGCATCGCCAGCCATTCGCGCCATTGTGCGTCCGCGGTGGTTCGCATGCGGCTACGAAGTTGCTTTTCATCTGTTCTCAGAAGGTAGGCAAATAGTCGTGCGCTAGTCTGTTTTTCAACCCGCCCATCTGGAGAGTTCGCGATCCGCGTGAGCAATGTCTCGGCCGCCTCCAACCATTTCCCTTCCGCAACCGAATACCGTTCTTGATCCCTTAGGACAAAGTCGATGCTGGCTGCGTTGTCCTGTGCTAGCCGGTCGAGCAGCGCTGCTGACCCGTGTACGTCTCCTCCAAGCCAAGCCAGCCGTGTGTCGATTGCAGCGAGCGTCGAGGAGTCAATACCGCTGGCGAGGAGGCGGT
Source organism: Halieaceae bacterium (assembly GCA_902631395.1). Classification (GTDB taxonomy): domain Bacteria; phylum Pseudomonadota; class Gammaproteobacteria; order Pseudomonadales; family Halieaceae; genus Luminiphilus. Next base: position 37,760 of record CACOYM010000005.1, on the reverse strand, counting down.
TACGCTCATGTCGCGCATGCATAAGTGACTCTGAATGAGCGATTCTTGTTACGCGCTCGATCGCCGTTAGATCGAGCTCATCCCCCTCCATGGCCACAACCAGAGGGTCCCCTGAATGGGCCGGTGGAAGCGTGTTGTCGTGTTCTGGCGGTGCTGACGCGCAATTCGCGAGTATCGTCAAGATGATGGCGATGGCACTGACGCGAGAGAGTCTGATTGCTTTCGCGTGGGCGTCCGAGGCACGGACTGCCGCTGCCCGCATGGCGCTGAGTGACTGCAAGGGATGACCGGAGCTGCTCATCGCGGCAGTATAGCGCCAAGAGGGCCGAAGTGGTCTGACACGGAGCAGGACTTGTGACGGCATGCCTATATATCGTTGCTACCCCAATCGGTAACCTAGGTGACATGACGCTGAGGGCCACCGAGACTCTGCGTGAAGTCGATGTCATCGCGGCAGAAGATACGCGCCACTCTGCCAAGCTGCTGGCGCACTTCGACATTCGGACACCGGTGGTCAGCTATCATGACCACAGCACGCCTGCCGAGATAGAGCGTTTGCTCGATAGACTGCGTGCTGGTGATTCCATCGCATTGATATGCGATGCGGGGACGCCGACGATATCGGACCCAGGTTATCGATTGGTCGCAGCTTGTCAGGCAGAGCAGTTGCTGGTAGTCCCGATCCCCGGACCTAGCTCTATGACTGCAGCACTCAGTGCAGCAGGGTTACCGACCGATCGATTTCATTTCGAGGGGTTTTTGCCGGCTAAGTCAGGGCAACGTAGCCATCGCCTGAAAAACCTGAGGGCACAGGAGGCCACCTTGATCTTTTTTGAATCGCCGCGGCGGTTGGCGAAAACGTTAGAGGTAATGTCCATAGAGTTGGGCGATCGTGAGGCGGCGCTCTGCCGAGAAATGACAAAAAGTCATGAAACCATCCGGCGCGATAGGCTCTCCGGACTAATTGAATTTGTCCGAGGCGACCTCAATCAGCAGCGTGGTGAGGTCGTTATTTTGGTGCAGGGTTTTGACGCGTCGGAATCGAATGTATCTGCGGATGCCTGGATTTGGCTCGAGCGATTGGCGAGCGAATTGCCTCCGCGTCGTGCAGCGGCCATCGTTGCGGAAGTCACTGGGCAATCCGCTCGTGATCTCTATCAGTGGTTATTGAACAGATAAAGAGGAAACCTGAGCTTGCGACGCCCACGTGATACCGTTAGTCTCGTACGCGAGTTGGTCAGGCGATCGCTGTCGCACGGCGGCAGAGGAAAGTCCGGGCTCCAACGGGTCAGAGCGCCAGGTAACGCCTGGGGGGCGTAAGTCCACGGAAAGTGCAGCAGAAAGGAAACCGCCTGTTCGCAGGTAAGGGTGAAAAGGTGCGGTAAGAGCGCACCGCACGATTGGTAACAATCGTGGCGATGGCAAACCCCGCTCGGAGCAAGACCAAATAGGGATCCGATGCCGTGACCCTCGGCGGATTCGGGTAGGTCGCTTCAGGCGAACGGTGACGTTCGTCGCAGATGAATGATCGTCCACGACAGAACCCGGCTTATCGACCGACTCATTCTGCCCCTTGCGGGGGGCGAATCTATCCAGTTAGCGCACGGGCACGCCAAGGCCGCTGATGTCATTAAACGCCTATCTGCAGTATTGACGGCCTCCACGGTCGAACTCATCTCCCTCGGATTCTCGATCGGGTGCCCAAGACGCAATTTATAGATCAATAATTTATTTAAATTGATTTATATATTTGTTTTAATTATATAATATCACTTAAAACCTTGTAAAAGCTGTTAAAAAATTGTTTTTTCTAAGGGTTTCCTAATCGTGTTTCTTTCGCATAACGGTTCTCTGGCAGCCATGTAAAGCACTGAAAAAGAACGTTTTTTTTAATTCCAAGCGTTGACCCGTCCGGCCTTCGACCCGTATAGTGGGAAATAGTGCAATAAAGTGGTGATATATTCCACTTTGTGGGTTTATTCGTTCTTAAGTGGGCGCGGCGTTATGTTTCGTGGAGTGCAACACATCAATCTGGATGCTAAGGGGCGTATGGCAGTGCCCTCGCGTCAGCGTGAGCTGCTATCTGTCATCAGCGAGGGCCACATGGTTCTGACTGTTGATACACAGGCGTCTTGCTTAGCGCTGTATGCCTTGCCTGAGTGGGAGCGGATTGAGGCTGATGTGCAAGCGTTACCCGCTCTAGATCCCGCCGTAAAGCGTTTCCAGCGCTTGGTGCTTGGTTACGCCAGCGATCTGCAGCTTGATGGCAGCGGCCGTATTCTCATCCCGCCTGCGCTGCGTGACTACGCGAAACTGGAAAAGCGCGCTGTACTGGTTGGCCAGGGGAACAAGCTGGAATTGTGGTCTGAGGACTTGTGGCAACAGGAGTGTGCAGCGGCATTGGCGGTGGATTCTGTTGAAGCGCTGCCGACGGAGCTGATGCGGCTAAAGCTTTGACGGCTCTTGGGCATCAACCGGTTCTTCTGGAGGAGGCGATAGCAAGTTTGATGGTTTCGATAGATGGCGCATACGTGGATGGCACGTTTGGTCGAGGCGGACACAGCACCCGTATTCTCGATGCACTATCTCCTCTTGGGACTCTGCTGGCGTTGGATCAGGATCCGGCCGCAGCGGAGGCTGCCCAGAACTTGAGTGAGCAGGATGCGCGCTTTCGTTTTCAGGCCTGTAATTTCAGATCGCTAAATGAGCACGTCGCACCTGCGAGCTTGCAAGGTGTTCTATTAGATCTCGGGGTGTCGTCGCCCCAACTTGATGATCCGGAACGGGGATTTAGTTTTTCAGCTGACGGCCCTCTAGATATGCGTATGAACCCAGCCGCAGGCCAATCAGCTCAGACCTGGTTGGCCACTGCGGATCAAGATGAGTTGGCGCAGGTGCTAAAGGATTTGGGTGAGGAGCGCTTCGCAAAGCGAATTGCCAGTGCCATTGTGAAATCCAGAGCAGAGGCACCCATTACACGCACATGTCAGCTAGCCGAAATTATCTCTGCGGCAAATCCGAGGTGGGAGGCATACAAGCATCCTGCCACGCGGAGTTTTCAAGCGATCAGGTTGTTTGTAAACAGTGAGCTCGAAGCACTAAAAAGCGTTTTGGCGTCTGCGGTGGAGGCGCTTGCACCAAGCGGGCGATTGGTGGTGATCAGCTTCCATTCACTGGAGGATCGCATTGTCAAACGTTTCATCCGACAGGCGACTAGAGGTATTCAACTGCCTCCTGGTGTACCGGTGCAATTCGAAGCGCGGGGTGTCAGCCTCAAGCAGATTGGTTCTGCGGTCAAGCCAACAGATGACGAAGTCGCCCAAAATCCCAGAGCGCGTTCCGCCATCATGCGAATTGCGGAGCGTATATAAATGCGCCGTGTGCCTCTTTCAGTTTGGCTAATCCCGGCGCTTGGTGCTTGCATCATTAGTTCGGCGCTCGGCGTCATTGCATCAACCCACCATGTCCGTGAGGGCTACGCCCGTCTGCAGATGCTAGAGCTCGAGCGGTGGCGAAAGCAGGAGCATTACACTCGATTGTTGCTCGAGATTAACACTTGGGCTGCGCCGCATCGTCTCAGTCAAATCGCCGCAGCTGAATTGTCTATGCAGGCGCCCCATCTCAGCTTGTCCCAGGTGGTGACAGAGTGAGAGGGCAGCAACCGGCTGATGCGTTGGCTCGCTGGCGGTTCGCCATCGTCTCGATGGCTTTATTTGCTTTGGCCGTAACCCTGATTGCACGACTGGTTCATCTTCAGGTGACGGGTGGTGGGCAGGGAGCGGCGTTTCTCAGGGAGCAGAGTGCCCTGCGCACTGTCAGGAGCGCTGAAATTCCAGTTTACAGAGGCCTGATTACCGACCGTAATGGAACACCCCTAGCAGTGAGTTCGCCGGTCGTTTCACTCTGGGCAAACCCACAGCAACTCAAAGACAGCTCTCGGTTGGGAGAGCTCTCTCAGCTGTTGGGACTGGACCCTCATGCATTGCGGGAAAAGCTGGCCTTTTACGGTGACAAGCAGTTCATGTATCTGGCGCGGCATCAAACACCGGATTTCGCGAGAGGGGTGTTGCAGGAGCGCTTTCCCGGAGTCCGCGGAGAGCGAGAGTATCGACGCTATTACCCTGCGGGTGAGGTCACAGCGCAAGTTTTAGGCCTGACTAACGTCGATGGACGCGGCATTGCCGGCGTCGAATTGGCCTTTGAGGACTGGTTACAAGGTTCGCCAGGTAAGAAACGGTTTATCAAGGATCTCCACGGTGATGCGGTTCGAGACTTTGGCGTCATTGATGAGCCGCGACCTGGCAAAGCCTTGGCGTTGAGTATCGATTTGCGTCTCCAGTATGCCCAGCACCGTGAACTGCAGCGTGCGATGGAAGAGACTGGTGCGGAGGCGGGTTCCGCGGTGACCATCGATGCTTGGACTGGTGAGGTGCTCGCTGTAAGTAATTACCCTGTTTTTAACCCTAACAGCCGTGGCGCCCTCGATTTCAGCAGAGTAAGAAATCGCGCTTTAACCGACGCGTATGAGCCAGGCTCTACGATCAAAACGCTGACGTTGGTGGCTGCATTAGAGAGCGGTCAGTTCCACATCGACAGTCTCGTGGACACTGCGCCCGGCCACATCCAGGTAGGTACCAAGGTTCTTCGTGACCCGCGAAACTACGGCGAGATCTCAGTCTCGGCGATTATAGAGAAATCCAGTCAAGTGGGTGCCACCAAGATCGCTCAAGCGGTTGGGCACGAGGCCATCCTTGACGTGCTGCACCGGTTTGGCCTGGGCGAGACGACTGGAACAGGATTCCCCGGTGAACGGATGGGTCAGTTACCTGACTTGGCCCATTGGAGTGATATCGAGAAGGTCACGTTGGCATTTGGTTACGGGCTGAGTGTAACGCCCATCCAATTGGCACGTGCCTACGGTGTGCTAGCGAATGGCGGTGTTCGGCTTCCACTTACCCTCTTGAAGCAGCAAGCGGATATGCCACTTATCGGTGACCGGGTGATGGAAGAGGAAATTGTCAAGGACGTAGTTCTAGTGCTGGATCGTGTCACAGAGCCCGGTGGCACGGCAACATTGGCGAAAGTGCCGGGATTTTCGGTAGGCGGCAAGACGGGAACCGTCCATAAGGTAGGAAAGGGAGGCTATCTCGACGATAAATATGTCGCACTGTTCGTCGGGATCGCGCCGATAGAGGCGCCTCGTTACGTTACCGCGATCCTGATTGATCAGCCTCGCGGGGATCACTACGGCGGGGGACTAGCGGCCGCACCTGTTTATTCGCGCGTTACCGAGGAAGTTTTGCGCATCCGCAATGCGCAGCCCGATCAGAACGCGTTGGGGGCATTTTTGCCCTCCGGAGAGGCGGGGCAATGACGGTGAATTTGCGCGTCTTGCTCAACGACACTTCGGTCCCTGATGTTGAGATTTCACAGCTAGTGCTGGACAGCCGAGAAATCACACCCGGTGACGCGTTTATTGCGGTCCCGGGCACGCTGCAGGATGGGCGCCAATTTATATCGGCAGCATTCTCTAAGGGCGCTGTTGCGGTTCTTTGTGAAGCGGGAGATGGGTCAATGCCGACAAACAGTCGGACGATCATGTTGCCAGCGCTGCGCTCAAGGCTGGGAGAGTTGGCTAATAGATTCTATGAATCGCCCTCGCGATCGCTAACGGTTATCGCTGCAACCGGGACCAACGGCAAGACTTCGGTGATCGACTTGACAGCACAATTGCTGCGGCAGACCCGCGGTGCGGCAGGATCTATCGGGACGCTGGGTGCACGCTTAAATCAGCAGCGTCAACCAGCCAAGAATACCACGCCGGACTGTCTTGCGTTGCATCGTCAACTGGATCAGTGGCGCGCTGCGGGCGTTAGCTATGTCGCATTGGAGGCTTCCAGTCACGCGTTAGATCAAGGTCGGCTGGACGGATTGTCGATTGATGTCGGGGTCTTTACCAACCTTTCGCGCGACCATCTCGACTATCACGGATCCATGCAGGATTACTGCGACGCCAAATTGCGACTGTTCAGAGATTTCAGCCCTGCCACGCGTATTTACAACGCAGATGATCAGGTGATAACGGCGCATCCGGATATTTGGTGCGAAGGTGGTCTCGGTATCTCCTCGTATCCCTGCGCTGCAGAGGTTGCGTTTGAAGTGCTCCATACGGCGCCGCTGACACTTAAGATTTCGACACCTTGGGGCAATGGTGAAATTCAGACCGCGCTGGCCGGGCGCTTCAACGCTTTCAATATTGTTGCGGCCATATTGGTTGCTTTGTCGGTTGGTGTATCAATGGAGGAAGCGTTGACTGCCGCCGCCGCTGCATTACCCGTTGAAGGACGTTTGCAGGCTGTTGGTGACGGCAGCGATGTTGCCGTTGTCATTGATTACGCCCACACACCTGATGCACTGGAGCGCGCGCTGGCTGCGCTGGTTGAGTCAAAACAGGATGGCGCGGTCTGGGTAGTTTTTGGTTGCGGTGGCGACAGAGACAAAGGGAAGCGGCCTGAAATGGGCAGGATTGCTAGCAGATTGGCTGACCGAGTCGTGATCACCAGCGACAACCCACGCTTCGAGGCGCCGCAATATATCGTTGACGAAATCCTGGATGGGTGCGAGGACGGCTCACCTCTGGTTGAAATCGACCGCGCTGCAGCAATTGCTCTGGCTATTGCGGAGGCGAAGCATGGGGATACCATACTGATCGCCGGCAAGGGCCACGAGGGATATCAGGAGATCGAGGGCGCGCGCCTGCCGTTCAGTGATCTGGCCCATGCGACGGAGAACCTGTCCTTGAGGCGCGCTGCTTGATGGTTTCGGTTGAGTTGGAAGCACTTGCTGAGGAGACGGGCGGCGAGCTTATTGGCGAGTCTGTCCCTTTAGGCAAGTTGGTTGTCGATAGTCGTCAGGTCGGCGAGGGCGATCTGTTCGCTGCCATCAATGGTATGAGGGTTGATGGTCATAGTTTTGCGCCTAACGCACTCCGCGCAGGTGCAGCGGCCCTGCTTACGGAGCGCAAACTGGACGGTTTGATGCCCCAACTCGTGGTGGGAGATATCACGGCAGCTTCTGGTCGGTTCGGTAAACTGAAGCGTAGGGCCTTTCACGGAACCATTGTTGCGATCACGGGCAGCGCAGGTAAAACCACGACCAAAAATCTGCTTTCTGCGGCGTTGACGCCTGCAGGTTCTGTGCACGCCACCGCCGGCAATCAGAATAACGAGCTAGGTGTCCCCATGACGCTCGCGGGGCTGTCTTCCGCGCATCAATTCGGTGTGGTCGAAATGGGCGCGGGTCGCCCTCGCGATATTGCTTATTTATGTGAGTTGGCGCGTCCAGATGTCGCTGTTTGCCTCAATGCTTCCGCGGCACACCTCGCCAATTACGACAATGTGGCGGCGATTGCATGCTCTAAGGGAGAGATCTTTGAGGGCTTGGGGGCGGCAGGGCTTGCTGTGCTCAACGCGGATGAGGTGTGGCTTTCTCAATGGCAGCAGCAGGCGAGCAAAGCGCGGCAGATCACTTTCGGGTTAGCGGAGTCTGCCGACTATCGTGCTGTGAATATCGAGCGCGATGGTGTGCATGGAACGCGCTTCTCGTTACGCGGGCCCATGGGCGAATTGTCGGTAACTTTAAGGTTGGCAGGGGATCAGCACGTAAGTAATGCGCTCGCGTCCTTAGCCGTGGCGATCGAGCTCGGGGTCGATCCTGCAGAGGCTGCCAACGCAGTTGCTCGTGTAGCGCCCGGGACCGGTCGTGGTTCGGTCTCTGCACGGCCTCGAGCAGGCCATGTCGTTGACGACAGCTACAACGCTAACCCCGCCGCCGTCAGAGCAGCAATTGATGTTTTGGCGCGCGAACCCGGCTACCGCGTCTTGGTATTAGGATCGATGCTGGAGCTTGGTGAAATGACCGCAGCGTTGCATTACGAAGTCGGCGCCTACGCCGCAGCATCGGGCATTGATCGACTGATTGCGGTGGGTGTTGAAGCAATGCCCGCTGCAGAGGCCTTTGGTGCCGGCGCTCTCTACTTTCCGGATCAGACGGCTATGCAAGCCGCGTTTCCCTCGATGCCAGTCGATCACGTGATCTGGGTGAAGGGTTCTCGTGCAGTGGGTCTTGAGAGCACAGTGGCCTGGTTGCTTGCTTCCGAAGAGGTGTCGCCGTGTTGATGTGGTTGAGCGAACGGCTTGTTTCCTTGGATCCGGGCTTCGCTGTCTTCCAGTATCTGACGCTCCGCGGCATTCTCGCTGCTTGTACGGCATTGGCTATGTCAATGATCGTGGGGCCGGTGGTGATCAAGAGGCTGAATCGCCTTCAAATAGGCCAAGCGATTCGACAGGAAGGGCCCCAGACTCACCTTCAGAAGTCGGGCACGCCGACGATGGGTGGCGCATTGATTTTAGTGACGGTACTCGGCGCGACGTTACTTTGGGCAGATCTCAGTAATCGTTACGTTTGGGTCGCCATCTTTACCACTACGATCTTTGGCGCGATTGGGTGCGTCGATGATTACCTTAAGGTCGTGCTCAAGGACACTCGCGGATTGCCTGCACGCTGGAAATACTTGTGGCAATCGTTGTGCGCCTTTGGCGTAACACTTTACCTATTCGACACTGCAGTGATCGCTGAGGAGACCACTCTGTATGTGCCATTTTTCAAGGACGTGGCATGGGTGATGGGCTGGCTGTTCGTTCCCTTTAGCTACTTCGTCATCGTAGGTTCGAGCAACGCGGTGAACTTGACCGATGGTCTGGATGGCCTCGCTATTTTGCCAACAGTGATGGTGGCGTCAGGTTTAGGTGTGATCGCGTACCTCGCAGGTCATATGGAGTTCGCGGAATACCTCAATATCGCCTACCTACCAGGGACCGGAGAGCTCATGGTGTTCTGCGGGGCGATCGCAGGTGCTGGTCTAGGTTTCCTGTGGTTTAACACCTACCCGGCGATGATCTTCATGGGCGATGTCGGGGCTTTGGCGCTCGGTGCCGCACTTGGCGTCGTAGCGGTCATGACACGTCATGAAATAGTGCTATTTATTATGGGCGGTATCTTTGTGCTCGAGACGCTGTCAGTCATTATACAGGTCGGTTCTTTCAAGCTGACCGGGAAACGTGTGTTTCGCATGGCTCCCATTCATCATCACTTTGAACTCAAGGGTTGGCCCGAGCCTCGGGTGATTGTCCGCTTTTGGATTATCACCGTCATGCTCGTGCTGTTCGGCCTAGCCACGTTGAAGTTGAGGTGAGCTGATGTCTAGCGTGTCTGCCACCATTAACGCCACCGACAAACGTGTCGTTTTTGGCCTCGGTATTACGGGACAGTCCGTAGCGCGATGGTGGCAACAAAAGGGCATCAATTTCACTGCCATCGATACACGTGCCGACATGGTCTCCGACCCAGTTGTTCTGGAACATGTTAATTCGCAGACGGCGGTGTTCGGAGAGGTGGATACTGACATCATCGACGGTTGTACTGAAATGATCGTGAGTCCTGGAGTTGCCTTGGATCACCCCATAGTGACTCACGCTCGCAATCAGGGCTGCCGTATCCGCGGTGACATCGACCTCTTCATGGAGGCCGCGCAAGCACCCGTTGTCGGCATCACCGGCTCTAACGGCAAGTCAACCGTAACTGCGCTACTTGGGGAAATGCTGCGAGCCTGCGGGCTAAAAGTGTCTCTTGGTGGGAATCTGGGTAGGCCCGCATTGGACTTGCTGGCGGATGATCCTGAGCTATACGTGTTGGAGCTTTCCAGCTTTCAGTTGGAGCGTGCGCATGACCTTGGTCTGCGTCTAGCTACGGTGCTCAATATCAGTGCTGATCATCTAGATCGTTACGCAAACCTCAGCGAATATCATCGCGCTAAACACCTGATTTTTAGGCAGGTGACTCAGGTAGTAGCTAATCGTGATGATCCACTGACCATTCCGCTGATGCCTGAAACCTTGGAAACCGTGTGGTGGCGTTCTGGAGAGCCTGATTTCGACGAGTTTGGCTTGCGCGAGATCGATGGCGTTAACTGGATTTGCCATGGATTCAACCCACTCATTTCAGGAGACGCGCTGCAACTGCCAGGCCGGCACAATTTAGCTAACTTACTTGCGGCACTGGCACTCGGTTCGGCATTGGGTTTACCTACATCTGGCCTCCTGGAGGGGGCGAGGGAGTATCGAGGCTTGCCTCATCGTTGCCAGTTGGTTGGACAGATCGGCGGCGTGCGATTCATCGATGACAGCAAAGGCACCAACATCGGTGCCACCGTTGCCGCGCTCGAGGGTCTCGCCGGCGAAGGCGCGATCTGGTTGATCCTCGGAGGGCAGGGTAAGGGACAGGATTTTTCGCTTCTCAAAGAGACTGTTGCCCAGTGCTGCTCTGGGGTCGTGGTGCTTGGTGAAGCGACGGCCGATATCACTAAGCACCTGAGTCAGGTGATTACTATCCAATCGGTGGATACGATTGAGGAAGCAGTGGCTTGTGCCGCCGCGCAAGCACAGACCGGAGACACTGTGCTCCTCTCTCCCGCCTGCGCAAGTCTGGATATGTTTGCTAGCTATGTTGATCGCGGCCAGAAGTTTCACAATGCTGTCAACGCATTAGAGGTGGTGGCGTAATGCGGTGGTTGCGAGCAGAGGCTCTGCAGGGCGATCTCGTACTGCTGCTGCTAAGCGTGATGTTGATGGGTGTTGGGCTCATTGCCATTGCGTCTGCGTCGGTCGAATACGGAGATTTCCACTTTGGAAACCCCTGGCACCACACGCAACGTCACGCGCTCTATCTTATCATTGGAGTGGCGGCTGGGTGTGTGACATATATGTGTCCGACAGCCACGCTGGAAAAAATATCTCCCGCATTGTTGTTACTCGCATCTGCCCTCTTAATTCTGGTTCTAATGCCGGGCATCGGCCATGAAGTCAATGGTGCGCAACGCTGGCTGTCGTTGGGCTTGATTACGATACAGCCGTCGGAATTCGCCAAGCTGGCTTTGCTTCTCTACGCTGCGGGCTACCTGGTTCGTCAGGAAGATGCCGTTCGTCAGCACTGGACTGGGTTGGCGAGATTAACAACCATCCTCTCGGTAGTGGCGTTTCTGCTTCTGCTTGAGCCCGACTTCGGCACCACTGTGATCGCAATTGGCATGACCGTCGGCATGATGTTCCTAGCCGGTGCGCATCTGCTTTATGTCGTCATGATGGTCGGCGTTGCCGCGGTAGCCTTCACGGTTCTGGTGCTCAGCGCCCCTTATCGCCTTCAGCGATTCACCGCCTACCAAGATCCTTGGGCAGATCCCTTTGGGTCGGGCTTTCAACTTGTTCAATCCTTGATCGCATTTGGCCAGGGCGAATGGTGGGGCGTGGGACTGGGTAACAGTGTTCAGAAGCTGTTCTATTTGCCCGAGGCGCACACCGATTTCGTGTTTTCGATTTGGGCAGAGGAGACAGGGCTGGTTGGCGCAGCAGCGGTTATTACGTTGTTCGCGCTGCTAGTTGCGAGAATTCTCCAGAATGGTTGGCGCGCGGCCGCTCAGGGGCAACGCTTTGAGGCATATCTTTGTTTCGGCGTTGCATTGATGTTTTCGGGTCAGGCGTTTATCAACATGGGGGCGAGCTCCGGTCTCTTACCGACCAAGGGACTGACTCTGCCATTTATCAGTTACGGCGGTTCTAGTCTGATTGTTAGCTGCGCGTTACTCGGCATGGTACTGCGAATTGCTCAACCGTTGGCGATAACAAAGCGATCCACCTTGAATACTTCAGCGAGGGTGGTGAGATGATAGATCTGCCTGCCCAAGCGGGCCGCGCACTTATTGCCGCAGGCGGAACTGGGGGACATGTCTACCCCGCGCTCGCTGTTGCCGGCCGTTTGCTCGATAGCGGTTGGTCCGTGGATTGGGTGGGCACAGAGCGGGGCATTGAGCGGCGGCTTGTCCCCGCGGCAGGGATACCGCTCCACCATCTCTCAGTGTCAGGTTTGCGAGGAAAAAATCCGCTCGCCAAGTGGTTGGGTATCTTCAAGCTTTTGTTAGCGGTTATTGAGTCACTCATGGTGATACGACGGGTGCAACCTGACTTGGTTCTGGGGATGGGTGGTTACGCGGCGGGACCCGCTGGCATGGCCGCTTGGTTGACGCGATGCCCCCTAGTGATCCATGAACAAAATGCGATAGCAGGAACGACGAATCGGTGGCTATCACCGCTCTCGAGGCGGGTGCTTTGCGGTTTTTCAGGACAATTTGCATCTTTGCAGCATGCAGAAGTGGTGGGTAACCCCGTGCGTGATGAGTTGCAGCCGGTAGATCGACAGGAGTTAGAGGTGCTCGATCGTTTCTCTGCGGGTCGTCCAATGCGTGTGTTGGTGCTTGGCGGCAGTCTTGGTGCGGCCCCCTTAAATGCCATGCTACCGCAGGTAGTTGAGGTCTTGCGGGGACGCGGATCAGATGAGTCACTCACTCTTTGGCAACAGTGCGGACAGCGTAATCGACCAGAGGCGGATAAAGCTTGGGCACTCTTACCGTTCCAGCATCTTCGCTGTGATGACTTTATTGATGATATGGCGTTGGCTTATGCATGGGCCGATGTCGTTATAAGCCGTGCAGGCGCTCTGACAATATCGGAGCTGGCCCATACTGGTACGGCTTCGATTCTCATTCCACTGCCCCACGCGATTGATGATCACCAAACCTTCAATGCTCGCGTTTTAGCGGAGTGTGGAGCAGCAGTATTGATGCCACAGAGAGCGGTTACGCCCGACGGGCTTGCCGAGTTACTGGAGGAATGGATTTCGACACCCAGCACATTGGCCAATATGTCGATGGCAGCCAGTGCGGCGGCTCAGGCGGATGCCACGGCGCGTGTGGTATCGGCGCTGACCGAGGTGCTTCATGCAGCGGCTTGAACCAGCTCCCATGGTGCCTGGCGGGATGGGCCGAATTCGTCGCATCTTTATGGTGGGCATCGGCGGCGCAGGTATGAGCGGCATTGCTGAGGTACTGGTTGGCCTGGGCTATACCGTGATGGGTTCGGACCAGACTGAGACGTCCGTTATTGGAAGGCTGCGCTCGCTGGGTGTGATCGTGCATATTGGTCATCGAGCGGAATATGTTGAGCAGGCAGATGTGCTTGTCGTCTCAGCGGCTGTGCCAAAGGACAACCCTGAGCGATTGGCGGCAGAGATGTTGCGAATACCGGTCGTCCCCAGAGCCGAAATGTTGGCAGAGCTGATGCGATATCGCTTTGGTGTTGCAGTGGCCGGGACGCATGGCAAGACAACAACCACGAGTATGATCGCTGCGATTCTAGGCGAGGCGGGGGAGGATCCCACCTTTGTCATTGGCGGACTATTGAATCAGGCCGGAGCCAACGCCGTGTTAGGCGGTGGCCACTATCTGGTTGTGGAGGCTGACGAGAGCGACGCTTCATTTTTGCATTTGCAGCCCATAATGGCAGTGGTAACGAATGTCGAATCGGATCACATGGAGCATTACTCCGGTGACATTGCGCGTTATCGCGATGCCTTCGATGCTTTTTTGCACAACCTCCCGTTTTACGGATCTGCAGTCGTTTGCATCGATGATCCCGGTGCGCGAGATCTCCTCTCCGGTTTGTCACGTCGCGTCGTAACATATGGGCGGCATGTGGACGCAGATTATCGGCTTGAGAATTATCGAGCGGACGTATTGAGTGGACACTTTGATCTGGTTCGATCGCAGGACGAATTACCACTCTCTCTAACGGTAAAAATGCCCGGATTACATAACGCGCTGAATGCCGCTGGCGCTGCAGCGTTATGTTGTGATTTACAGATAGATGATGACGCTATTACCCGCGGCCTCGCTGGATTCGGCGGCGTCGATCGTCGTTTCTCGGATCTTGGTGACGTACGTTGGGATGGCGGCTGTGCCAGGCTCATCGATGATTATGGACATCACCCGACTGAAGTCGCGGTGACCTTGCAGGCTGCGCGTGCCGCCTTCTCTGGCCGCCGGATTGTCATGGTTTACCAGCCACATCGCTACACCCGGACACGTGATCACTTTGACGACTTTGTCTCGGTGTTAAGCGAGGGTGGCTTGCTGATTCTGCTGGATGTCTATGCCGCGGGAGAGGCGCCTATTGATGGAGTTGATTCTCACACACTGGCGAATGCGATTCGTGCCCGCGGCGTGATGGAACTCGTCGTGGTATCTGATCAAGGCCAGTTGCCCACCGTGCTGATGGGCGTGCTTACAGACAATGACGTGTTGCTGATGCAGGGTGCAGGTGATATTGGCCGTCTGGCCGCGTCGCTCGCAGGGGCTGAATCGCTGGAGGCATTGCAGTGAGCGATAGTGTTTTCGAGAATAAGATGCTTGCCGTGATGCTGGGGGGCACTGCTGCAGAGCGCGAAATCTCAATTGAAAGCGGAGAAAACGTGGCGAGCGCACTGGAAAATGCGGGCGCTCTTGTGCTGCGAGTAGATCCAGCTAAGCAGGGCTGGACAAAACGTCTTGAGGGCGTGGAGTTTGTCTTCAATCTGCTCCATGGCCCGGGCGGCGAGGACGGTACAGTGCAGGGTCTGTTAGAGCTCATGAGTCTGCCCTATAGCGGGTGCGGAGTGCTGTCTTCTGCGCTGACCATGGACAAGATTCGCACCAAGCTGCTTTGGCAAGGCGCCGGGCTGATCACACCTCCGTCACGCGTGTTGACGTCTGATTGCGATTGGGAAGCGGTCATTGACGAGCTAGGTGCAGTGTTCGTGAAACCTGCCTTGGAAGGTTCCTCGTTGGGGATGAGTAAGGCGACCAATGCGCAGCAGTTGGCCACGGCGCATGAACAGGCTGCGGGCTTTGGCGCACCCGTCATGGCGGAGCAGTGCGTCGCCGGGGCAGAGTACACGGTGGCCATATTAGGTGAGCGCACCTTGCCCAGCATCCGCATTGATGTCTCTGGGGACTTCTACGACTTCGATGCTAAGTACCGGTCTGACGATACCCGGTTTACCTGCCCCTCAGATCTCAGTGATGCCGACGAGAAGGCGCTTGCTGAAATCGCACTGGCGGCATTCCAAGCCGTGGGAGGAGAGGTCTGGGGCCGCGTAGATGTGATTCTCGACTCTGCAAAATGCTGGCAGCTTCTGGAGGTGAACACCATACCCGGGATGACATCGCACAGTTTGGTGCCTTTGGCGGCCAAGGTCGCAGGTCTCAGCCTGATGGACTTGTTGACTGAAATTTATGAACACAGCATGGAGACGCGCCATGCCGGGTAAAAAAGCAACTGGAGTGCGAGGCATGTCGCCGCAAGCCACACGCGGAGAGGCGGAACCAACCTCACGCGCGAGCCTCTGGCTCAATCGCATCGTCCTTGCTTCAGGCGTTACTCTGCTGGGTTTGGGTCTGTATCAGGGCAGTGCCACCATAAAAGCGCGACAGGTGGAGCGCTTAACGGTACGCGGCGATGTTCGCCATCTCGACAGTGAGGCGATTCAGGCTCGACTGGCTCCTCGGGTAGCTGATGGTTTTATGGCGGCTGACCTCAGTGGTGCTCGTCAAGAGCTCGAATCCTTGCCTTGGGTATACGAGGTGAATACGCGACGACGCTGGCCCGCCGAAATCGAGGTAACGCTCGTTGAACAGCGACCTCTAGCACGATGGGGAAAGAGCGGATATTTAAATCATGAGGGTGAATATTTCGCCGCAGACCTGGACCCGCTCTATGCCCACCTACCTATCCTGGCTGGACCAGCTGGCAAGGAAGTGTTTTTGATGAGGCTGTATCAAATGCTGGCCGACCGCTTGGACGGCACTGATTTATCCATTAAGGCGCTTTCGCTGGATGATTTGGAGCAAGTGGCGGTTCAGTTTGATAACGGTCTTTCACTTTTATTAGGTGCAAGGGATATGTCCCAGCGTCTGGCGCGTTTTGTCCGCCTCTGGGATTCAGAACTACCAACTGCAGCGGTGGCAAAAATCGATTTGCGTTACGAACACGGTGCCGCCGTGACCTTTCAAGATGAGGACTTGGTGATACAAGCAACTGTCAATGGAGGGAGGGATGATGGCCAACGCCGACAGTAAACAAATGATTGTTGGGCTGGATATTGGAACATCCAAAGTCGTGGCTGTTGTGGGTGAGATTGATCCAGATGGCGGCATTGAAGTGGTTGGCATTGGGACTCATCCCTCCCGAGGCATGAAAAAAGGTGTGGTCGTGAACATCGAGTCGACGGTGAACGCCATTCAGCGTGCGGTTGAGGAAGCGGAGCTGATGGCAGGGTGTCAAATTCACTCTGTCTACGTCGGTATCGCAGGCAGCCATATCCGCTCGGTCAACTCACACGGCATAGTGGCGATCCGTGATCAGGAAGTTTTTCAACAGGATGTCGACCGGGTCATTGATGCAGCACAGGCGGTGGCCATTCCAGCCGATCAAAAAGTGCTTCACGTTTTGCCGCAGGAATACGTCATCGACAATCAATCGGGGATCCGGGAGCCTCTCAGTATGTCGGGGGTTCGCCTTGAGGCCAAAGTGCATCTTGTGACCTGCGCTGTAAACGCCGCCCAGAACATCGAGAAATGCGTTGAGCGTTGTGGCTTGACAGTAGACGGCATTATTCTGGAGCAGTTGGCGTCGAGTTACTCCGTCATCACTGAGGACGAACGCGATCTGGGTGTTTGCCTGGTCGATATTGGTGGTGGTACCTCTGATATTGCGATCTTCACTGACGGCTCTATCCGGCACACTGGGGTGATTCCCATTGCCGGCGATCAGGTCACCAACGACATTGCCATGGCGCTGCGTACGCCGACGCAGCATGCGGAGGAGATCAAGATTCGATATGCCTGCGCACTGACGCAGCTTGCAGGCCCAGATGAAACGATCAAGGTGCCTAGCGTTGGCGATCGTCCTCCACGCGACTTGTCCAGACAATCATTAGCTGAGGTGGTCGAACCCCGATACGACGAGCTGTTTACGCTGATGCAGTCAGAGTTGAGGCGCTCTGGATATGAGGACTTGATACCTGCTGGCGTAGTGTTGACGGGTGGCACCTCAAAAATGGAGGGTGCTGTTGAGCTCGCTGAAGAGATTTTCCACATGCCGGTTCGCGTCGGCGCACCGCAGTATGCCCGAGGCCTTCACGACATCATCCGCAACCCGATTTACGCAACAGCAATAGGGTTATTGCTCTGTGGTGCTGAGGACTCGCTGGAGGGCAGAAAGTCCCATCAACGCAGTGATGGAGAGGGCGGCAGCTACACGACACGCGTCAAAGAATGGTTTGCGAGACACTTTTAGAGAAATTGTTTTTTAACGAACCTCAGCGGTAAGAGGTGTTTTTAGAAAGGGGAGAAAGCAATGTTTGAACTAGTTGATAGTGCACCACAAAGTGCCGTAATCAAGGTGGTTGGTGTCGGTGGTGGTGGCGGCAATGCCGTTCGGCACATGATTGATCATGAGGTCGAGGGAGTGGATTTCATTTGTGCAAACACCGACGCGCAAGCCTTATCCGATATCCACTCTAAGACCGTGCTGCAGTTGGGCGCGAGCATCACAAAGGGTCTTGGCGCAGGTGCTAATCCTGAGGTGGGTCGTGCGGCAGCGCTTGAGGATAAAGATCGGATCGCTGACGCGCTGCATGGTGCAGACATGATCTTCGTTACAGCCGGCATGGGAGGCGGCACGGGGACTGGCGCGGCGCCGATTGTTGCCGAGGTAGCGCGCGATATGGACATCCTGACGGTAGCAGTCGTGACGCGACCTTTCAGTTTTGAGGGCAAGAAGCGCCTCGGCACCGCGGATGAGGGCCTGAAAGAAATTGCCCAACACTGCGATTCGTTGATCACCATACCCAACGAAAAACTGCTTGAAGTCCTCGGTTCCAACACCACGCTGCTCGATGCATTTAAGGAGGCAAACGACGTGTTGCTTGGTGCGGTGCAAGGTATTGCTGATCTCATCATCCGACCGGGTTTAGTGAACGTTGACTTCGCCGACGTGCGCACTGTCATGTCGGAAATGGGATCTGCCATGATGGGCACAGGCACAGCGAGTGGTGAGGGACGAGCGCGAGACGCTGCAGAACGGGCGATTAACAGCCCGCTTTTGGATGACATCGACTTAAGCGGTGCTCGCGGAATCTTGGTGAATATCACTGCAGGGCTTGATTTGTCTCTGGGGGAGTTTTCCGAGGTAGGCGCCACCATCTACGACATAGCGTCAGAAGATGCGACGGTTGTCATAGGGACTGTGATTGATCCCGAGATGACAGACAGCCTCAAAGTCACTGTCGTTGCGACTGGTCTGCGCAATGCTGAGGCGCGGCCAACGCTGACTACAGTCGAACCGACTGCGACCGCCAAGCAGGGGACTGTTGGAACCGATTACAACGACTACGACCTACCACCCGCAAAGCGGCAGCAGGCTACTGGGCCAATTGATGGGCAGGCAGCGTCGAAAGTGGATGCGGATCTAGATGAGCAATTGTTTGATGTGCCCGCATTCCTCCGTCGCCAAGCTGACTGACCCAAGCTGTGATGCTGTGTCAATTTGCCTCAATGGCAAAAACTGTCCAGCCCTGAAAGTGGTGAATAGTCGGGATGGCAGAACTGGCATGACTTACGCTGCCCTAGTAAGGTTTCCGCTTGAGAAAGGGGAATTCCATGCTGAAGCAGCGCACCCTGAAAGAGTCGATAAAGTCGACGGGCGTAGGGCTACACTCGGGTAGTAAGGTGGCGATGATGCTCGGTCCTGCGCCGGCGGATACTGGCATTGTCTTCCGCCGCACCGACCTCAGTCCGGTCTGGGAAATCCCCGCCCGGGCAGACTGGGTCGATGAGACCGACCTTTCTACCAGTTTAGGCCGTGGTAACCATCAAGTCACCACTGTCGAACATTTGCTGTCAGCTTTGTGTGGTTTGGGCATCGATAACGCTTACATTGAAGTGGATTCGCCCGAGGTTCCGATCATGGATGGATCGGCGGGTCCATTTGTCTATCTGCTACAGGCGGCGGGTATTCAGGAACAGTCAGCGCCGAAGCAGTTTATCCGTGTAACGCGGGAAATTACTGTTCAGGACGGCGATAAATCTGCGACCCTAAGACCGTATGACGGCTTTCGGGTCGCCTTTGCCATTGATTTCGATCACCCTGTTTTCAAGGGACAGGTCGGTTACGCAGCATTGGACCTAAGTGCGGAGGCTTTTGTGCGTGAGATCAGCCGCGCGCGAACTTTTGGTTTTGTGCATGAGTTTGAGTACCTGCGTTCTAGAGGTCTCGCGCGAGGTGGCAGCGTTGATAACGCGATCGTCATCGATGACTACCGGATTCTCAATGACGGAGGTCTGCGCTACGACGATGAGTTTGTTAAGCACAAGATGTTGGACGCGATTGGCGATCTGTACTTAGCGGGGCACCATTTATTGGCCGAGTATGAGGGCGTTAAATCTGGTCATGCACTCAATAATCGGCTCGTTCGGGCGCTATTTGATAGCCCCGATTGCTGGGAGTGGGTAACTTTTGAGAATCCCGCTGATGCCCCTGTCGATTGGGCGTTTTTGGGTGAGGAGCAATTGGTCTAATAGATTTCGAAGGTGCCAAATCACCGCATTTGGCTGCGAATCGAGGTTTTCCTTGGTAGCCGAAAATGGCATAGTCTCTCCCGTTCTAGATTCGACAATTAGCATTGAAAATAATACTGCTCAATGATCGAGCCGCCTCGCGCACCCTTGAGCTGGGTAAGGTGTCGTGGGCGCTGATTTCGGCCTGTTTCATCGGGTTGCCGTTTGCGCTGTCGACAATTAGTTATCAAGCGGGGTTTAGTTCGGGTCTGGTGTCTGAACAGGCGACGCGCCTGTCAGCTCAGGAGCAGCACGCGATGGAGCAAGCTGAATCGCTGGCGCAACTCGGTGTTGAAGCACGATCAAGAATGGCTGCGATGACTAGACGACTTGCAAGCTTGCAGGCTCATGTCACCCGTCTTGATGCGTTAGGTCTGCATTTGACCGATCTGGCAGGTCTCGACTTGGAAGAGTTTGATTTTTCAGGGGCGCCTGCTCTCGGTGGGCCATCAATACCGGCTCCCTATGAGGGTCTGCCGACATCCGCACCGCACGATAGTTCACCATCTGTTCGAAAGGTCGAAACGCAGTTTGGTTTGCTTGATCAGCTTTTTGCCGAGCGGGAGGCCCAGTTTGATGTGTTAGCGGGTCTCCTATCGTCTGAGCAATTGCGGGCTGAATCTGCGCCGTCAGGAAGGCCCATTATCTCAGGTTGGCAATCATCTCCTTACGGTTATCGAATTGACCCAATTTCTGGGCAGCGTGCCTGGCACGACGGGGTAGATTTTGCTGGTAAGGAAGGGGCTGAAATCCTCGCTGTTGCTAGTGGCGTAGTGAGTTGGAGTGGCTCCCGATCAGGTTATGGCCAGATGGTAGAGGTCGCTCATGGTGATGGACTCAGCACACGTTACGCTCACAACAGGGAAAATATGGTCGAGGTTGGAGACTTAGTCCGACGAGGCGACGTTATCGCTCTGATGGGAAGCACTGGGCGATCCACAGGTCCCCATGTTCACTTCGAAGTTTTCAAACACGGTCGAGCCGTCGATCCCGCCACTTACATTAGTCGAACGCATCAATGACAAGATAATTCTGACGCTCTCGGATCTTCGCAGTACCCAAAGGATTTCTTGTGACTCAACAATGAGTTTTTTATGTTGACATCTACGATAAAAAAGCTTTTTGGCACCCGTAATGACCGGGAGCTAAAGCGGATGGGCAAGATTGTTGCGCGCATCAACGCGCTGGAAGAGGGCATGGGGGCCCTCGATGATGATGCACTTCGTGCCAAAACGGCCGAGTTCCGCGGACTGCTGGATGAGGGCGCAACGCTTGAGCAGCTGTTGCCAGAGGCCTTCGCAGTTGTCAGAGAAGCGGGTGTGCGTGCCCTGGGTATGCGCCATTTTGACGTGCAGTTGATCGGCGGTATTGCGCTTCATGACGGCAAGATCGCTGAAATGCGCACGGGCGAGGGTAAAACGCTTGTGGCAACACTCCCTGCGTATCTCAATGCACTACCTGATCACAGCGTGCATCTGGTGACGGTAAATGATTATTTAGCGAGCCGTGATGCCGCCTGGATGGGCCCGCTGTACAAATTCCTTGGGTTGTCAGTCGGGGTCGTGCGATCGGGCCAGAGTTCGGAAGAAAAGAAGTCCGCCTACAGCTGTGACGTGGTGTACGGAACCAACAACGAGTTCGGCTTCGATTACTTGCGCGATAACATGGCGTTCAGCATGGGGGACAAAAGTCAGGGGACGCTGGCCTTTGCCATTGTGGATGAGGTGGACTCGATTCTGATCGATGAGGCTCGGACGCCCCTCATCATTTCCGGTGCTGCCGATGACAGCTCTGAACTCTACAAAACCGTGAATCGACTGATCCCCAAGCTTTCACCCGAGCTGGAAGCGGAGGAGGGTGACTTTACGCTCGATGAGAAGCAGCGCAGCATTGAATTAACCGAGCAGGGGCATGAAAAGGTTGAGGGTATGTTGATAGAGGCGGGCCTTCTGCAGGAGGAGGACTCTCTATACGCCGCGACCAATTTGGGCTTACTCCATCATGTCCACTCGGGCTTGCGAGCCCATGTGTTGTTCCAGCGCGATGTGGAGTACATCGTTCAGGAAGGGCAGGTCGTTCTGATTGATGAACACACCGGGCGCACCATGCCCGGCCGCCGCCTGTCTGAAGGCCTGCATCAGGCGATTGAGGCAAAAGAGGACGTCAAAATTCAAAGTGAAAGCCAAACTCTGGCTTCGACGACCTTCCAGAACTTTTTCCGTCTCTACAACAAGCTGGCGGGCATGACGGGTACTGCTGACACAGAGGCCTTTGAATTCCGCCAGATCTACGGCCTGGAATGTATTGTGATTCCGACCAATGTACCGATGAAGCGGGATGACCTGAACGACCTGGTCTATCTGACCCGCGAAGAGAAGTTTGAGGCCATTATTGAGGACGTCCGGTCCTGCATTGAGAGTGGTGCGCCGGTTTTGGTCGGTACTGCCTCGGTTGAGACGTCGGAGGAGTTATCCCACGCGTTTCAAAAGCAAAAAATTGAGCATAAAGTGCTGAACGCCAAGTATCACGAGCAAGAAGCTGAGATTATCGCGCAGGCCGGGCGGCCCGGTGTCGTCACCATTGCGACGAACATGGCAGGCCGCGGGACCGACATCGTGCTGGGCGGCAATCTGGAAGCCGAGCTGATGGCTCAGGGCGAATCGCTAGGTGACGCAACGCGCGAGGCGCTGACCGCCGAATGGCAGACCCGCCATGACGCGGTGATCGAGGCGGGTGGTTTACACATTCTCGGGACTGAGCGCCACGAATCGCGGCGCATCGATAACCAACTGCGCGGGCGGTCTGGCAGACAAGGTGATCCTGGTGTATCCCGTTTTTACCTTTCCCTTGAAGACAACCTCATGCGCATCTTCGCGTCAGAACGGGTGAAGAGCTTTATGCAGGCGCTTGGTATGGAGCGAGGCGAGGCCATTGAGCATCGGATGGTTACGAATGCCATTGAGAAAGCGCAGCGCAAGGTCGAGGGGCGAAACTTCGATATTCGGAAGCAGCTGCTTGAATACGATGACGTTGCCAACGATCAGCGCCAGATTATCTACCGGCAGCGAGATGAATTGCTGTCTGACGATGAGATCGGAGAGACCATTACTGCCATTCGACACGATGTGGTTAATGACGTCATTGATGGTTATATCCCACTTATGAGTGTTGAAGAGCAATGGGATATCTCTGGGCTTGAAAAGCAGTTGGAAGGTGAGTTTGGTCTGACTTTACCGATTTCACAGTGGCTGGATGAGGACGATTCTCTTCATGAGGAAACCCTCCGCGAGCAGATCGTGACCTCAGTACAAACCGCTTACGAAGAGAAGGCCGCCAGCATCGGGCCGGGTATGCGGCAGCTTGAGAAGCAGATCATGTTGCAGGTGCTGGACACGCTTTGGAAAGAACACCTTCAAGTGATGGATCAGTTGCGACAGGGAATTCATTTGCGCGCCTATGCGAACAAGAACCCTAAGCAAGAATACAAGCGCGAATCTTTTGCCTTATTCGAGGGCCTACTGCAGCGGCTCAAATATGAGGTCGTGAGATTTTTAAGTAACGTCCAGGTCCAGCGGTCGGACGCAGCAGCGGCCATGGAGCAGCAACGTCGAGAGGCCGCGGCGAGACAGAAGATGGCGTTCGAACACGCAGATGCGCACTCAGCCATCACTGAAACGCGCGAGGCGGCTCAACCGGCGCAGGCGCCTCAGCCCTTCACGAGGGCCCAACCCAAAGTGGGCCGCAACGATCCCTGTCCCTGTGGCAGCGGGAAAAAATACAAGCAATGCCATGGCGCGTTAAGTTGAATTTGTCTCGACTAACTGATTATTTATCCGTCCGTGTTCAGTGCCCCTGTGGTCCTATTGGACGTGGAGCGGCGAGGTGAGTGCGATCTCCGGTTTACAGCTGGGCATTGCGCAGGCTGGCATTAAGGCGGCGGGTAAGGACGACCTGCTGCTAGTATCACTGAGCCCGGATACCCGAACGGCCGCGTGCTTCACACAAAATGCGTTCCGCGCAGCGCCCGTCGATCTCGCTGCGGAGCATGTCGCTGCGACTCAGGGGCAGCCCCGCTACTTGTTGGTTAACACTGGGAACGCCAATGCCGGCACGGGTGAGCTGGGTCGATCTGCAGCGATCGCTTGTTGTGATGCAGTCGCGACTCACACAAATGTATCGGTGTGGGATGTGCTGCCTTTTTCGACAGGGGTCATCGGCGAGCCATTGCCGTCAGATCGAATAATCGCTGCGCTGGGCGATGCGTTGGGTGATCTGAGTGAAGATAATTGGGAACGAGCGGCGGGTGCGATATTGACCACGGACACTCGCACCAAACTGCGCACGGTCGAAGTAGAACTGGGTGGTCAACAGTGCCGTATCACCGGAATAGCAAAAGGCGCGGGCATGATTTGCCCTGATTTGGCGACGATGCTGGCCTTTGTGGCCACTGATGTAATGATTGAACAGCCGCTTCTCGAGTCTTTGCTGGCCTCTGCAGCAGACGCCAGCTTCAATCGCATTACCGTTGATGGAGACACCTCCACCAACGACGCCGTCACACTATCGGCAACCGGGAGCAGCGATGTTGCTATTCAGCCTAATTCACCTGACTGCTTAGTCTTTTCCGATGCGCTGACAAAGCTAATGATTGAACTCGCGCAGGACATCGTGCGTGATGGTGAAGGTGCCAGTAAATTCATTGAGATACGTGTCGTGGGTGGTGAGACGCATGAGGCAGCTGATACTGTGGCGCGGGCCATCGCCCACTCGCCACTGGTTAAAACCGCGCTGTTTGCATCCGATCCCAACTGGGGCAGAATTCTTGCAGCCGTTGGTCGTGCCGGACTGAATCGTCTCGATACCGACGCTGTCACCATCCACATAAATGGCGTATTGATTGTCGAGGAAGGTGCGCGCGCAGCTTCCTATACTGAAGTTCGAGGTCAAGAAGCTATGAGTCCCACTGATCTTGTGGTTGATGTTGCGCTCAATCGCGGAGACGAACAGGCGGTGATTTGGACAACAGATTTGTCTTACGACTACGTAAAAATCAACGCCGAATATCGCACTTGAAATGCAGGCGGTTGTCGTTGCAGTGGGTGTTTTGACGGATAGCGATGGACGCGTGCTGGTGTCCCGGCGCGCCCCCGGTTCACACCAGGGCGGGCTGTGGGAGTTCCCTGGGGGCAAAGTAGAAGCACACGAGTCTATGGTGGATGCACTGCGTCGCGAGCTAAAAGAGGAGCTTGGCGTTCAAATCGAAGCTAGCGAGCCACTGATGGCCCTCGAACACGACTATGGTGACAAACAGGTGCGACTCGACGTACATCGGGTCACGCGCTGGAAGGGATCGGCACGGGGCCGTGAGGAGCAGCCTCTGGCCTGGCAATTTCCAGAGGATCTCAGTGCCTGGCCTTTCCCCGCTGCTAATAAGCCAATCCTAGCTAGGCTCTGTGAAGGTTAATGCTTGCTAGCACGGGCCAGCAAGGTCTGATGCAGCACCTCGCCGCGCTGATAGAACTCATCCAGTGAGCCACTGTTATCGATAACGATATCTGCGCGGGAGATACGTGTGTTGCGATCTAACTGCGCAGCCATAATCCCCTTGACCAGTTTCCGCGCATTATTGTCCCGCGTCATAGTCCGCTCTAGTTGCGTACTCTCAGGGACATCGACCACGACGCTGAGATCCACCATCGATGACTGCCCACTCTCTAACAAAAGTGGCGAGCTAAGCACGACATAAGCTGAATCCGCTGTACTCATCTGCCGCCAGATTTCTTCCTGAATGCGGGGATGGGTAATGGCTTCGAGCTTCTGCCGCTTGTTGTAATCAGTGAAAACCAGTTCTCGGAGGGCGCCGCGATTTAGTTGGCCATTGCTCCGTATGTACTCCCTACCAAAGGTGTCGGCGATTTCCGCAAGTGCCGGTTGCCCTGGCGCGACGATGACGCGCGAGGCGAGATCGGCATCGACGATCACGATACCTTTTTGAGAGAGCCAGTCAGTGAGGGCACTTTTACCGCTACCTATGCCGCCTGTTATCCCGACCCGGAGCATGTTACAGCGGTACCCAACTAAGATATTGGTTCATCAACGTGTCGCCAACGAACAACATGATTAGCCCGGCGCCGGCAAGATACGGGCCGAAGGGAATCGGCGTGTCGCGGCCCTGGCGTTTGATAAGCAAAATCGCAATACCTAGGATCGCGCCCACGCAGGACGACAATAGGATCATCAGGGGTACCGCCTCCCAGCCAAACCAGGCACCCAGTGCACCGAGCAGTTTGAAATCACCGTAGCCCATGCCTTCCTTGCCGGTTGTCAATTTGAAGAGCCAGTACACGCTCCACAGGATTCCGTAACCCAGCATGGCGCCGATCACTGCAGAGGGTAGAGGTGTCCAGACAGCAAATAAATTGATGCCTAAACCCAGCCACAGAAGTGGTAGCGTCAAACTATCGGGCAGCAACTGCGCGTCTATGTCGATACCTGTCAATGCGATCAACGCCCAGATGAGTAGCAGCGCACTCAGTGCCTCGGCACCAAAACCAAACTGCCAGGCAGCCAGACCGGAGAGGATGCCGGTGGAGAGTTCGACAACTGGGTATCGCGCCGAGATGTTTATGCCACAGCTCACGCACCGTGCGCGCAGGAGCAGCCAACTGACAACGGGAACGTTGTGCCAAGGTTTTATTGCAGTCCCGCACCCAGGGCAATGGGATCCAGGCTGCGAGAGATTGACTGCGGTGACTTCGGGTGCGGGTTGCTCGAGCAAATCACAGCACTCTCGATGCCAGGCCTGCTCCATTATTTTGGGTAGACGCAGGATTACGACGTTGAGAAAGCTGCCCACCACCAACCCTAGCAATGTACAGGTGAGGACAAAGAAAGTCGGATCGCGGAGAGCGGTCATTGGCAAAAGCCTGTGTGACAGATGAGAAGTATTGAATGAAAGAGCCGAGCGTCAGAATAAGAAGATACATTGCAATCATAGTCCCGCCAATATGTGCGCCCAATACGGAATGATGATTGGCTAAATCAATGAGCTCAAACTATCGACAGCACTGTCGACGGCGGCATCGAAATGATCCGCCGCTGTGCGGAACATATCGTCGAGTGAACCTAATTCCTCGCCGATAGAGGGCGTTTGTAAAAGCACGGTGGGGAGCAAGTGGGTGGTGCGAATTGCAAAGCGGCGTTAGGCCCCCAACCACTGACAAACTGCCGGGGGTCGAGAGATGCAGTGCTTAGGGCCATTTGCAGGATTTTGCCTTGATCAGGCTTGGGCTTTGAAGGCCAGCCGTCGGTTATGCAGCACGGGTTCCGTATAGCCACTTGGCTGAGCTGTCCCGGCAAACACCAACTCACAAGCCGCCCGGAAAGCCTGGCTCGTAGCCAGATCGGGCGCCATGGGCCGATAATTCGGATCTGCCTGATTCTGTTCATCGACCACGGCGGCCATGCGGCAGAGCGTTTCACGCACTTGCGTCTCTGATACCACGCCGTGGTGCAGCCAGTTGGCAATGTGCTGACTCGAGATGCGCAGGGTGGCGCGGTCCTCCATCAGGCCGACATTGTGAATGTCCGGAACTTTGGAGCAGCCAACGCCATGCTCCACCCAGCGCACGACGTAACCCAGAATACCTTGTGCGTTATTGTCGAGTTCTCGCTGTATCTCCTCGGCCGACAAGTTAGCGCTACCGCCCAGTGGGATTGTCAAGAGTTCAGACAAGGATCGTCTTTGCTTACCCATCAGCGTTGCCTGCACGGCTGCGACGGAGACATTGTGATAGTGAGTTACGTGTAGGGTTGCCGCTGTCGGAGATGGTACCCAGGCACAGTTGGCGCCCGCGTTGGGGTGCTCGATCTTTGTGGTGAGCATGTCCGCCATCAAATCGGGCATCGGCCACATGCCTTTGCCGATTTGTGCTTTGCCCTGCAGGCCGCAGGCTAGTCCCACGTCGACGTTCCAGTCTTCGTAGGCGTTGATCCAGGTCTCGCTCTTCATTGCGCTCTTCGCCGTGACGGGGCCCGCTTCCATACTAGTGTGGATCTCGTCTCCCGTGCGGTCGAGGAAGCCGGTATTGATGAACACCACGCGCTCGCTGGCACGGCGAATGCACTCGGCGAGATTCACCGTGGTGCGGCGCTCCTCGTCCATGATGCCGATCTTTAGCGTATTGCCCGGCAGTCCAAACAACTCCTCGATTTTTGAAAACAATTCGACCGTCAAGCTGACTTCGTCGGGTCCATGCATCTTGGGTTTCACGATATACATCGAGCCGGTTCGTGAGTTCTTTTGAGGATTTTCGCCACGAAGATCATGGAGCGCACAAAACGTTGTGAACAAACCATCCATGAAACCCTCAGGGATTTCCTCCCCCTCGGAGCTGAGAATGGCGGGGTTGGTCATCAGATGGCCCACGTTTCTGACAAACAGCAGGCTTCTGCCGTGCAGCGTCAATTTACCGCCATCGGGTGAAATGAATGTGCGATCAGGATTCAATCGGCGCGTCTGCTCGCTACCCCCTTTGCGGAAGGTGTCCATCAAGTCGCCTTTCATGAGGCCCAGCCAGTTGCGATAAACAATCACCTTGTCCTCGGCGTCTACAGCCGCCACCGAGTCCTCGCAATCCTGAATAGTAGTTAGCGCAGACTCCAGCCACACGTCCTTTACGCTCGCTTGATCTGTTGCCCCTACCGCGTGTTCCGAATCGATTTGTATCTCGACATGAAGCCCGTTGTGGCACAGTAGCACGCTGTCGGGTTTAGTCGGGTCCCCGGTGTAACCGGCAAATTGCGCGCTGTCGGCCAGACCCGCTGAGTCGACATTGGTCTGACGAACTCTGAGTGTCCCGGATGTGACTTCGTAACCTGTCGCGTTGGAGTGACTACCGCCCTCCAGTGGGCAGTGCGTATCCAGAAAGTCCCGTGCCCAGGCAATGACGCGATTACCCCGCACCGGGTTGTAGGCGCCACCGCGATCCGCACCGCCGTCCTCAGGTATGGCATCGGTGCCATACAAGGCGTCATACAGGCTGCCCCAGCGGGCGTTAGCGGCATTAAGTGCGTAGCGCGCGTTAATCACCGGCACGACCAGCTGGGGGCCCGCGATCGTGGCGATTTCCGGATCAACGTTGGCTGTAGTGACGCTAAAGGGGGCGGGCTCCGGGTGCAGATAGCCGATCTTTCTCAGGAATGACTCATAAGCTACTGCGTCAAAAGCGTCTCCCTTGTGGGCGAGATGCCAATTGTCAATCTGCGCTTGCAGGGTCTCCCGTTCAGCGAGAAGACGTTTGTTTTCTGGGCCCAGTGAGGCCCAAACGTCGGCCACGCCTTGCCAAAAATGTGCGGGGTCAATACCTGTTCCCGGAGAGATTTCATTTACCAACAGTGAGTGAAGCGCTTCGTCGATCTGAAGACCGGCACATTTGATTCGCTTGGACATCATAGAACTCCCACTCACGTAATTTCCCGGCGTTTTTCATGTTGTCGCTTTTAGAAAAACCTTAAAGTTGCTAGTCTACTCAGACACCACTATTGATAATAGAAAGAGAGTCGATAAACAGTATTCGCTTAGCTTATGAACAAGCCGAGCCATTACTCTCGAGAGAGCGTGCGATCCTGGTAATGAATTGCCTGACCCAGCGATGGGGTGCGTTGTTGTGCAGGAGTGGACTCCAAGCCATCTTGAGCTCCAGAGGTGGTATTTCAAAGGGTGGCTTATTTACAACAACACGGGGATTATCGCGTTTCAGCCAGGTGGCCCGAGTGGGCAAGGTGACAATCAAGTCATTTCGCTCGGAGAGTGTCATCGCAGCCTGATAGTGTCGGGTAAACACTCGGATCCTGCGTTTCTCACCCAATTTAGCCAGCGCGGCATCGACCCAGCCAAGTCGCTGGATGTCTCCGGGATCGACGCCGATCCCGATCCCCATGCCGGTTTTGCTCACCCAAATGTGGTCGGCGCTTAAATAGCTCTCCAGAGAAAAGTCATTGAGGATGGGATTATCTGCACTGAGCAAGCAAGAGAAGTTGTCCTGCCATAAGGTGATCTGGTGGAAAGACTGCGGCATCTGATCGAAGCGATTGATCACCAGGTCCACTTTGCCCCGCTCGACATCGAGAAAGCTCACGTCCGAAGGGTTCATGATATCCAGCGTAATGCCCGGAGCATGCTCCCTGAGTTCGGTCAGCACAGCGGGAAAGAGGGTCGACTCCGCGTAGTCACTGGCCATGATTCTGACAACCATCTGCGCGTCACTGGGACTAAATTCGGTAGCTGGTTGCATGGCGCGATCCACGCCTAGCAGGATCTCCTTGACGAGAGGCTCGAGCTCGAGTGCGCGCTCTGTTGGCGTCATGCCTTCAGAGGTTCTAACCAAAAGTGGATCATCAAACAGAGCGCGGAGTCTGCGCAGACCATTGCTCATTGCAGGCTGGGACAGGCCCAATTGATTGGCTGATTGCGTTACATTGCGCTCACGCAACAGAACTTCTAAGTATACCAGCAGGTTCAGATCAATTTGGTTCAGGTTTTTCATATAATGCGAGTTTTAGCTGAACTTCATTCATGAAATGAATTATAACCCTTTGGCCATATTTTTTCCGTATGGTCTGGGTTTGCAAAAATCGACCGGAAACCGCCACGCTGTGCGGTCGCCTAATACTTTTGAGGAAGACGCCATGTACAAGGCTCCTACAGATGACATGCAGTTTCTGATCGACGACGTGCTCGAGGTTGACACAGTGCTGGGCTCGTTGCCCCAATACGATGAGTTGGGTCTCGGCGGCGAGTTGACCACAGCGCTACTCGACGAGGCGGCCAAATTCGCGTCAGATATTGTCTCCCCGTTGCGACGCGTTGGCGACGCTAATCCTGCGAGTTGCAGTGACAGCGCGGTCACCATACCTCCGGGCTATGGTGACGCCATTCAACAATTGGGTGCGGGCGGTTGGATCGGTATTTCTGCACCACAGAATCAGGGTGGGCAGGGGCTACCGGAACTCTTCGGGACCGCCGCATGTGAGATGTGGAACAGCGCAGATATGGCGTTTGCGCTCGAACCGTTTCTGAGTGCCGGTGCTGCGCTCGCGATCTCAGCCCATGCGAGTGAGGAGCTTAAGGCTCTATACCTTAGGAAGATCTGTTCGGGAGAATGGTCTGGCACGATGAATCTGACGGAGTCGGGCGCTGGCTCCGACTTGGGCCCCATGAAAACCCGTGCCGAGCGAGCAGGGGATTACTACCGCATCTTCGGGCAGAAGATTTACATCACGTGGGGCGACCACGATGCCACCGAGAACATTATTCATCTTGTTTTGGCTAGGCTTCCAGACGCCCCCGAGGGCAGTCGCGGGATTTCTTTGTTTCTTGTGCCAAAATTTCTGGTAAACGCAGACGGCACCCTAGGCGAGCGTAACGATGCTTTTCCCGTTTCAGTGGAGCACAAGCTGGGTATTCACGGCAGCCCGACCTGCGTCATGGTATACGGGGACAATGGTGGCGCAATCGGCTATCTCGTTGGGAAGGAAAATCAGGGTCTCGCCTGCATGTTCACCATGATGAATGAGGCGCGGCTGAAAGTAGGGCTCCAGGGTCTCGGTGCATCTGAGGGTGCTTATCAAAAAGCGGTGGCGTATGCGCGTGAGCGCGTGCAGGGCGGAGTGCCCATCATCGAGCATGCTGATGTGAAACGTATGCTGCTGACCATGCGCGCGCTGAACGAGGCTATGCGCGCATTGGCCTACTCTGAGGCTGTTACCATGGACCTTGCTCACGCAGGGCCCGAGGCCACTCGCGAGGCGAGCCAACGGCGTATTGATCTAATGATCCCGGTGATAAAGGGATGGCTGACAGAGCTTGCAATGGAAGTCACCTCACTCGGCGTTCAGGTCCATGGCGGCATGGGCTACGTAGAGGAAACAGGTGCCGCACAGTACCTTCGTGATGTCCGCATCACACCCATTTATGAGGGTACAAACGGGATTCAGGCAGCTGATTTGCTGAACAGAAAACTCGGTCGCGATAGCGGCGCCACGATGGAGGCCATGCAGTCAGAAATTCGCGATCTCGTGGCAACCTTGATTGCGAACGACGATTCAAGTCTTAACACCATGGGTGTGCGTTTAAATGATGCTCTGGCCGAGCACGTCGCGATCACTCAAGGCTTACTCGCCTCTCTAGAAGTGGATCGTTTTTCAGCGCTCGGTGGTTCCTTCGACTACATGATGCAGACCGGCTATCTCTTTGGTGGCTGGCAGTTGGCGCGCAGTGCATTGGTGGCGGCTGCACTATCAGCAGCAGGGGATAAAGTGGTGTTCTGTGAACGCAAAATCAGCACGGCACTCTTTTACATGGAGCGATTGTTACCGCGTGCCCGGTCTCATGCAGGCGCCATTTCTGCCTCGGGCAATAGCCTTGCTGACTTCGCGCTAGACTGGTTCTGATCGGATGGCTGACTTTGCGACGCCCGACCTATCCGATGCCCATCCCGGGGCGCGCCATCTCGGTTTTCAGTTCCGCCAGTTTGGTATGCGCGAGCGTTTTGCCGGGCCCGTTTCAACGGTCGCCTGCCATGCCGACAACTCACGTGTGGCCGAGGCAGTGGCCGAGGCGGGTGGAGGTAGAGTATTGCTGGTAGATGGTCAGGGCGCTCTGCACCGGTCGCTACTCGGTGATCGCCTGGCGCAGTTGGCAGCCCATAATGGCTGGTCCGGGGTGGTTGTCATCGGCGCCGTACGTGATGTCGAAGTTATCGATGGCATCGATATTGGCGTACAAGCTTTGGGCGTTTGTCCCGTGAAGACCGATAAGCA
Organism: Halieaceae bacterium; assembly: GCA_902631395.1. Taxonomy (GTDB): domain Bacteria; phylum Pseudomonadota; class Gammaproteobacteria; order Pseudomonadales; family Halieaceae; genus Luminiphilus. Next base: position 5,338 of record CACOYM010000005.1, on the reverse strand, counting down.
GGGGGTGGGTGATCGTGACGTAACGCTGCTACTAGGCAGTGTGACGGTGCAGCCCGGTGATTGGCTTTATGCAGACCGCAATGGCGTATTGGTAAGTAGTGAGCAAGTAATTAGCTGATGCTCATTCAAGGCGCATTGAGAGGTCCAATGCGCGGATGTGCTTGGTCAGGGCGCCGATGGAAATCAGGTCGACCCCCGTTTCGGCAATCGCGACTAGGGTGTCATCGGTCACATTGCCCGATGCCTCCAACTGGGCTTTGCCACTGGCATGGGTGACGGCAGAGCGAAGCGCCTCTAGGCTAAAGTTATCCAGCATGATGCGATCGGCTCCGGCCTCTAGCGCCAGATCTAGTTCCGTCGCGTTTTCTACTTCCACTTCAACCGGTTTAAAGGGCGCCAAGGCTCTGGCAGAGGCGACTGCCTCGCGAACGCCGCCCGCGGCCGCTATGTGGTTCTCTTTGATCAAGAATGCGTCGAACAAACCAATACGATGATTATGGCAACCCCCGCAGAAAACCGCATACTTTTGCGCCAGTCGCAGTCCCGGAATCGTCTTCCTTGTGTCAAGTAGTTTGACGTTTGTATGTGCCACCCGGGCCGCGTATTGACTCGCGGTGGTGGCCGTTCCCGACAATAGTTGCAGGAAATTCAGAGCGGTTCGCTCTGCTGTCAGCAAGGCTCTTGCAGGCCCTGAGATGCGGCACAACACAAAGTCAGCGTTGATGTGATCGCCGTCAGAAGCCTCCCAAGTAAGCTCGCAAGCCGGGTCGACCTGTCGTAGGGTCTCCGTGGCGAAATCCACTCCGCAAAGGACGCCTGTCTCACGCGTGATAATCGTTGCACTTGCGGAGAGACGCTCATCAATCAAACGCGCGGTGATATCGCCATCACCCACGTCCTCGCCTAAGGCTCGTTTGATTTGCTCTGAAATATGTTGTGCTGAAATCATCACGTTAATTACTTCAAATGCTGTGTTCCACGGTTGCCCCTACTCAGCGTCGCGAATGGCGATGCGGGTAAGATAAGATAAACGCGTGACGACGATACCTAAACATTGGCAGTTAGACGATGGCTGGCTTTCCGGCGTCCGGCACGTTGCGTCACCGAATTGTAACCCCAGACCAGTCGGTGCACTGCCTGAGCTCATTGTGGTGCATGGTATTTCCCTGCCACCAGGACAATTTGGCGGCGCGAACATTGAGGCGCTGTTCACCAACACCCTAGATCCGGGCGCCCATCCTTATTTTGCCGAGATCGGGCACCTCAAGGTTTCGGCACACTTCCTAATTCAGCGCTCAGGCGAGATGGTGCAGTTTGTCTCGACCGATCAGCGTGCATGGCATGCGGGAGTGTCGTCTTGGTGTGGTCGTGAACAGTGCAATGATTTCAGCATCGGTATCGAGCTAGAAGGTACCGATGACACCCTTTACGATGAGCTGCAGTACGATGCACTCATCACGTTAATTGAGGTGTTGCGGATACGTTACCCGTCCATTCACGCGGATGCTATTGTTGGACACGATGATATCGCACCCGGGCGCAAAACGGACCCAGGTCCAAACTTCGAATGGTCCAGGGTGCGACACGCAGTGCAGTAGTAAGGAGATTTTCGCGCTTGTCTTATCTGGTGTTCATCGTCGCAGTTGGTGCCTTTGCCCTCTTGGGCGCTGGTGGACCTCTGCATCGCGATACCTGGCTTGAGCTACTCAATCGTCGTGTCGATGCGATTGAGCTCGACCTCTGGCCATCGCTTGCCTTGCGCGTGGCGGCACCACTCATCGGGGCCGGGCTGGTGCTGTGGCTATTGAGTGGCTTGGTCGGGGGGTTGGCAGAGGCGCTTATCGGCATTGCGCTGTTGTACTTTGCATGGGGTCGCGGGGACTACCCCACCGATTTGGAAAAGTTTCTTGCGCGAGCACGAGTGGGAGACGTCGAGGGTGCGCAGATGCTCCTCAGCGATGCCGCGGTGGGGGGCGCAAGCGAGCCGCTTGCAGTCCGTGCGCTCCGCGACTTGTCCTATCGCGGTTTCGCTCGCTGGTTTCCCCCGGTTCTCTATTTCTGGCTACTGGGACCGTTTGGCGCTGCGGCTTACCGACTGACTGAGTTGTCGAATGCTCGCTCGGCGGGTCAGTTTGATGCGGCACTAAAGTTATTGGACTGGCTACCCTCTAGGCTCCTGTTGCTGAGCGTCGCCGTGCTCGGTGATTTCGAGCGGACGAGGGGAATCCTGACGACTGATGCGTTTGATCAAGAGGTCTCTCATGACGAGTTGCTGGCGAACGGTATTGCGCGCGCCAGTTCAAGGGATCTCGAGAGTGATGAGGGTTCCGACGCGGCGGTCAGTGCGGTCGAAGCGATGCAAAAAGCGATGGGCCGCGCGACGGCGCTATGGATTGCAGTCGCCTCGGTGATCGTGTTGTTGTAAAGCTGTCTGGGGGCGTTTACACAGCTAGCATTTGTCGCTGGGTTCGGCATGACAAATCGCTAGGTAGGCCTCACTCAATAACGGTGTCTCCGGTGGACGGGGCCCTGCGCTCCGCAGTAACCAGCCAACGATAGCCTCAATTTCTGTACGGCGGCCTGTGTCGAGATCGACGCGCATGGAGGAGTGGTTGCTAGCTGTTTCCTCGCAGACCGCCCTGACTCTCTCGGGTAGCTCTGCTGCAGTCTGGTGTGCGCCGCCCGCGACGAGCAGCGCTTGCACCTCCGCAATGACTTGCTGGGTATCGTCTGACAAAGGCGTTGATAAGAGTGCGCCGTTTTCGACGCGGTGCAGTGCGGTGAGTGGATTAATCACCGAATTCAGCGCCACCTTTGCCAAAAGGGTGGTGTGGATGCCAGTTTGCCAGTGACATTCCGGTACGCCCATTTGCCATTGTTTGAACCAGGCTGGAGCCGCCATGCCGGCTCGATGGCCCCCGAGATCTGTTCGCCCTGCACCGGCGGGAATCAATTCGTCGTCGGCGGTAAGCCGGCAACCCGCCGTGGTGGAGCCGAGGACCAGCGACGCGCCGTTAATGAGTGGCAAAGCGGTCTCCGCGAGCCCCATGCCATTGCAAAGAATGACCACGGTACTGTCCGGACCGAGTCGGGGGGTTATTGCAGTCAGTGCATCTGCTACCGCCCAAGCTTTGGTACAAACCAGGAGATGCTCGATGGGAGTGCCATGGTCCTCGCCCGCCGTGATCGATTGATGGGCAAAGCGATAGGTGCGGAGGGGATCCGACGCTATTTTCAGTTTCCGTGGAAAGGACGCGTCGTGGCGAGTCAGCAGCGTGACGTGCATACCGGCGTCATGGAGTCGGCAGGCAAATAAACTCCCGATTGCGCCCGCGCCGAGCACGTGCCAGCCGTTCACAGCTTCCCTGCCCGTGTTTCCCAGATTTCGGGGCATGGTGCCTGAGTGGGCGCGAATCGCGTCTGCCACAAGGCCGTCACGAGGCTCGCCGCGCGCTGACCGGCGCGCACCAGTGTGTCATCAACATGATCCGTCAGCGCTGCCCGATACATGTCTCTCTGCTCCTGTGCTGGTCGGGAACCCGCCGCAATGGCGAGGTCGAAGTAGCGGCTGCCCATGGCAGCGTATTCCCAGTCAATGGCGACCAAGCGATCGCCATGCAACATGAGATTACCCTCAGTAAGATCGTTGTGACAAAAATAGTGGGTGTCACCCTCCAGCAACAGCAATGCCTCGCTCACATGGTGAACCCCCATGACCCGCTGCCATTCACTTTTTTGCGCAAGTGGGAGGGCGGCGAGGTGATTGTCGATCGCTCTGCGAAGGTCAAGCCGAGGAAGTGTCTCGGACAGCGCATGGATGCGCCCGCAGAGCGTGCCCAGCGCTTCGGCCGAAACCGGCTGTGCCGGCGCGCTGACACGACGACAGATCGTGATGCCCGCATCGTCAATGGAGACACACTTCGGTGCTAACCCCTCTCTTGAGGCGAATTGCCATGCGGCCAATTCTTGTTCGAGGGGGTCGTCGCCCGAACGCGTTTCTTGTCGCCTGATCCTCGCGACTATTGACAGGGGTTGCTCGTCGCGGTTAGTCAGTTCATAAATCGCGTGGCCACTTCCCTCGGCGAGCAGTGCACCGAGTTTGGGGGGATGCGCCAAGGGTTCATCGAGGGTCCAGTCCCGCCAGCGATCAATGGCGCGATTCAGGCGCTCAGTTGTTTGGTCCATTGTTTACGCCAAGTGAGATAGCCCCAGCCTGCCAGCACAACGTATCCCGCAAACAATATTGCCGTGAGTTTGAGATCACGCGATAGATAGAGCCCGACCGATGCGATGTCGATGGCAATCCAGTAAAGCCAGTTTTCCAACAGCTTGTTGGCCACCATCCAGGTTGCGAGTAGCGCAGACATCGTTGTGGCCGCGTCAACGAAGGGAGAGGCGGCATCAGTGAATTCACTCATCGCGGCTCCTGTCGCGATGCTGAGAGTGAAGAGCAGTAGGCATGCCACGAGATGATGTCGGAGCGGCCAGGTGCGAATGGTTTCGACAGCATCAGGGGTTCTGCTCCAGGCGAACCAGCCGTAGATCGCCATCGCGATATAAATCACCTGGAGCGCGGCCTCGAGGTAGAGTTGGACCTGCCAGAAGATGACAATGTAGAGCGCCGCGCTTGCTATTGCGGCGATCCAACACAGGCGCCGCTGGTAGACGGCCAGCAGGACGTAGGCCACAGCGAGGCCAACGGCACAGACCTCCATCAGGCTCATCTCAACCCTCGGGGCCGATATCCGCGAAGTGCTCAGGGATAAATTTTGCGACGAGCACCTGACGCCCAAACCGCTCGTAGCTGGCGCGTAGAGCAGCTTGTATGGCTCTGAATACCGCGTCGTCCTCGCCGCTCACTTGCGTGCTCATGGAGTTGGTCACCGCCACGATATCCTCGTTGGCCAACAGCTCGTCGATGAATTCCAACACGGCCTCTTTGAAATTTTCTCTGAGCGGATAGACGCTCAGTTCAACCGTCATTTTCATTGCGTACCCCCAGCAAGTTATAAGTTAGCGTCACGCCCACGATACGGGGTTCGCCGAACTGCCGGTAGGGCTCTGTCACGTACTCTTTACGCGGGTCGTTACCGAATGTGCCGAAGCCCCGCACAAAGGTGGTCTTGTTGGTGAGATTGCGTCCCCACAGCACCCAACGCCATTGACGCCACTGCCCAGACAAGCTCGCGTTGAGGAGATGTGCTTCAGGGGCGGCTACATCGTGCCGGTCCGAGAAAAAGTAAGCGTCGCTGCCCGTGACTTCGATGCGTAAAGAGGCGAGGCTCGAGGGCGACCAGGTCATTCCCGCCGAGTACTGCCAGTCTGGCGACTGAGGCTG
>CACOYM010000004.1 GCA_902631395.1 Halieaceae bacterium | reverse complement strand
CCTGCGGAAATCGATGATCTTTGACCGAAATATTGGGGAGTGGGTTGGGGAGTAGGATCTGATATATATCCTTAATAAATTGAAATACATGGATTTATTACGGGAATAGTGGTGCCGGAGATAGGAGTCGAACCTACGACCTTCGCATTACGAATGCGCTGCTCTACCAGCTGAGCTACACCGGCGCGGGTCGCGGATATTAAGGAAATCCTCCATTAGGCTCAATACCCTTTGCCAGTGTTATTCACTGGCCGATACGCTCAAATTCTAGACTAGCACTGCATGCCCACTAAGGCTGATGATCAACGCCTCACTGAATGACAGCCCACAGACCGACTGGATACACTATCAAAGCGCCAAACCGACAGCGGGAGTGGGACGTCACGCGCTTTTTTTCCAGATCTCTTCTTTCATCACTTTTCTCTCAAATTCCCTACCGCCGCTCAGTATGAGCTCCGGGATTACGCTGGTGTTTCCTTTACGAAGGTTAAATCTCATCGATTACGCGCATGAATTTTCAACAGTGCGCTGGAGCAGGCGCCTTTGTAGTGGCTCACTGCAGTTTGCCACTAAAACCCGGTGCCAATACCGCCGAGCCTTTAACTGGTCCAGCCTCTGATCACTTTCGATAAACTTTGATCTGTCGTTATATCAATACAATTAAGAATCACAGCTGACGCATTTTAAACGCTATGGGACCTGCCCAGAGTGCGGTCGCACCCGAGTCAATCAAGCTACTCATTTCTAGCGTTGTGGCTTGTGGGCTGGGGCAACCCGGCCTTAATGTGCCCGACAGAAAAATCAGCAACAACAAACTTTGAGCACATTGCTAGAGATGCTTCGGCAGGCTAAGCATTAACTGAGAGTTTAGGGGGGGGTTGGAAGCGAACGCTGCGCTTTAACTCGGTGCAGAAGGTAGCGAAGAGCACAATTGCCTGCTCAGTGATAGCACCGGTGCTTTGACATCTTACCCACGCCAGCATTAAAAGTATTGGTCGGATCCAGTTCCCGATAAAAAGCCGCATGATGGGGCTCCGCGCAATACAAATGCCCCACGTTATGCTCAGCCGGGTATTTGGCCCCAATGTCATCGAGCAAGGACATCATCCGCGCCTTTACCGCTTCTGGGTCGACCCCCGCCTTCAACACAAAGTCCCAATGAAACACGCGGCACATGAAGTGCCCGCCGCGGTAAGGCGCTGCGCATTGATCGAGCAGATCCTCAGGCAGGAACTCGTGCCACTTCGCATAGTTTCTCGGCAGTGCCACATCAAACGCGACAATGCCATTAGTCTCCTCGGCATGGATCAGGTTATAACGCGCCGGGGAGCCGCCTGCTACCATCCGATGCAACAGTGCAGCATCGCCCTCTCTCGGCGAACACTCGAAAAAATCTCCCGTGTCCGTCTCTCTCGTGACGTCATGTAGCACCTGCCTGACCTCGGCAATAGCAGTATCGGCACCGACTAAAATCAGGTGGTGCTCGTAAGCCTTGCGGTAATCACGCATCCGCTTGGGCAGATGATCAGGCCACCATTGAGCCAATCGTTGCAATAAACGATCGGCGGGGCGACTGGGAAGCCCCGGTATCTTTTCAATCCAACGATCGAGCGTTGCCTTAATGCGATAAAGCCGCGGCAAGAAATCGGTGCCCAGGTATTTGATAAGCAGGAAGGTGTCTTTGCAGTAGCGATCGGCCCCGTCGAACCAACTGTTGTGCATATACTCGCCCATCTCGGGGAGCTCAGCGCACTCAGTAAGCAAGCGCCGGCGGATCTCATTCAGCTGCTCAGGTTCATTCGTGCCGACATAAAACACCTGCTCTACCTTGGGCTTGTCGAAGGTATCGACCCGCACTGCAAAAACCGCTAGCTTACCCGCACTGCCGCTGGCCTCGTGGAGCCGGCGACGGTCAGCATTGAATCGAGAAGGTGTTGGGTCATCGACCTCGCGCACACGGTCAATGTATTCAGGGTCCGAGGCCAAGCCACCGCCAAGGGTTGCGGCATCCAGATCAAAATGGCCTTCATCAAGGTTGCTCAGCATCTCCTCAGGGGTGTCTCCCAACTCAATACCTAGATGATTGACCAGCTCAAGCTCGCCTTGCTCGGTGAGTCGGGCAAAAAGGGCAAGCTCGGTATAAGCGGGGCCCCGCTTTACCAGACTGCCGCCAGAATTGTTGCAGACCCCGCCGATGACGGAGGCACCAATACAGGAAGAACCAATTACCGAGTGAGGGTTTTTGCCGAGGGGCGCCAGGATCTCTTCCAGCCGGTAAAGCGTACCACCAGCAAAAACCAACGCCTGTTGCGCATTGCATAACGGCATGCAGGTATCGAGTTTGAGGGTACTGATGATCACGATCTCACGATCGTAATCGTCCCCGTCGGGGGTCGAACCGCCGGTCACACCGGTGTTCGCAGCCTGGCAGATCACAATGCAGTCAGCAGCCACAGAAGCCTTGAGTATCTTCCAGAACGCCAGCAGAGAGGAGGGCTCAAAGACTGCTAGGGCTGAGCCTTGACCAAAGCGAATCCCCGTGGTGAAGCGTTTGATCTGATGAGGCTCGCGAAGCACACGCGTGCCGGACAATTCAGCTTCCAGTTCGTCAATCCAGCGAGTATCCATGGGTTTAGCTTAGCGTCATATCACAACGACCGATTGGCCAGAAATTCCCCTGCCGAGTAGCGTGGGAAAAACCTAGACTACCGAATACCCCAGACAATGCCTCTGCGGAGCAACTCGTAATAAGCGGGAACCTCCCAACTACCGCGCTCAAGAACCGGATACTCTTCAACCAGTGGCTGCATGTCATAGGTTGAGCGGCAGTGTCCTAGGGTTAGATACAGCACCGTGCCCCGCCCGTAGGGTCGCAAATAAAAGACTGCGTGCTCATCGTCGCCAGTTTCCCAGTTACCGTCCTCAAAGGCATCAACCGTGCCGGACCACTTTGTATGCAGAAGCATTTCGTTCTCGCCGTGATACTCCGATAAATACAGCTCGTCAGTTGTATCAAAAGGTTCGATGCCCTGCACGAGGGGATGCTCTGGCTTGGTCACCTCGACCCGGTAAGGCTCGATAGGGGGATGCGCGAGAAACTGGCTCCCCAACACCTCCATAAAGTCCTTATGGTCACGGGGCGCACGAAGTAGCGGGGGATCATGACTTAACCACTCCAGTACCGAGTTGGTGGCATGCAACGCAAACCACTTGCCACCCTCCTCCACATAGGACTTAAGTCGCGTCTGCCCCGCGGCATCAGGTACCTCGTCGCATGTGTAAGTCACCAACAAATCTGCCTGGCACATCGCCTCCACATCGCTGTAGTCGTTGGCCACTTTGACACGGACCACGTCGTGCTCAGCTAGCAGTTTTAATAGCTCCAACCTCGCGAAATCAAAATCGTGGTACTTACCCCCACACACCAGGTACACATTTTTTCGCTTACCTGCCATTGCACTCCCTCTCTTATTTTTATGGGCATAACGGTGTCACAGCACTGTACCTACCCGGCAAATTCATGCCCTGTAGACCGCTGTGCACACCCTTTGACCACTCACACTGATTGGCCTTACTCGGCTTGCTCTGCCGCCATAGCGGCCATCACCGACTCTTCGACCTCCGACGGCAGTGGGTTACGACGCAATGTCAAACCACCATTCACCTGCAAGTTCTGGCCCGTCATATAACACTCATCACTACCCAAGAAAACGGCCGCAGCCGCAATGTCCTCCGAAGTATTCAGTCGACCCAACGGGTAGTTCTTCAAGAACGCATCCAACAGCCCAGGTGTCTCCAAATGTGGCGCCGCCATCGGCGACGCAGTCAAGCCCGGTGAAATCGAGTTTAAACGGATGCCCTTGGCACCGTATTCGTCAGCTACACCGCGCACTACATGGTCGATACCCGCTTTAGTGCCAATATAGGCGTGGTGGTTACCCACCAGAATCGTTGCAGTCGCAGAAGATATCTGGATGATGGATGATGGGTTAGACATCACGCCCACTAACACCTGCATGAACTGATACGGCCCTTTGAACTGCAGGTCCATCATAATGTTCAGATCTTCCTCGGTAGTCTCCTCAAACTGCGCGAGCAGGCCGAGACCGGTCGCGTTGACCGCGATATCGAGCTTGCCGTGGGCATCTATGATGGCGCCAACCGATGACTTGATATCTCCCATTTTGGTGATGTCGCAGGTTACTGCCATGCCGCCGATTTCGCCGGCCAACCACTCGAGCTCGTCAAGATGACGACCACCCACTGCTACCGTTGCGCCCTCTTCAGCAAAGCGCCGTGCGATCACCTGGCCCATGTTGCCGCGCCCTGCCGCACCCAGCACAAAAGCCACTTTGCCCGCTAATCGTCCCATGATTGGTCCCCGTTTATTGTTTAGTTAGTACTCCGGATAGTACTAAACTCGCGCCCGTTGGGGGGATTTTCCCCCTCAATGACGATCGAGAAGCCTTCGCAACGAGCTGAAACGTCTCAGCTAGCACTGGTTGCCACAGGTTGGCCACGCTAAGGTGGGCCTATGACTGAATTGCCCGTCCTTTATTCATTCAGGCGCTGCCCGTACGCCATACGGGCTCGGATGGCGATTGCTGCGTCAGGGATAAAGGTATCGCTGCGAGAGATCCTGCTGAAAGATAAGCCTCGAGCGTTACTCGAGGTCTCACCCAAAGCGACCGTGCCCGTACTGGTGCTTCCCGATGGCGAAGTCATTGAAGAAAGCCTAGATGTCATGCGGTGGGCGCTCAACACGCATGATCCACTGGGGTGGCTGACCGAGGCAGCGTTTGACTCGCACTGGATTGAGACCTGCGATGGAGAATTCAAATATTGGCTGGATCGCTACAAGTACACCGACCGGTTCTCCGAGCACCCTGCCGCCCTTTACCGCAAAAACGCCGAAAACTTTCTTGCTGAAGTCGAGGCCACGTTGTCGAATTCACAATGGCTTGCAGGTAGTAGTGCTGGCGCCGTAGACGTAGCGCTGCTGCCTTTTATAAGACAGTTCGCGGGTGTCGAGCCTACTTGGTGGGTGGATGCGCCCTACCCCCGCACACGAGAGTGGCTCAACGCGTGGCTAAACAGTGCACTGTTCACGAAAATCATGGCTAAATACCCCCGCTGGGAACCCAGCCAGCTCTGTCAAACATTTCCATCTGAGGCCCCGAATCCCCAAACCCATTAACGGGATGCACTTAATTAGCATGTTGGCAATCATGACTCATGCGACTCGGTTTACCCCCACGCTCACTTCACTTCCTCTGATGCTCTTCGGTGCGCTGCTAATGGGTTGTTCAGAGGACAGCCCCGAGCCGATCGACTTGATAATCGCCAACGCGACGCTGGTTGACGCGATGAACCCCATCCGTGCCAACCAAACGGTGCTCATCGACCAGGGTCGTATCCTTAATATTTTAAATAGTGACTCAGCGGGCAAAATACCAGCAAAGGTCGTTCTTGATGCCAGCGGGCGGTACCTCATTCCGGGGTTGTGGGATTTTCATGTCCACTTCACCTTTGACAGGCGCTTCTCCGAGTCAATGGCAGGGCTGTTTCTATACCATGGTGTGACTCAAGTGCGTGATACCGGCGCCCTGCTCAAAGACCTGCCTCCAATTGTCAAAACTCTCCGTGACGCTGGCTACTTAGCGCCGAGCATTTGGTATGCAGGACCTCTTCTGGACGGCAAAGACGTGGTTTACGACGGCGTGAACTTTCCAGGCCTTGGCATCGCCAACCCTACCCCCGAAGCTGCCCGGGGGAACATTGCTGAAATACACGCAGCGGGAGCGAGCTTTCTGAAAATATACGAGATGGTCAGCCCCGAGGTGTTTGCAGCCATTGTGGATGAGGCGCGCGCCAGAAATCTGCCAATCGAAGGGCATGTGCCACTCTCCATGCGCGCTAGAGACGTCGCACCCAACGTTCAATCGCTCGAACATCTGCGCAACTACGAGATGGACTGCGTTAATGACCCTGAGCTATGGCTCTCCGCAAGGCAAGCAGAGCTTGCGAATACGACCAACGAGCCAGGCAATGTGTTGCGGTCCCGTCTGCATACACTGCAGCGCCTCACAGCCATTGCCAATGAGGATCCTGTTATTTGCGCGGAAACCACCGAGGCATTAAAAGCTGCGATCACCTTACCTACCTTGCGCATGAACTCGATGGATCTCATAGTGCCTTTCAAGCGGGCGGACTTTGATGAGGCAATGGATCTGATTCCGGAAAGCGTGAGCAATGAGTGGCGCTCAGCCAGGGCAACGCTCATAACATCGACCGAATCCGTCGACACCACATTTGCAGAGTGGTCGTTGCGGCGCACCGGCGAGCTCCACGCCCCAGGTGTACCGATCGCCGCGGGCACAGATACGCCGATCGGCTGGAGCATTCCAGATTATAGTTTGCATACTGAGCTAGAGCAGTACATTCAAGTAGGCATGACACCCCTTGAGGCGCTACACTCGGCAACCGTCAGACCAGCAGAATTTTTGGCATCGAGAACGAAATGGGCCAGATCAAAACTGGCTTCGTAGCCAACACAGTGCTCTTGTCCAAGAATCCTGTCGACAATATCACTTATACACGCAGCATCTCGGGCTTCATCAATCAGGGTTTCTCTCTGTCGAGAATTCAGCTAGATCGACTGATCATCGACTAACCAATCGCAATTTGGGAATTCATCATGCGCCGCTTTCTCCATCATCTTGGCACGCTGTGCGCTCTTTCTATCACTTTGCTCATCGCATCGACCGGTCCGATTTTAGCCGGGCCTACCTCGACCGATGAGGCCAGCAACACGCCTCACCCAAATCTACTCGAGCTGCACCCAGATTGGATTGTTACCCCCGAGGAGGCTTACCGCTGGGCCGCGGTGAAGAACGATAATCTGCCCACACTGACCGGCAGTCGGGAATGGCTGAACTACATGCGCTTTCTGGAGCAGCGGCTCGCTGAGTATGGCGCCGTGGATGGCATCAAGAACAGCTGGCAATTTGAGCGCTGGTTTACCTCAGAAAACAATAGCAACTGGTCTCTCGTTTCTAACGGCGCACCTATAAGAGTCGCGAGCTATGGCGCTTACTCTGGCTCAACGCCAGCTGAGGGCATCACTGCGGACCTCGTCTACTACGACCACTACAATCCACCTGAGAACATCAAAGGGAAAATCGTTGTTATCCCCACCCGACCACACCCATCACCGCCTTTTAGCGAAAACTATTTAATCAACTACACCTTCAACGATTTCGAGCATGCGACCGACGCAGACACGCTACCGGCGCCCTTCAGGTTCGTTGACCCTGCCGAGAGCTTTACCTTTGATATCTGGTGGCAACTGGCACAACGCCTCGATCAGATTCCAAAAAAGGGCGAGGCAGCGGGTGCGGTCATCGTGTACGACATGGCATTTGAGCGTACGCGGGGGCTCTATACGTTTTCGGTACCACAGCTTTACAACGCACCCACACTGATTCTCTCGAGAGAGGACGGCGCAGCCGTCATCGCAGACGCAAAAGCAGGCAAAAAAGCGACCCTGAGACTCGAGGCGGGCATCGAGACTGCCACAGCCTACCAATACATTGCCTATTTACCCGGGGCGGATTACGGGACCCCCGAAGACGAGCAGATCGTGCTGGTAAACCACACAGACGGGCCTTCGATTACTCAGGACAATGGTGCGCTGGGGCTTCTCGCCATCGTAAAGTATTTCTCAAATATCCCACAAACCAATCGCCCGAGAACCCTCAAGATTTTTCTCGACTGCCGTCACTACATGCCAGGATCAGAGCTCGCTTTCAGCGACGTCGACTGGTTTACACGCAACCCCGAAGCAAAAGCTAAGATTGTGGGATTGATCCAAACCGAGCACCTCGGAGAGATGGACTACCGAGAGGTGGACGGGAGAGTGGAGCCCACTGGATATGCCGAGCAATCTTATCTGTGGACCCGGAACAACGACATGTTGATCGACGCCGCAAAGCAGGCCGTTGACCGATATGGCTGGTCACGCGCTCAAGTGTCGGTCCCGGAACGCTCCGGTAGTCGCGGGAGCTTGCAACAGGTGTGGTGGGGCCTGGGCGCACTGGGACTAGCCGACACAGGCTACTACAACTGCGATGTTTGGCACTGTTTAGACTTACCGGGATTCGGCCTGGGAGGTTTTTTAGGACACTACTGGAGCTCCGCCGCCACCATCGAGCGCTGGAATAAGGACTTGTTCGTCAGTCAGGCCGCGACAATGACCGAACTCACGGGCATATTGATGTTGGCCGATCTGGATACAATTCAGTCTCAGGGGTCTGCCGACTCGTTTCTGGATCACACCAACCGGCACGAGCAGTTTACAGAAGTGCCCTGACCTACGGTGGTGTCCAGAACGCCCCTCTGCCAAAACACCTCGCCAATACTGCTCCTTTAAGGCGCGGATACTGTTTCATCTCAATAGGTCAGTCGCGGCATCCCACTTACCGCCTCAGCGCGAATGCGTTCCATGATGTGTCGCACCTCGGAAATACCCTCGATCAGGGGTGCAAAACGTACTGTGCGGGTTCGGTAATTAATGACAGCCGGGACAATCGGTACCTTAGAGGCGGCAGCAATGCGCGCGATGCCATCTTTCCACTCCTTAACTGGCTTTCGCGTGCCAGAGGGGGTGATACCCAGTATTAATTTGGATTTCTCACGAAAATGCTCTGTGACCTCGCCAATCAGTCCGTTCGGTTGAGTTCGGTCAACAGGAATACCTCCAAGGGCTCTTATGAAGCGGCCCAACGGGTACCAAAATACCGTGTGCTTGATGAGGAAGGATGCCCTCATACCCGTCGCCCAGATAAAGGCGATCGTAAGAAAAAAATCGATATTAGAGCTGTGGGGCACAAGAGCAACAATAGCCTTGCTGCGGTTAGGGAAGTCGCCCTCAATTTTCCACCCGAATACACGAAATACCGATCGCCCAATAAATCGGGTGAAGAAATTGCCTCCGCGAGGAAGCTCGCTTCCAAGGTGCCATGCCATGCTTTTACCACCTTCTGTTTTTTACACTTTAGCTGAGCGAGAGCAAATCGTCAGCTTTAAAAGAGTCTATGGAACGATCCGGCGTCACGATCAAACGCTCAGTGCAATCCATCAAACAGCTCCTCTCTGATAAACGAACATGGCTTTTTATGCATTTTATGCATTGTTAAGCGGGCTTGCCTAATGCATCACCTAAGGCAAGAATTCAATGATGGTCAGCTCACAAATTCACAAATCTCACCGGCCTCACTTAACGCAACAAGGTGAGCGGTCCGTATGAGGGTTTTGCTAATACGTTTAATGGGGCTCGGCGATGTGGCGTCAATCTTGGTCCCTGCGGCCTATATCTATCGCCGGCTCTACCCCAGCGCCTCGATCACTGCGCTCAGCTACGAAGCCGGGGAAGAAATCATGCGGCTCCACCCGGAGGTAGATGACGTTATCGGTATTGGCAAGGCAGAATGGCCCGATGATCTAATACCCGCAGTGCAGCAATTCATGCGACTTGGCGAATCGATCGCCGCCCAGAAGTTTGATCTCGTCGTGAACCTAGACACATGGTTTATGCCTTGTTTTATGACGCGGGCACTCAGGGACACGGGGTTTGCAATCGAGGGAAACTATTTGAATCAGGGGGTCGAATCGTTTCTGCAAACGGCTCTTGAGGGAGAAAAAACTCAAACCTTTTTTGAACGGCCCGGGGAATATATGGATAGTACCTTTCCCGGCATGGCCAATTGGCATCGACCGTGGTGGCAACAAGCACCCGATACCAGTTACCCACATTTCTATCTCAAAACCTGTTGTGGCTTTGATCATGAGCTACGCTTTGAATTGCCATGCGGGTCTGATTCAACGCTGCTCAAGGAGGCTGCCGGCAGGCCAATTGTGGCGCTGTCCACACAAGGTCGGGCAGGCTATAAGCACTACCAACACGGTGATGAGCTTGTGAGAACTCTCGAGAGCCGTGGGGTTTTTTGTTGGAGTCAATTTGATGGCTCGGCACCGATGCGCATCACTCTGAATCGCTTGCATTCCAGTAAACTCCTCATCACGGTACCGACCTCAGCCCAATGGCTCGGTAGGCTGGCCGGGTGCCCATCACTCATGCTCCCGGGGCCAATGTCACCAGCGTTACTGGGTGCGGAGTATTCCGTACCTCAGCGGACCGACTGCCAGTACTGTTATCGGGAGGCAGACTGTCCCGAAAACCGGCATTTCGAATGCATGGAGAGTGAGCCACAGGCGCTTGCTGATCAGATACAGACGATCCTCAGTGAATCCTAGTGAGCAGGACGCTTTTCATTCAACTAGAACGGCTTGGTGATCTAATTCAAACCACTCCGCTTCTTCAGGAATTTCACTCTGCGTACCCCGAGACGGAGATTCACCTGTTGCTACTCAAAGAAAATAAAGAGGCAGTGACAGGATTTAGTGCCGTCGATCGGTTCCATTCAATCCAGACAAAACGGGTAGGAAAACTTAATACCCAAATCGCCACGCAACGCGGCCAGCCGTCTGATGATGGCCAAGCCATCATCAATGAACTGGAGCTTCCCCATTTTGACAGCCTAATCAATCTGACCCATGGCGCTTTGGGTTGCTGGCTGGCAGAACGCATACCCGCGAGGAAAAAAGAAGGCGGCTTAATCACGGATGCGGGAGACTGGCTGTGGCAGGGAGAATGGCATGCCTACCTGCTAGCGATGCTCGATTTTCGCGAGCACAACCAGTTTAACCTCGTTGACTTATATCGTGCCGCCGGGCCTGCAGGACCACCGAAAGCGGGCGCACGACCATATGTTGCGAGAGCACGGAAGTTACCCTTTACCCTACCCACGGGCCGTCTTGTGGCACTGAACCCGGGAGCGAGTCGCGCCAACCGACGGTGGCCAGAGAAATCCTATGCTGACCTAGCGATGCATTTGCAAGCGCAAGGCTTTACGCCTCTTCTGGTTGGTGCACCCGCCGATGCTGCAGTTTGTCAGACGGTGCTATCTCACCTGCCTAATATGATCGATAATCTGTGCGGGCAGACCAGCATTGCGGAAATGGCTACCTTACTGGAGTGCTGCGAACTGTTGATCAGCAACGATACTGGGGCGGTTCATATCGCCAGCGCAGTAGGCACGCGCTGTATCGGCATATACGGTGCCAGCGCCTGGTTCAGGGAAACCGCCCCATGGGGCACCGGCCATCTCGTCGTCCAGGCGCCGATAGACTCTGACCTGTCCACTATTTCAGTCCGCGACCTGATCAGTACGATCAACGCCTCGCTGAACCGATCGAGAGTCGAAGCTTCGATGAGCAATGGCGTCGAGGTATGGGAAACTTCTATCGATAGTCTAGATCCTTTGGGTGGAGTAACTTATCACGCTTTATCTGGTGAACTCTCAACCACCAACAAATTTGCGAGGCATCTTCGGACCGCGTTCAGCATAGTTTTAATAGGCGGCAACGCTGGTGAAGCTGCTGAAGCTGAGTCACCCGAAGAAGCAGACATCCTCGCCACCTCGTCGGCGCTTCTCGAGATGGCCAGCATGGCAGAGGAGTCGCTCAGCTTACTCAAAGCGGAGGAAATTTCCTCGAAAGATGCTTTGGAGGCGCTAACTCACGGCATTGATCAGGGATTGCGTGAGCTCGTAATGACAGCATCGAGATTGCCGCACATTGCGCCTCCAGTTCATTGGCTAGATTGGGTTTTACGCACGACGCCAGTATCAGGTGCCCGGGACGTGCTGGCACTTAGGGCGAAGGAGTGCGCTAGGGCTGCGCAGATCCTCTACACGGCACTCGCGCTGTCTCAAGAAGATAGTAATTGGGCTGCTTCAGAGCAATAAAATATATCGCCGTAATACTCATTAGAACTCAAGCTGAATATGCTCGAAAACTCGCGGCTTTGCGCTTTTCACAAATGAGGCGGGCAAGTGCCTATGCTAGTAAGTTCGGATGTGATGGGAGCGTTGCTAAGCAAGCTAGAATTGATGCGTCCGGAGAACGCTAATAAACGAAGCAAAATTACAGAAGCATTTTTAGGCTAGGGTAAGCTGTCAATCTTGAAAGCCACTTTGCATCTTTTAACTCGGTGCGGGGCGAAGAGCTTCACTAATCGACGGATACCAGTTAATTGCCCTCTACAACCGTGCAGACCATTCCTGTTCCAAGAATGGGAACACCTGTCTGAGATGTGTCGACGGAGGATACTGTAGTGATATCGCCTTCCCTGACAGCACGGCCAAAAGAATTGTCCCCCCACGCAACAACGCCCAATATCGTGTAAGAGCAAGCTCGGCCCCCTCTTGTAGGTGTAACGGCCTGCCTGTGCTGCATCTGATCCTCAGGTCTGACAGGAGAGATAGTGTTGTTAAATACAACACCAATAGGGCTCGGCGTGGTGACATACCCAATAGAACCACATCCAACACATAGCGTTATCGTTACTGCCAACACCCCAGAGAATAAAGGTCTCATGCCATTCTTCCTGTTTTACCTTTGGGAAATCGCGACGCTGCTTAAATACAATCGACGTAAATCTCGAACTGAAGACGTAGGTAAAGACAACGTGACCTCATAAGTGGAGGTACCAACTGGGTTTATACGCTCTAATTTGGCACCAAAAATAACGCCTCTGACTCTCGCCTCGAAATGCTCGTCAGCCATCACCATATCCCCAATAGACGTGCTGGCATCGATATATTGGCCGTACACCTGAGCAGCAAGAATTCTGTAGGCATCGAGCTTCGCAACCCTAATTGCCATTAGCCTTCTCAATGCCGGCGAATCGGCCGGTTGGTCTTCGATAGTTGCGTACCCTGTAGCAGTGAGATCACTTAAATGTGAAGCCGATCCTCCAGCAGGGATTCCAGAATAACTTGTGCCACCACTTAAACCGGCAACCTTGCTACTCTCGATGGCGCTCCCATCAACGTCTATGGTGTACGAGCCCGTGCTCTGACACGCTGACACCGCGACCACCAACAAGACGCCCCCAATCAACCGAAAAATACGCATTTCATTCGACACCAAAAGTTGTTCATATCAAAATATCGGCTTTTGCAGTCACATCTTTAAACAAATCAATTTTTAATAGACCAATCACCATCGCCACCCCCCCAAAATCAAATAAACGAGCCGCAACCGATTTCACCGCGTTTTCTCGGAACCTATTTTTTTACTGCCAAACCTAAGAGTGCCAACCATTCAAAGGCGCAGATTATCGGAGGCAAAGTGGGCGCTCAGATTTTCTTTTTTGTCCATGCTGAGAGGAATGACGGCTAAAGGCGGGAACTTGATTAGACAAGGCCAAAATCGCTATTCTTGTTGGAAGCGCACATATCCGAAGGTTTAGGTTTCCGGAGCTTGGATACCTTTTGGGCAACCCGATTTGAAGGAAAATGTAAGTTAGCGCTCGCTACGTTGCGACACAAAAATTCAGCATTAGAACCACAACTCAGTTGGTGGGCGTGCTAACTTGATATAGGGACGCATACAGTCAGGGCATTGCGATAAATTTCCTCTAGGCCCGCATAAATGCTGCCTTATTTCGAAAAATATCAAAAATATTAGCGCCGCACTGATCGGTGAGCGGCTGAATGAATATATTTCGAGATCGGGACCTCATAATGAGCAGGATTGAGAAGATTGGCGTAGCCCTGCTCAGACGTTTAGAGCCTGAGATGGCACATGATGTTGCGATAAGAGGCCTAAGTTACGGGCTATTTCCCAAACAAAAATTGATCACTTCAGACCGACTGCGCACAAGCTTGGCGGGATTAGAATTGCCTAACCCAATTGGCCTCGCTGCAGGTTTTGATAAAAACGCTAATGCCCTGAATGGTCTATCGAAGGTCGGTTTCGGCTTTGCCGAGATTGGTGCAGCCACACCACGACCACAACAGGGCAACCCTAAACCCAGACTCTTTCGATTGAACGAGGACTTTGGTGTCATAAATAGGCTGGGATTCAACAATGATGGCATGGACGGGATTGGGCGGCGACTAATGCGCCGCCCAAATGGATTTGTCGTCGGTCTGAACTTGGGAGCAAACAAAGATAGCAAAGACAGAGTAAGCGACTTTATAGAGGTCCTGAAAAACTGTGGTCCTTATGTGGACTTTGCCACGGTTAACGTCAGCAGTCCCAACACGGAAAGCTTGCGCGATCTTCAAAGCAAAGTGAGACTAAATGATCTTTTAGGCAGGGTCATGAAAGCTCGCGAACACCTGCCAAACGGGCCATCTTTGTTTCTAAAAATAGCCCCCGATCTGTGCTTTGAGGAGCTTACTGATATCGCCGACGTCGCTTTACTTCACTCCGTAGATGCGATTATCGCCACCAACACTACCGTCGGTCGCCCCGAGTTAAATAGCGCTAACAGAAACCAGCACGGGGGTCTTTCCGGTAGGCCTCTCTTTGACAAGTCGACCCGCGTGCTTGCTCAATTGTCGACTATCTTGAAAGGACGAATACCATTAGTTGGGGTGGGGGGAATATCTAGCGCTTTTGATGCTTACACCAAAATCTGTGCAGGTGCGTCCGCGGTGCAACTTTACACTGCTCTTACTTACGAAGGCTTTTCACTCTTGGGGCGTATTGCGTCTGGGCTAGACGAATATCTAGCTAGAGAGGGATTTGAAAATGTCCGCGATGCCGTCGGAAGCAACGCAGATAAGTGGTTGTAACTTAGAGCACCTCGAAGCTCGACACTGGAGTCCTTAGATAAGCATTTCCTTACACGATAGCTCCAACAGTTTAATTTCCTCCCATTAGATATTGTCTAGGAAAATAAGCTTTTAAAATTTCTTGGAAGGCGTCGTCTCATAACAAGCAATTTGTAGCTTTAGTCTCGAAGCGAGCCGGTTTTATACACTGCTCTTAAGTCGGCACCATTGCCTTAAGCAGATAAAAAGCTCGCGCCTAGGAGGGGTAATGGGCCCGAGAACACATTTTTTACTTTGTTGGTTTCACCTCTCTTAAAGGTCTGGTCGCCCATCAAATAAAATATTTCCGATAAGTCACTGTAGGTATGCGTGCTTTCGAATAATGGTTCGCAAATTTTTAGACGCAAATAGCATGGGGTTGAGAAAAAAGCTGTGATTGATTGAATGATGAAAATATTCTCGTCATTTTGGCTTCCTTTCGTATGATATGGGGGGACTTCCAAATTTGATCTGGGACACCGACGATGCCGAACATGAAGAAGGATGGAACACCGACCAAAAGGCATAGAGGCACTTATACTCCCGAGAACCCAAATCCGTACGAGCTTTCTCGCGGTCGCGTAGAAAACTTTCTGAGATGCAAAGCTCTATTCTGGCTTGAGCAAATAAAAGGGGTGAAGCAACCCAAGCTCCCGGGCTTTACAATCAACACTACTACTGACGTTTTATTAAAAAGGGACGCGGACAAGGTTAGAGGAAAATCATCCCTACCAATATGGGAGGCGCACGGGCTTGGACATCTCATCCCTTTTGAGCATGAGCATCTCAAAAACTGGACTAACTCTCTGCATTTTGGGCTGAACGATACCTACTTCAACTGCGTTCACAAAGAGACGAATATCAAGTTGGGCGGCGGTATTGATGACATCTTCTTGAACACGGCGACAGGTCAAGTCCACATCGTAGATTACAAAAGCGAGGCTCAAGGAGCGGATTGGCCTGATACTGCAGAGATCAAACCTTCGTCTTTGAAAGCACCTCATAAGATTTCATATAAGCGCCAAATGGATATGTATATTTGGATTGCTCAACAAAAAGGCTTAGATGCCTCAGACACTGGTTACTTTCTTTATGTCAACGCTATGCATAAAGGAAAAGATGGAATGTTGACCGACGAAGACCCAGGCAAAGCATGGATGGAATTCGCCACAAACGTCATTCCTTACAAAGCTGACACGAGTTGGATAGAGCCCACTCTTTACGAAATTAAAGAGTTTTTAGAGAACCAAAAGACTTGCCCCGAATTCACGGTAGAGGCAACAGAGAACGCGCCTTATGGCTCGGAGAATGGCCGATTCTTGCTCGAGGCAATAGCGGCTCTTGGCAGATAGGCCTGAATCTTCCAAAAGCGATATTGGAAAGAAATAAGTCTACGGAAGCCAAGTGAGATCCCACAAGTGGTCGTTTTCCAATTCCCACTCTTCAGGAATCGGTAGCGAAAGGCGAGACAGGAAATATCGAGGAACCTAAAAAAGCATTCAAGTCCGAGAGAGACACTGTGGCCGTAAAAAAGTAGGGAAGTTGAAAAACAAGCGAGCCCAGCTAAAATGCCTTCCAGAACGACAATGAAAGCTGGGAATCGTTTTAGGATCGAGCACAGTAAAGGGCTCGCAGTCCTCGGGCGACAACTGCTCGAGAGCGAAGCACTTAGCGCTGCACAGATACTCAATCTCAATGTAAGAACTATAATTCAGTTGGTTAGCGCGCTACCCTGACATTGCACTATCGCGGAGCACGCCATGTCAAAAATTGCAATGATTTACTCGACGACTGATGGGCAAACTAAAAAAATATTAGATCAGCTCAATCGTCGTGTAGAAACTCACCATTCGGTTGATATGGCACCAGTTTCCCAAGCCAGCAAATTAGATCTGGTTGGTTTTGACAAGGTGGTGTTGGGCGCAAGCATTAGATACGGTAAATACAAGCCTGAAGTTTTCGAATTCGTTTCCGGACATAAAACACTCTTGGAAGAAAAAGAAACGTTCTTTTTTTCTGTCAACGTGGTAGCACGGAAGCCCGAGAAAAGCTCGGCTGCTACTAATCCATACATGTCAAAATTTTTGGCGACAACGGCATGGAAGCCTAAGCATCTCGAGGTTTTCGCAGGGAAAGTCGACTACCCCAAGTATGGATTTTTTGATCGAAACATCATTCGCCTCATAATGCATATCACCAGGGGGCCGACTGACATCAGCCAATGCCACGAGTTTACCGACTGGAGAAGTGTGGAAAAATTTGGTGACCTCATCTCTAAAACTGTTTAACCATGAGCCTCTCGGCTTGAAGTGGTGTCGGGTGAGCTTATGAATATAAGATTTCAGCATTATTGTTCATCGAATCGCCGCCGGCAGAGCAAAATAGAGATGGGAGTCTGCAACCATAATAGAGGCAAGCTGCTGCAAATTCAGCGGGCTACTTGCCCTTCGCACACTAACCGCGGTAGCTACAGGGACTCTAATCTGTACCGATCACTCGACAGATAAAGAGGTAACGCGAGGGCCGGTATAAGGAGACATACTGCGAAGCAATTTCAGTTTCTTATCTGCGAACACACTTCATTTACGCTGGAGTGCTCAAAGAAAAGCACTGAATAACGTCGGCAACCATGCGACGCTCTCCTGTTAACCACGCCCCCAAGAACGAAAAATTTTGAAAACTAAATAAGCCAAGTTAAAATATAAAAATCGCTGACAAATTAATTTGGGTTGGCCACTAGCCACTCTATGACACAACTAGAATATCGGCTCTTAAGCAGAAAGCGCTTTGTGCCGAGAAACTGAAAGTCGAATAAACATTAGATTTCAGACTTAGGACCATAGCTCAGTTGGTTAGAGCGCTACCTTGACATGGTAGAGGTCGGCGGTTCGAATCCGCCTGGTCCTACCAAAATAGATGTAAGTCATTGATTTCACTTAAATCGCACCAACCACGGTAGACACGAATTACCCAGTTTAGGGTATTGATTTACGAGCGACGAACGTAGGTCTATATGATTACTTTTCGAGAAGTAACAGAGGCTCAGATTGCCTCTAGAAAGCGCTGCGCCGGCTCACTGGGCCGCATTCAATTTCTACTCTCGATACCAGTTTTAATGTGTCCACGCGTCTCTTGGTGCGACTGTCAGCATGAACTTTTATATCCTGAATTTGTCTTAAAAGGCGGGAAAGTAACCGAAGAACCTTAATGTAATAAACCTGACCTACCATGCTATACCTAAAAATAAAAAACAGTATCCGACTTCACAGTCGCCCGCCTCCCTTAAAATGTCGCTTATATCCCACATCCCGGCACCATTTAGGTACCGGACAGGTTAGCATCTCCGCTACTGATGCGGTGATGACTCAATTTCATCTTTAACCACTTTTAGTTAATAGGGAGGGATCTCTATGATTCAGGTCGAAAACCTGACGCGCCGGTATGGCGATTTCATCGCCGTGGACGATGTGAGCTTTGAAATCGGCCGCGGTGAGATCGTGGGTCTGCTTGGTCATAACGGCGCCGGCAAGACAACCATCATGAAAATGCTGACCGGCTTTCTCGAACCCACCGGCGGAACCATAAATATCGACGGCCTGCTCATCGGCCGGGACACCACAACCATCCAGTCGAGAATCGGCTACCTTCCGGAAAACTGTCCGATCTGGCCTGAGATGACAGTCATCGATTATCTGGATTATCAGGCCATTCTGCATGGTCTTTCCGACAATCAGCGTAGAAGCGCCATCGCCAGGGCGATCCGCCGCACGGCGCTGAAGGAAAAGGCCACTTCCCCCATCCAGACCCTGTCCAGGGGTTATCGCCAGCGTGTTGGCGTGGCCCAGGCCATCCTCCATAAGCCTGACATCGTCATCCTCGACGAACCCACCAATGGGCTCGACCCAACCCAGATTCGCCAGATGCGAGATCTGATCCGCGAGCTGGCCCAAACCGCAACGGTCGTTGTGTCTACCCACATCCTGCAGGAAGTTCAGGCGGTGTGCGAGCGGGTGCTGATCCTGCGTGCCGGCCGCCTAGCAGTGGATTCGCGGCTTCACGAACTCCAGCGTGACGGTGCTCTGCTGGTGGCGGTGGATGGGGATGGGGAAAGGACCTTGCATGCAGTCGATGGCGTAGAAAAAGTATCCGAGCTGGAGTCCTCTGACGGCCAACGACGTTACCGGGTGCAGGCACAACCAGGAAGTGCACCTCGCGTCGCTCAGGCTGTCATGAACGCTGGACTTGCACTGCACGAGCTCACTCCTGAGCGTCATGACCTGGAAACAGTATTCACCTCGATCAACGAGGAGGTAAATCATGGCTGATCACTTTTCGACCACAAGGTCTGTCGCCCGCAAGGAGTTCCGGGGCTTCTTCGCCACACCCGCGGCCTATCTCTTTCTAGGCGCTTTTCTGGCAGTGACACTTTTCGTCTTCTTCTGGATAGAGACCTTCTTTGCTCGCAACATCGCCGATGTACGCCCTTTGTTCCAGTGGCTGCCGCTACTGTTGATCTTTTTGGTGGCGGCGCTGGTCATGCGGGCCTGGTCGGAAGAGCGCAGGGCCGGCACCCTGGAAAGCCTGCTCACCGCACCGGTCAGTTCACTGCAATTGATACTAGGCAAGTTCGCCGCCGCCCTGGGATTGGTGGCCCTGGCGCTTGCCCTGACCCTGCCACTGCCGGTGACGGTCTCCCTGCTGGGGCCATTGGACTGGGGTCCGGTGGTCGGCGGTTATATCGCAACGCTGTTTCTGGCGGCGGCCTACGTGGCCATCGGCCTCTACATGAGTGGCCGCACCGACAATCCCATCGTCGCCCTGATCCTCACCACCATGGTCTGTGGACTCTTCTATCTGATCGGCTCTAGCACATTGACGAACCTATTCGGCCATGAGATCGGCGGCCTGCTCGCTCTGATCGGTACCGGCACCCGCTTCGAGTCGATCACCCGCGGTGTGCTCGACCTGCGCGATCTTTATTACTATCTCTCTATCGTCGGCGTGTTCCTAACCCTCAACCTGTTCTCACTCGAGCGGCTGCGTTGGGCAGGCAATCCCATCAGCCCGCGGCATCGCCTTTGGGGCTGGGCCGTGGGACTAGCGGCGGCCAATTTCATCGCCGCCAACCTCTGGCTCAATCCCATCAGCTGGGCCCGCGCGGATATTACTGCGGAACAGCAGTACAGCCTCTCCGAAGCCACCGAGAACCAGCTCGCGGCGCTGCAGGAGCCACTGCTGATCCGCGGCTACTTCTCGGCCAAGACCCATCCCCTGCTGGCGCCGCTGGTACCCAGGATCAAGGATCTTCTCGAGGAGTATGCGGTAGCCAGCAATGGCAGCGCCCAGATCGAGATTGTCGATCCCACCCGTGACCGCGAAGCCGAAGAGGAGGCGGCATCGCGTTATGGTATACAGCCGGTCCCCTTCCAGACCGCCGACCGTTACCAGGCGGCCGTGGTCAGCTCCTATTTCGACCTGGTGATCGCTTATGGCGACCAGTATGAAACCCTGGGCTTTCGCGACCTAATCGAGGTAAAGGCGCGGGGTGAGCGAGACCTTGATGTCGTGCTTAAGAACCCGGAATACGCCATCACCCGTGCTATTCGCAAGGTGGCGGGCAGCTACCGTGCCGGCGGCAATCCCTTCGAGTCGCTGCAACACCCGGTGACATTCAAAGGTTATATGTCACCCGACGAGCAGCTGCCGGAAACCTTGCGTGAGCTGCGTAGCGATCTCAACGGACTGCTCGACGATCTAAAAAAACAGGCGGGCAGCAAGCTGAGCGTCCAGTTTGCTGACCCTGACGCAGATGGCAGGAAGCTCGCCGCCGAACTCGAACAGCAGTACGGTTTCGGACCGCAGATCGCCAGCCTGTTCGACCCCGAGCCCTTCTGGTTCTATATGGTGTTGGAAAACGATGGCGAAGCCTTGCAAGTGCCGCTACCAGAGACCTTGGACAAGACGTCCTTGGAGCGTTCCCTGCATGCGGCCTTGCAGCGACTGATCCCCGGAGCGCTGAAGACCGTCGCCCTCATCAAACCCCAGGCCTTCGGTCCAGGCGGTCAACGCTATGGTGACCTAGAGGAAGTGCTCGGCGAAAACGTGCGCATCAAGGAGCACGACCTGAAAAGCGGCCAAGCGCCCGAGGATGCCGACCTGCTGTTGGTGATGGCGCCGAAAGAGCTTGATGAGAAGCAGCGCTTCGCCATCGACCAGTTTCTGATGCAGGGCGGTAGCGTTGTTCTTGCCTCCTCATCCTTCGATGTGCAGGCCAGCGGCACACTGAGTGCCAGCAAGCAGGAATCCGGCCTCGATGAATGGCTCACCCACCAAGGTATCGATATTGATGAGACGATGGTGCTGGATCCGCAAAACGCGGCATTGCCGGTTCCGACTCAGCGTTACATTGGTGGCTTGGCCCTGCCCGAGATCCGCATGCTGCCCTATCCCCATTTCCCGGACCTGCGCGGCGACAACCTGAATCCGGGCAATCCCATCACCGCCTCACTGGGACAATTGACTCTTAATTGGGCCTCACCGATCCAGGTGGACGCGGACAAAAACAAGGAACGCCAGGTTATCGAGCTGCTGCACAGCTCCGAAAACAGCTGGACCTCGGACAGCCTGAACCTGGTGCCCGACTACCGCGCCCATCCGGATACAGGTTTCGCCGTCAGCGGCGAGCGTAAGGCCCACCTGCTGGCCATCGCCATCGAGGGACGCTTCAATTCGTTCTACCAGGGCAAGGAGTCTCCACTGGCCAAAGCGGAGGAAAGCGGTGGTGAGGCATCCTACGAGGGTGGTGAGGACAAGGATGGTTCAGATCAAACGGAGAAAAAAGAGGCTGAGCAAAACATCACCGGAGTGATCGAACGCTCGCCGGATTCGGCGCGTCTTATCTTGGTGTCGAGCAACACTTTCGCCTCCAACGCCGCCATCGACCTTGCATCCCAGGGCATCAATACCCTGTACACCAAACCGCTGGCCTTTTTGCAGAACGCCATCGACTGGTCGTTGGAGGACCGTGGGTTGCTTATGTTGCGCGGTCGCACACAACTGGCTCGCACCCTCGATCCTATGCCAGATGGCGAGCAACAGGTCTGGGAGTGGGGCAACTACGGTCTGGCTTTGCTCGGTCTCCTGGCCATATGGGGCTGGCGCCGCCGGGTAGCGGCTTCTGACGCACAGGGCTACAACGCAGTATTAGCGGAGGTCTGATATGAACAAGACAATCAAAATACTGACTGTCCTGCTTGCCGCCCAGCTGCTGCTGGCGGTGGGAGTCGGCTTGACCGACCGCGGTATTACGGTCACGAATGAGCCCGTCGCACTGGTCAGCTTTGATACGGAAAAGATCGACCGCATCAGCCTGGACGGACCGGAAGATGCTAAAGTGATTCTGTCAAAGAACGACGGCGACTGGGTGTTGCCGGACTTGGGTGAATTCCCAGCCAATAACAACAAGGTGAACCAACTCTTAGAGCGGCTCGAAGCCCTGCGTTCCAACACGCCGTTAGCCACCAGCGCCGGCGCACGAGAGCGTTTCAAGGTGAGCGACGAGCAGTTCGAACGCCGCATCACACTGTCTGAGGGCAACGATGCAGTCGCCAGGCTCTTCCTGGGCAGCTCACCTGGCATACGGCTCATTCACGCCCGCAATGAAGCCAGTGACGCCATCCATGCAGTCAAGATGGCAGAGTTCGATGTGCCTGTAAAAACGTCGGATTGGGAAGATAAGTCCATCCTAACTTTACCGAAAACGCGAATCACTGCCATCAAAGTCAATGGCCTGCACCTCCAGCGTAATACCCTGGCAGCAGACAGCGACAAAGCGAACGACGACTCGAGCCAATCACCGACATGGCAAGCCTACGGACTGGCTGAAGGCAAGCAGCTGGAGACGAGTGCGGTAGACAAATTGGCAGGCCTGCTAGCGGATCTTCGATTCGAGAAGGTAATGGGGCATGAAATCAAGGACGAATACGGTCTGGAAGAACCTGTGCTGGAGCTGTCCCTGACCCCGCGTGGGGGCGAGAGGGTGACATACCGCGTGGGTAAAGCCAAGGACAGGGAGGAGTACACACTAAAGCTCTCCACTCGACCGGAATATTTCCGGCTGGTCAGTTACAAGACCAAGCCGCTGATTGAAGCCGCCAGCCTAGAGGAGCTGACGGAAAGGTCACTGCAGTCGGGCGAAGAAGCAGTGTCATCAAAGAAGCCCCCTGACTCTTGATCATGGTAGGGGCAGGCTGGCTTCGTTGCAGAAGCCGGTCGGACCCTGCGATTTACCCACCTACCTGCCATCGCTCTAACGCGCGACAACCGACCACCCCGATTTCGCCGCGTCGAGGTACCGGAAAAAGGCGAGTTGATCTATGGCTTTGCTCGTGCCAGTCTGGCAACGTCCATGCGTGTCTTGGTGCGGCCAATCGGCCTTGACGTGGTAGAGGTCGGCGGTTCGAATCCGCCTGGTCCTACCACCCAAAGCCTCATAAACACTACTGCTTGTGTTGAGGGTGATACTTGCGGTGATGTTTTGTGAGCTCTAGATAAGGCGCTTTCTGCCAATCTTTTAGGCGACGAGCTAAACCACGGTAGATGTTGCTTTATCGAAGGTTTCGCTCAGGGTGAACTAGGAATTGAGGTTCTGCTTGGCTCATGAAGAAACCAATACGTAAGCGCCTGCTAACCCGCTTTCATAGCGGGTTTATTTTTACCTAAGCTACTGTTTTTAAACGGATTAATTATAAATCTGATGATATAATATATTATCAAATGAGGGAGCATACGCATTTCTTGCGTCGACCCTATTCCCTGACCAAACCTACCCATCAAACTTAATTGGCATAAGCGCCACGGGGTCGCTATGCCTGGAGAAAACGAATGTCTAAAGAATTGACAGAACAACCAAACAGAGAGCTCTCGCGCCTAGAGCTACTTGTCGATCACGGCGCTGGCAACGCCCCATACACCGCCGCCCTAAAGTGTTTTTGTATCTCGAAGGAGAAAGGCGTGGTGCGGGTCATGAAGAGACCGTAGATATCGTTGCTGGGGTCTATCCAGAAGTGGGTGTTGTGAGCCCCTGACCAGCCAAAGATCCCCGCCGGCGAACCGGTACCATCGAGCGCGGGCTCAACGAGGTTAAACACCGAATAGGCGAAGCCAAAGCCCGAGCTGTAACCACCAGACAACTGGGGTGGCGTCACAGTAGTGGTCATTAAGTCCAGCGATGCCTTGGAGATAATCTGCTGACCGTTGTATACCCCACCGTTTAACAGCATCTCGCAGAATTTGCGGTAGTCACTAAACGTGCTCACCAGCCCCTCGCCACCCAACTGTTTCTTGGTACCCGGCGCGTAATCAAGGTCGTCGTACTGATCGGTGATGCGCGGCGTACCCTCATCCGGCGCAATGCCATTAACCCCCAGTTGGAGCTGTGCCTTACGGTAAAGGGGCTGAAATCGCGCGCGGTCAGCGTCCGTCAACTCGAATTTGGTGTCTTTCATGCCTAGCGGGGTAAAGATCGCCTCGCTCAAAAACTCAAAGAAGGTCTTGCCCGAGAGCACCTCCACCAGCCGACCCAGAATCGCCTGATTGATGCCATAGAGATACGCCGTGCCCGGCTCAAACTCCACGGGCCAGTAAGCCACATGGCGGATGTAGTCCTCGAGGTCGGTATACGGATAGCGAAAATCCGGTCCTTCCCCACCGACGATTCCGTAATAAGAGTAGCCGCTGCGATGGGTTAGCAAGTGCTCAATCAGGAGCTCATTCTCGCACGGGTAAAGATCAGCATCCTCGTCCTCGGGCCGGCACATCAGATCGGCAAACTCGGGGAGGTACATGGCCACCGGCTCGTCAACGCTGTACTTACCTTGATCGAGGAGCACCATCATCGCCACAATTGTCACCGGCTTCGACATGGACCAGATCGGGAAGATCGTCTCCTCGGTAATCGCTTTATCACCCGGAAGGTCTGAGGCTACCGCCGATAGCGCCAACACCTCGGAGCCCTTGAACACACCGGCAATATTGGAACCCGTGACGCCGTGCGTAATGAGGGCCTCCTGATAGGTACGCACGCTATCCTCAAGCGAGGCCGCCGCGACAGCTTGGTTCAGCAGCAGTATCAGTAATGTCGAGATGAACTTCATGGTGACCCCCTAGCATTGGCGCGTCGCGTTTTTGCCAGAGCTTACCTTACCTGTGGCGGGGTGGGTGTCAAAGCCTTTCCGCGGCCAAGGTCAATTGCGACACATGAAGCGCGGCCGGCGCTTGACCATTTCTACTTTCGATACTAGTTTTAATGCGTTCACGCGTGTCTTGGTGCGGCCGATCGGCCTTGACATGGTAGAGGTCAGCGGTTCGAATCCGCCTGGTCCTACCATATGGCAAATCCTCGCCACCGGCGAGGGTTGTTCGTTGAATAGCTCAGCCGGCTCAAAGCGCCAAAGACGATCGACAAATCACGACTGGACGATTGATTTGCAAGGTGTTGCTTTCGACGACATTCGACAAGTCAAAACGCGAGAGGCAATCTCGCTCTACCAAATCCGTCTGGCACCACCCCATAAGAAAACCCGGCACAAAGCCGGGTTTACATGTTTTACGCGTCACGCACAGGCACGCGATGCATAACCAAAACCCCAGAGGGTTTTGTGTCACATAAGCTTAAAAATTCAGTCGGAATTCAACTCCATAAGCACGCGGCATGCCTCTCACCAAGTAATCTTGGTAAAACGCGTTCAAGTTGAGGCCATAAGTGTAGTAGCCCTTATCCGAGATGTTTCGCGCCCAAGCCGCCACAGTGTATTTGTCTGTTGTATACGCCACTCGAGCATTTAACAGCCAATAACCCTGGTTTTGGCACGCCAACTCTGGGCTAGCAAGCAGAGTGCTAGCACCGCTTGCAGGTCTATCGCATGGCTGCTGCCCATAGTCGTTGAAAGGGTCGAACCAATAATCGCCCATGTACTGCGCCTCTCCAGAGAGGGTCAGATCGCCGCTCTGGCCTGCCCAAACCCTCCATTGGGCATTTAGGTTTGCACTAGTAGCGGGGGCGTTAGGAAATTCATTTCCACCGATATTGGCTCCGTCAGCGGATAGCTGTTGGTCATCATATTCGGTGTCGAGAAAACCAGCTGAAGCGTTGATCAATAAATCATCCGTAGCCTGCCATGACAGCTCGATCTCACCGCCGCTTACTTCACCGTCAGCACTTCGGAGGAAGGATGTGGCGCCAACAATCTGAGCAATTTGCTGCCCTGAATAATCGTAGTAGAAGGCGGCGGCATTCACCTGCAGGGTATTATCCAAAAGGCGGGCTTTCAGCCCCAACTCGAAGGCATCAACCGTCTCAGGCTCAACAAAGTAAACTTGCGAGACATCCTGATAAGCCAGCGCGTTATAGGTGCCGGCTCGGTAACCCAGCGCATAACTACCGTATAGCATCACGTCATCGCTCATTCTGTACTGAGCAACAAATCGACCAGTTAGCTCGTCAGTAGACTCGTCTTGGTTCACTCGGGGGATAGAGTTCATGTCTAAAGGCGTGCCGGTTGCCACGTTGGCGGCGTTGTATATGTATGGGACTAGGGCCGCTACGGGGGTGCCGCCCAGATTTTTTACTACCGATACAGCGTCTTTGTACTTTACATCGTCCTGCGTGTATCTGAGCCCAACTATGGTGGTCAATCGATCTGTAACGTCAAATGATATCTCGCCGTAAATCGCAGTGGAGGGACGCTCAATCGTGAACTCTTGACTCACGTCGATGTTTGCAAATGGTGGTGCACCTGCTGCTGCGCAAGCAGCCTGCACTGCAGTTCCACCAGCGCTATTAAGAAGTGCAACATCCGTGTTGAATGCAATCAGTGATCTCGCATCAAAGAATCCGTTTGGATTAATGTTAATTGGCGCGCAATTGGCAGGGTCAGTCGGGTCTAATCCAGGCACCGCTGCAAAAAGCGGCAGGATGGACAGCGAGTTGCCTACGGCAATCGATGGATTAAAGTAGTTGTCAGGCACTCCAGCCGAGGACAAGAGGGGCTGCAGAAAACCAAAAAAATCGGGCTCGTTAGCGGTGAAGATTTCATCGGATCCTGTGTAAATACCTCCGATGAAACGTAGGCGTTCACTGGTGAAATCTAGCCTCAAGTCAACATTGTAACTCTCGCTCTCGGAGTAGTAGCGAATAGCACACACGTCAAGCGCCGAGCCGTCACATTCAAACGGCGATAACTGATACTCCCCCTCGTCGTAACCAAATATACCTGTGAAAGACCATGAATCATTAATCTCGTGCTCCACAGTCAAGCTGATCCCCTCGCTGCTGGTGAAATATACGCCAGATGTATCCGATGCCACAGACTCCATGTCTGGACTCGCAATCAGCGGAACTCCTGTGCCGTTTGCGCCACCTGCAAGGTAACCAACACCAAATGCAATATCCTGCCGGGGATCGTTTTCTGCCCAATAGACTTTTGCGTGGATGTCAGTCTTTTCGGAAGGACGCCACAGAACTGAGAGGCGACCCGCAGTGGACGAGGTCTGGGGATGATCAGTGCCCAGTAACGTGTTATCCACATAACCATCTGCCTCAGATACAGCTCCGGATAACCTTACTCCGAGCACATCTGGAATGATCGTCGCTTCCACTGCTCCGGTGAAGTCTGCGTATGAGTAGTTGCCCAATCGGACATTCAAGAAGCCAGACGTCCCCTCGTTAAGGCTCGGCTTGATAGTGTTGACGTTCACCGCACCGCCCGTCGTATTTCGACCATAAAGTGTGCCTTGTGGGCCCCTCAATACTTCGACGCTTTCCAAGTCAAATAGCTGTTGCCCATGCGACGCTCTGAAGCTCTGGTAAACCTCATCAACGTAGACTCCTACGGGTGACGCCGTTGCCGCAGAGAACTCATTAGCAACCGATATACCTCTGATTGAAAAATTCGGCTGCGTTCGTCCATAAGCACTAGTGACCTGAATATTGGGTATGGCACCCATTAGATCGCTGGTCTCTACGATTCCAAGCTCCACAAGCCGCTCGGAGGAGAAAGCCGTAACAGCTTGAGGTATATCCTGCAGGTTTTCAGCTCTTTTTGAGGCTGTAACGACCACTTCCTCTAGTTGCTGCGCGAAGGTTGGCACTGTCAGGCTACTGATCACTGAGGCCAACAGGAGTTTTGATAACCTAAGATTTTTCATTTTCTGCTCCTGAATTGAACGTATCTGAAATTAACTACTTATTATTTAACAATACTTGAACCACTAGGGTAGAAGAATCGTTCTCGTCTCCAAATAAGAACGGAATCCGTCCTCTCCCAGTTCCCTACCAGTACCTGATTGACCCCAACCGCCAAAAGGTGCCACAAAATCCAGAATTTTTTTGGAGTTCACGGCGACCGTGCCAGTCTCCAACCGTTGAGCCGTTAGCAGCGCTCGATTCGTATCGCTTGACCAGATCGATCCTGATAATCCGTAGCGCGATTGGTTTGCCCATCCAACCGCCTCATCCTCTGTCTCGTAGACACGGAGACACGCTACTGGGCCAAACAGCTCTTCATTCCAGATTTCCGCAACAGAATCCTGCACTTCGTACAATCTTGGGGGTATCGTGGCAGATTCTTGCGAATCTTCCGTGGTGCCGCTCAACAACAACGCGCCTTGGCTAATGGCCTCATTGCAGGTATTTCTGATCCTGTTGGCTGCCTCCGCGGTCACGACTGGCCCAATTTCGGTTTCAGGTGACCGAGGGTCTCCAACCACCGTATCCTCGAACATCTCACTGAGCGCTGATCGCAGTTCGGTCGCGCGAGATTTCGGAATAAGGACTCGACTCTGAGCGCCACAGACCTGACCGTTGTTTTGCAGCATCGCTAACCAGAGCTGATCCTTAACCGCGGTGAAATCTACGTCGTCGAGCAAAATCGCGCTGGATTTACCGCCTAACTCCAGTGTCATACGAGCAAAACGTTGCGCACACAACTTGGCGACCGCAAGCCCAGAAGCAGAGCTACCCGTGAAACTGACTTTCCGGAACACGTCATTCCGTACTAAATGATCACCTAAAGCGCGGCCGCCCAAGACCAAATTGACAGCGCCCGTCGGCAAATCCATGCGCGCAAGATAACGGCTTAAGAAAGCCATTGAGTCAACGTTCTCAGGGCTAGGCTTCAAAACAACGGGGCAACCTGCAAGGAGCGCAGTTGCAAGTTTCAGGCAAGCCAGAAAAATTGGAACATTACAGGGCACGATACCTAGGGCGATACCAATCGGCAACCGATCAATTCTCACTGTGCCGCCGCGAGCACCCGCCCGTTCCTCGGTAAACGCAAACTCGCTCGCCTGCTCAACTAGAGAACGAATCAGCGCTACCGCAGATTGCACCTGCAAACCTACGGATTGAGCCACGGGGCAGCCATTTTCCATGGTAATCAGTCGTGCCAAGGAGGCTGAATCGCGTTCGAGGTCTGATGCAAGCTGAAGCAGTGCTGCGCTCCGAGCTTTTAGATCGGCCTCCGCGCTTAGATTTAGCGCCTTCAGTTTCGTAATGAGCGGATCCAAGACACCCGGCGCGACCTCAGTCCAAGGCCGCAAGCTTGAGCCATCTACGGGAGACAGGCGTTGGTGCTCCTCTCCCGGGAAATCCAGTTGCTCACCTAACAAAAGCCCGATGAACGCCATCCTTAATCTGCCCTACCTGCTGCAGCTTCACTTGCTCGATTCCTACCTGATAAACGAATCAAAGCCTCGTGAAACTCAAACCAAACAGTGTGGTAGCTGTCTATCAGCGCACCGGTAACAAATTGGTGATGACCTGCACTCACATGCGCATAGGCTATTTCGAGTCGGCGGGCATAAGCCAGCAGCAGAGGACATGAAGCAAGTTGAGTAGCAACCAGGTGTTTCAGCGAATCATGGTCTTTAAACATCTCCGTCAAAACTTGCTGGTCGTATTCCGCATCCTTGTGATCGTTTGGCTCCGCCGACCCACCTACCGTTTTGATCTGCCAAGAGCTGACGCTTTTTTTGTACTCTTGATTGATTGGTGTGAATGCCTGATAAAAATTTTCCAACGCCGCTAGATCCGTCGTTTGTCTGACATCCTCCAAGATTTTGGCGGCGGCAACCTTGCCTTTTTCGGTCAACTTCATACCTATCCGAGACCTCTCCAGAAGGCCCTCATCGATAAGGTTTTGTGCAATCAACTCCACATCCGAGACCTCGAGCCCAGCCGCAACCGAAAGGGTTTCCTCCTTCGCAAAGCCCTTAATCGATAAAACGTGAATTATTTGATCCCGCATACCTATTACTCATCTAACGCCGTGCGCTCGTAGACATGGTCACAGTGAGATTCCCAGGTTTCGCGCAGGCGCGCTTTATGGATTTTCCCGCTGTCGGTCAGTGGCATCTGATCTACAAAAGCTAATTTACGAGGTAATTTATGAGGGGAGAGGTGAACTCGAAGGCGCTCCCTGATCATTTTTGCGATGTCTAGCGTCGGCTCGCAATCACGTTGCAACTCTACAACCGCCGTGACCACCTCACCCAAGTCATTATCGGGAGAACCAAACACCGCAGCTTCGGCTACGCGGCTATCAGTGCTGATAGCTTCCTCAACCTCTCTCGGATACACATTCACACCGCCCGATATAATCGTGAAGGCCTCTCTGTCAGTTAAAAACAAATAGCCATCGGCATCTAAGTAGCCCAAATCACCCATGGTGGAATAACCTTGAGGTGAGCGCGCCGCGGCAGTTTTTTTCGGGTCATTGTGGTACGAAACCACCTCTCGACCAGAGAAAAATACTTTGCCCTGCTGACCTGCAGGTAACGGCTCCGCTTCGTCATTCAGGATGTGTATATCGCAGCCCGACGGACGACCGACTGAGCCGACTTTTTTTAACCACTCTTCGCTGGTGATATGCGTGAATCCAATGCTTTCAGTGCCCGAGTAATACTCATGAAGTATGGGTCCCCACCAAGAAATCATCTCTCTCTTGAGCTCTACTGAACAGGGCGCTCCGGCGTGAATGGCTACCCTGTGCGACGGCGCGCTGAAATTCTCATTTCGCTCCGCCAACAGTCTAGTGAACATAGTTGGCACCCATTGACTATGCGTCACTCGCTCTCTAGCCAGCAGACTTAATGCGGCCTTTGCATCAAAGTGGGCGTTCAACACCAAGGTGCCGCCCAGACGGAGTAGATCCATAGAAAAGCGCAGAGGGGCGGCATGATGGAGGGGCGCAGGCGAGAAAAATACTGTGTCAGCGTCCATGGCAAACAAATTACGTAGCCTCTCCGCCCTCTTAAGGTCAGAGCCGATTGGTTTAAAACCTAACGGCCGTCTGACACCTTTAGGTAACCCAGTGGTCCCAGACGTATAGAGGATATCTCCTCCTTCCACCGGGTCAGGATCGATAGGACATTGCTCCAATTCGAACAAATGATCCATGCCGGCAAGGGAAGTGACAGTTAGATCTGGAATGTCGAGGGCTGCGGCTGAAGCTTTTCCCTCGTTATCTCCGTCGGTAACCAGAAGCTTTGCTCCGCTATCTTTGAGGATGTACTGCAGTTCTAATGGTGTCATTTTGGGCGCCAACGGGAGGCAGTAGAGTCCTGATCTCTGCGCGGCGGCGATGGCTGCAACAACCTCAGGTCCGGTTGCCATCATGACCCCCATAACGTCTCCGCGGCTCAACCCAAAATGCCTCGAAGACACTGCGATCCGCCGGGATGCCGCATCCAAAGCGCCGTAACTTATCCGAGTGTCACCAAACACCACCGCCGTCTTGTGAGGTGTTTCCGCGGCAACTACGCTCAGATGCATCAGTGGGCATCCTTGGTGATGTGCGTCATCTCGTTAAGACTCAAAACCCGCAGTTGACCCGCTTCATCCGCATGCAAACGGGTTACCGACCCATGGTGCGGCGTGAAGTTGGTCAACCCTCGCATGCTCAAAATTTCAGACAGCATGGCGTTGATAGGGAAACCATGGGTAGCGATAGCGACACGCTTACAGTCTCGTTTCGTCAAACTACGCATCGTGTTGGAGACAATTTCAAGAAAAGCCTTCTCATCTCCGCCAAGAGTGCCAACAGGGTCGCGCAGAAAGCCTTCCCACGCAGCACCGCCAGCTCGACGAAGCTCCTCTACGCTGAGATAGCGACCACCCCAATGATCGATTTCGGCTAAACCTTCAACAACCTCAGGAGTTAGCCCAAGTTTCTGCGCCAACGGCTCAAGTGTCTGTTTTGCACGCAAGAGCGGACTTGTGAAAAGCGCGTCAATTGCCTCTTGTGAAAGCCTCGCGGCAGTCTCCTCTGCTTGACGAATTCCTCTCTCCGATAGCGGGGGATCAACGCTACCAGCAGACAAGTCGGGCTCACCGTGGCGGATTAGTATCAGTTGCATACAAGGGCTCCTCGGCTATCTCAGGTCCAGCTCAGGACCACGCGCACTAGCCTCTCGCAGAGCAGAAAACCCTCCGTCTACACGAAGATCTTCTCCAGATATCCAACATGCGCGGTCACTCAAAAGAAAAGCGATTACCTCTGCGATCTCTTCAGGCTGGCCATGTCTGCCCACTAATTTCGATGCCGCTTCGATACGAGATTTGCCCATACTCTCCTCAAAATCCTTGAGGATTTTTGTCTGTACGGGCCCTGGGCTAACAATGTTCGCCCTAATGCCCTCGGCTACCACCGCCGGTAAGCGGCTCTTCATCCAATAGTTGAGCGCCCGTTTGGATAATTGGTAAGCAGCCACCCCGTCTAAACTCTCTGCCAGCGCCATATCCAGTGCAACTCCAGTGGGAGCTGCGACCAACGCCTCTAGATCCTCATCCGACCAATCACACCGCCGTGCGGTAATTGAAGAAACGAAAACGATAGAGGACTGTTCAGACAACTTCGGGCGCAGAGCCCAAAAGAGCGATCGCTGCCCTAAAAAGTTAACTTTCAGAATATCGCTGGGGTCAGCAGTGCCAGGCACGCCCGCTACGCAGGCCACTGAATCTATATCAGTGGGCAATGCGCGAACGGCGGCTTCAATAGACTCCGGCCGCGCCAAGTCCATAATGATAGAAGAAGAGTCTTTCATCTCCTCGCAATCCATCCCCACTACGCTAGCACCATTAGCACGCAGCAACGCCGCCAAGGCGGCACCAATACCAGTCGCCGCGCCAACCACCACGACATGTTTGTTTTTAAAACTCAAGACCACCTCACAGGAAGGCGCTGCAAACCCGCAAACCAATAAGACGGGATGCGCTCGCCGTCAGCAGCAAGCTCGCAGTCGCGAGTTATCGACAGAAATTCTTCCAGGAAGATCTGCGCTTCCAACCTTGCCAAGTAGGCACCCATGCAAAAGTGGTGGCCAGCACCGAACCCCACGTGCTTGTTCGGTGTCCGATCTACGCGAAAGGAGTGGGGGCTCTCAAAGACCTCGGGATCTCTATTTGCGGCGCTGAAATAGAGCACAAATTTAGAACCGGCTGCTACATTTAACCCAAAAGCTTGCGTATCTTCTGTTACGGTCCGTCTCATGTGAATGACAGGCGTTACCCACCTAATCATCTCTTCTACAGCGCTTGGAATAAGTGAAGGCTCTTTGCGAAGCCGCTGCATGGCTTCCGGTTGCAATAGGAGTTGCTCAAGACCACCCGCAAGAAGAAATCGCGTCGTTTCATTACCGGCAATAACGAGCAATAAAAAATACGCGTCGAGCTCCTCATCACTCAGTTGCTCACCATTGTCATTTGGCGAAACCAGAATTGACGCGACATCGTCACCAGGTTGTCCGCGACGCTCAACGGCTAACTCCCGAAAATAAGAAAACAACTCCGACCTGCAACGATCCTGCTCTTCTGGCGTAGCAAGCACGCTACTCATAGTATTCGCCGCTTTTACCAATGTTTTTCTATCACCAGCGGGGATGCCAAGCACCTCGCCAAATACAGTCATTGGGATTTCCAACGCCACGCGCTCAACAAAATCGAATTCTTCATTTCTGGGCGCTGCCAGAATCACAGAGCGAACGATTTCTCGAATTCGCGGACGGCGGACATCTAACAGCGGCTGCGCCAGGGCTCGACGTCCAAAATCCCGTAAATGCCTGTGATAGGGGGCATCAGCGTTATGCACACTAGGGGCGCCACCTCCCTCTGCCCGCTTATTCGCTATTTGCGTGCCCAACCCAGACTTAAACTTTTCTGTGTTGGTTGCCGCCTCCCAAACGTGAGCATGCCGAGTCAAAACATAAAAGCCCTCATCAGGCTCAGGGCCAATGTGGTGAGGGGGTTCGGACTGTGCTCGATAGAGATCAAAAGACTTATGCTCCCTTCGTTCGGTGAAGAGTCCTACGTCCAAAAGGCTAGGCAAGCTAGAGGTCATGGCTTGATTCTCGGAGCTCACCGCTGGCTGAAGAGAACAGCGTCCTGCGCCATACCTCATGGCACGCTAAACCTATTTCCGTGAGTTGGTCTTTATCCGGTTCCGACTCTGGCAGGCCCACCAAAACGTATGCCATTTGCTCTGAGGTCGAGCCTAGGGCCTCAGCTGTCAGCTCGGCGTCTAAACCAATCGCCATGCCATGTGACTGCATGCGCTGAATCAGCTTTTTCGTTCGATCAATAAATCTTCCCCTCATCAGGAACCAAATGTCTCTAA
The DNA here is from genome assembly GCA_902631395.1 of Halieaceae bacterium. Classification (GTDB taxonomy): domain Bacteria; phylum Pseudomonadota; class Gammaproteobacteria; order Pseudomonadales; family Halieaceae; genus Luminiphilus. Next base: position 115,486 of record CACOYM010000004.1, on the reverse strand, counting down.
ATCGTCCGTCTACAGAGCTGGCCGCCGCCTCCCTGGCCACTCTAAGGAGTCCTCGGCGATCGGCATACTCATGAAAGAAACGGAGGTTAAATTCCCTCAAACGGCTCTCGGTTGGAGGTATATCGTCACCCCCGACGGTCGCGGCATCTCTCGTGGCCTGAGCCAATTCTTCGTAGAGTCCAACTAACAATTCTTGCAACACGCCATCTTTGTGTTCGAAGTATCGATAAAAAGAGCCATGAGCAACGCCAGCACTGGCAGTGATATCGGCTATGCACGTGGCCGTATAACCCTTCTGGGAAAAAACAATAGCGGCCGACTTCAGCAATTTCTCGTGCATACGCTTGGCTCTCCGACTCTTTAACGTCACCTCCTCAATCCCGATAACTGCGCGAAGGTCGGGGTCACCCGCTACTTTTTTCCCTAGAGCCTGTGTGGGGTGCCCCATGTCACGATTTGCGGTGTCGCTCACGTTCGACTTGCGCACCTGCTCCGCTAAATTTGAGTTCATAGGTCGTTTCCAATTTTGGATATCGCGAGGCATCCGCTTAGTATTTGCGCCGGTCGGTAAGATGATTGCCAACGACTCCAAATACGTATACTTTTGACTGACGCTGATGTCAATATCATTAATTTTCTGGAGCAAATTCGATGGGTTACGATCGAAGCGGGGCGGTAGCACACATCACTCAGGACAGCCTGTCGAAAAGCAGATGGCCTGTCGACAACGAGCCATCCTCGCAGTTCCCGATATTTACTAGGGCCAATATAGGCGAGGTATTTCCAGAGGTCGTAAAGCCCTTCTCTTGGACTTTGTGGGGCATCCCCCACTCAGAACCAGGATGGCGGCAAGCACTCTTCAACCTCGGCGCTTTCGATCTTGAAGAGTTCACTCCCGACCGCATGGAAATGCTCAGTGTCTTTGGCGGTTACGGCTACCTCAATGTATCAGCGTCAAGAATTTTTGGAGCTCGGGCGCCAGGATTGTCTCCAGAGGCCATTGATGCCAGTTTTTTTGGAGAGCAACCTGACGTGCCCCCCTACGTGGAAGAGATAGGACATTCATCCACCAAGCACGAGGCACAGCTAGCTGACACAATTACTTGGGTTCTATCGTCCCCAAGCATGCCGGAACTCCTGGAAACGCGAGGCAAACTGATCAAGCTCCGCGAGGATCGACCTAACTTAGGCCAGCTTTCCAATAAAGAGCTCTTCCAACGCTGCCTCAACATTTGTGAACAACATTGGGAACCCCTGTGGATTAGACATATCATGGCTACTTACCATTCCATGATACCAAGTGGTGTTATCGCCCAGATCTGTGAAGCCTTAGGTGCTAGCGATCTGTGTGCTGACATATTGACAGTTGACGGCGAGGTGGACTCAGCATTCCCCGCAAAACGACTTTGGGAGCTTGGGAGACTAGTGCGCGCTAGCGAACGCCTGTCGCAGTATCTCGACGACGTTAACAGCGCGACCATGGACGCTATCGCCACTGATCCTAATCCGGATTGCCAAGAGTTCCGCTTTAAATTTCAAATCTTCATCGATGAGTTCGGATTCCGAGGCCCGAATGAATGGGAGGTTGCGTCCAAATGCTGGGAATTGGACCCAACCGCTCCCCTTTCAGCGTTAGCCATCATGGCCCGAGCGGAAGATAGTGCATCACCTGACGCCAGGTTAGCGAGCCGTCGCGAAAACAAAAACATTGCTATCGCGGAAATCCAATCAAAGCTGAAAGAAGATGCCGAGTTACTCGGACAGTTCAACGCCGCCTTAACTGCTGCGGGCACTTTTTTCGCCGCTAGAGAACGAACTCGAACGAACTGCGCACTGCTGACCCACGAAATGCGAATGCCAATGTGGGAGCTTGGAGCAAGATACACATCTGAGGGGGTATTCAAAGCGCCTGAGGACTTTTCGATGCTGATGGTTAGTGAGTGGGAGCAACTTCTTGGCAACACGCTAGATGCACAAGATTTAATCAACCAAAGAAAAATTGAGAGTGAAAAGCTGGCGAGCTTAGAGCCGCCTTTTATTGTTGACTCCATAGTCCCACCAATAGGCGAATGGCTTGAACGAGACGCAAAAGATCTTTCATCAACTCAAGTCATCAATGGCCAACCCGGCTGCGCAGGAACCTTCAGGGGCCGAGCTAGAGTGGTCACTGATCCATCGGAGCCCGGAGATCTGCAGCCAAATGACGTGCTGGTAGCGCGACACACCGATCCATCTTGGACTCCGCTATTCTCAGCGGTTTCAGCGGTAGTCGTCGACGTTGGAGCGACTATTAGCCACGCGGTAATCGTCGCGAGAGAACTAGGTGTGCCATGCGTGACGTCAGCGACAAATGCGACCAGTTTGATACCAGACGGAGCGCTCATTGAGGTTAACGGCAGCTCCGGAACCGTCACAATTCTCGAATGAATCGCGAAATGATCTTCCACTTCGATCACCCCCACTTCGGCACCGTTGCTGAAGTCTCAGACGTTGTCGGTGGCAAAGGTGCAAGTCTGTGGGCGATGACTTCAAGGCTAGGACTCCCAACACCTCCCGGGTTCACGATTGGAGTGAACACCTGCGCAATGTTGGGCAAATCTGAAGTCACTGAGAACGTCGCGGCCAAAATGAATACCGCGATCGCCAGATTAGAGAGAGAGACTGGTAAACAGTTAGGAGACCCCGAGAACCCGCTACTCCTAGCCGTGAGATCGGGGGCAAGTGTGTCCATGCCGGGAATGATGGAAACAATACTAAATGTTGGCGTTACGCCGCTGACATTGCCAGCGCTGCAAAACATTACTGGCGATCATTTTTTTGCGCTGGATTCATATCGGCGCTTCCTTGAAGGTTTCTGCAAATCTACATTGAATATCGACCATCCCATGTTCAACGCTCAAACCATTGAACAAGCGGGCCTGCCCGATCACATAAAAGATTTGGAAACTGTCATAAGTGAGCGGATTGGGGGTGAGCGATTGTGCGACGCTCGCTACCTACTTAATAAATGTATTCATGCGGTCATTCGATCCAGTAACAGCGCAACTGCGCAGGCGTATCGAAAAAAAACAGGCCTCCCTGAATCACTGGGCACAGCCGTAACCGTTCAAGCCATGGTATTCGGAAACACTGGTGCTCGCTCCGGCACGGGTGTGGTATTCAGTCGAGATCCCAACTCCGGAGAAAAAAAAATTTGCGGTGACTGGATCAGTAATGCCCAAGGCGATGACATAGTCGCAGGAGACAGTGCCACCTCTGACATTTCTGTGTTCGGCGCCACACACCCGTCGGCGTATGAGGAACTCAAGCTTCACCTCGAGCATCTAGAAATTTTTTATCAGGATATGGTTGATGTCGAATTCACGGTGGATCGAGGCAAGCTTTGGATATTGCAAGCGCGAGTCGGTAAACGCACTGCGCGTGCCGCCTCCCGAATTGCGGTGGAATTGGCAAACTCAGAACGTTTTGAACTGAATAAAAAAGACGCTCTTGCCACTATCACTCAGCGCCATTTGACCGAAAAATCCTCGATAAATATTCTAACAGGCAAAAAAAAATCAATAACCACTGGCCTCGGCGCATCAGCAGGTATCGCTAGTGGACTTGCTGTATTTACCTCTGAGGAAGCCATTGAGGCCGCGGAGGATGGAAAAGAGGTGGTGCTCATCCGGCCGGAAACTTCTCCGGCTGACGTTCATGGCATGGCGGTCGCTACCGGCATACTCACGTCGCTCGGCGGCCTAATGAGCCATGCCGCAGTGATCGCGCGAGACTGGAATCTGCCAGCGGTAGTGGGTGCTGCGGGAATGCAATTTACAACAGACGCCGTTGTAATTGGCACAATCAAAATCCAAACAGGAGATATCATCTCCATTGACGGCAATACTGGTGAGGTATTCGTGGGCGAAATGCTCGGCACAGCAGATGACGATCCTTACTTAGAACAACTCAAAGCATGGGCTGAAAAGATAGACAAGGATTAAGCCGAATACCAAAACAAAAGGGGTAATCAGTGGAAATGAAGCGACTCAAAGATAAAACAGCTGTAATTACGGGAGCAACAGGCGGCATAGGTGAGGCGACTGCGCGACGCCTGCTCGCAGAGGGGGCCACAGTCATGCTGGCTGCGCGTTCAGGTGAAACGCTGGCGAAAGTGGCGGACACATTGGATAGCGATAGGGTCTATATCTGTCCTACTGACATTTCTAGCGAGACAGACTGCAAGTCACTAGCAGAACGGAGTATCTCCGAGATGGGAGGGATAGATATTTTGTTCTGTAACGCAGGTTTTGAGGGGTCTATAAAACCGCTTCTAGAAATAGAGCAAGACGAATTTGACGCGGTGCAGAATACAAACATTCGCGGAACTTGGCTAACGATGAAGCACTGCATCCCTCACATACTTTGCAATGGAGGCTCAGTGATCGTTACAAGTTCCGTAACGGGAAAAGTAGGTGTCCCGGGCTTGGGGGCGTATACAGCAAGTAAGCATGCCATCGTGGGTCTTGTTGAAGTTGCAGCGCTAGAACTCGCCGAGCAAGGCGTCCGTGTAAACGCAATAGCGCCAGCTCCTATCGACAATGCAATGATGAGATCCATCGAGGAACAGGCGGCGCCGGGTGCACCCAATGCTGCCAAAGAGGGTTTTGAATCACTTATTGCCATGAAGCGATATGGCACGGATGACGAGGTCGCGGCGATGGTGGCGTTCTTAGCGAGCGACGACGCATCGTTCTGCACTGGTGGCGTGTATCCGATTGATGGGGGATTCTTGGCGCAGTAACTCCCGATTTCGGCCATCAGTTGGCGAAACCTAGGCACCGCTCGCTGAGGCAACCAAACCCGTGCGGCAGCCAAACTTTGGCAAGGTTATCAGCAACCTCGCAGGCGTGGACGAGTATCAACGATGGATCTTCGCAAACGTTAGGCTACGAACCACTACTTTTAACTTCTCCCTTTGTTGATGTAAGGTTTGAGTGTCCACGCGTGTCTTGGTGCGCGCAATCGGCCTTGACATGGCAGAGGTCGGCGGTTCGAATCCGCCTGTTCCTCCCACCCAAAGCTGCATAAATAATCTTTTTTTGCTCGCTGGACGCTTCGCGCACTCCCCGGCTCATAGCGAGAGGTAATCGCCTTACGAGACCTCGGCAAGGCCTGTTTTAAACCTTTCTTATTCGTTGATCGAGGCTGATTTTGGAATCATTCTTAACGAATTTCGGTAAACGTTGACTTTGGAGTTGTCATCTCAACAATACGCTACCCAACATGGACGTATCCCCATCTATCAAGACTGTAGTGGCGCCACGTGTGGATCAATTGCGGGGGCATCGGCTGGCTCAAATCAGTTGACTTCTTTAAGAGTGGCTCCACTAAATGACTTCATGAAGCCTCTCGTATCTGATTTCCAAGAGTTAACTGAGACCGAGTTAGCTTCGCGCACACCTCGGGTTAATCAAAACGTAAAAAGGAGCCTTTGCAAATAGACCATGACCATTAGCTCAGATTATTCAGGAAGGCTAGCAGGGCGAACTGCCCTTATCACCGGAGCAAGCAGGGGCATTGGGCGAGCTATTGCTGAGAGGTTTTCTTTAGAGGGTGCCAAGGTTGCGATTAACTTCACCGAGAACAGAAAAGCCGCCTCTGAGATAGCAAGGCGACTTTTGGCTAGCGGGGGGGAAGCAAGGATCTATCAAGCAAATATAGGTCTGGAGCAGGATTGTCAGAAACTGGCCGACGAGGTGGTTAGGGACTTCGGTCAAGTCGATATCCTGGTCAATAATGCGGGCCTCGGTTCCGCAGCTATTAATCGTCCTGAAATCTGTGAAGCAACCAACGAACAATGGAATAGTCTCTTGTCAGTAAATCTATGGGGCCCGATCTGGCTGTGCCGAGCATTAGTACCAATATTGCGTACAGCGAAGCGTAGCGATGTCATCATGATTTCCTCAACGTCAGCACAAAAACACTTCAAGCGCTCGGGAGTTTATTCAGTGAGCAAGGCTGCCCTTGAAGCCATGGCGCATACTCTTGCGAATGAAGAAAAAAGTAACGGGATGCGGGTCAACATAATCGCACCAGGGCTTGTAGCAACCGACATGGGGAAGAGAATTGTGGAAGTTACAACAGGCAACAGCGACCTGAAAAAAATTGACGAGAAGTCTCCCTTTGGATTCGTATGTCACCCGAGCGATATTGCCGCTGCGGCAACCTTTCTTTGCTCTAACGATGGGCGCTATGTCACAGGCCAGCGTATAACGATCTCGGGCGAGGATAATTGATTAACTTTGTTAGCTGACTCATGCCTGCGCAACAACAACATAGTGATCTGGTATAAATAAAGACTTCAAATACTCATTTTTTAACAAGGCAGCAGCACAAAACCGTCTCATCGTAAGTTGTATTCCTGAAGCAAAGTGCTTCGTCTCCGTTCGATAAAATCTCTAATTGATGCTCGGTTTTTATCACAAAAAGACGAGGAGTCACCCGCTATTTCGTCTGGGTTGTATTGTTGAGGGCACGTTCCTCCGCCAAGCACCTCAGGGTTTGAGGCATCCGTGGAGACCACCACTGCCTCTATCCTGCCACTTCGCAGCGCCAGTCGAGGCTGGATGAGATCCCATGAGAAATAGTCATCGAGAATCATCTTGATGTCTTCATACAAAGCTGCTCTGTTAGCATCTAAAGAAAAAACTATCTCCCACAATATTGGTGGATAGTTTGGATAGAAGAACCTGCCAGCCCAGTGGTTGTTGCTTCCGAGATCAAATGCCGTTGAGGACGCAAGATCCGTAAAAGCTTCGACATTCAGGAATTGATTGCATACCTCCAGTGAAGGATTTTCTTCACAATTTGGCCCAAGCGTATCAATCAAGGTGTAATCAAAATCCGTCGGTATGTAAGCCCATAGGCCCGTATCCTCGTTTAAATAGAGGTAATAATTGTTCGCGACACGCACATAGTGATCAACTGCGCCTACTACGATCTCGAGAGCTTGTGCTCTGATGAACCCCGGCACGTCAAAGTGTTCTGCTAGGGCTTGTGCACTCGGACGTGTCTGTACAAATTTCGCGAATTCTCGCAAAGCTTCCCGCGCCTCGCTCAAAGACTTCTTCTTAGTCTTCAGATCATAGGTGGGTTGATAGGGCAAAAACTGAGATAGCGGGCCTGAAGAACCCTCACCATTGATATTTGAATTGACGAATTCTGGATTCAAATAATTATCTTCCCCAAGCCACTCCGACCGCGAGTCTGGATCAGACTTTTCACGGCCAATGACGCAGAAACTCTCATCGTAAAACAGATCTGATTCTTCGTAAGGTGAGCAACTCTCATCTGTGGCATCTGGCTCAGCTAGGTTCCCCGGAGCACCAACCTTGAACAGATATCCATTCTTGTCAAAAAATAGTTTGAGGAACGGCTTATCAATCTGCTCCATCATGGTGAACACACCCATGTTGAAAGATTGCGGCAATGGTTCGCCAAAAAGTCGCTGATCGGAGTCCCCAGTCACAACCAATTCAACCTTTGCATGTGTCGCTCTAGCTGCAGGGATACCTATATCGTTCAGTAGCTCATGGGTAAGCACCTCTCGCTGGTATGTTGGGTCGTCCCGATTGAATCTGAATCGGATCTTCTCCACATCCATAAACTCTCTTCCGTCGGCGTCTGGATAGTCCGGTAAGTCTTGGCCAATAATTTCCTTACAGGGATAACCCTCAACAGCCGCTGGCACGCCGTTGTAATCAATACAGGAATAGACACCCTCATCTTCATCAAATTCCTCGTCGAATTTGATTGAAAAACTAAATCTTCTCGGCCTATTTGGTTCTACCGAGGTGTCAACGGGGTACTGGCGACTCGTGTTACCTTGCATTTTGAAGCCAACCTTGGGCACCGTTACTATCTCTTCGCCATCGTCGTCCAAGTACGCGAAATCTGCCTGACGATAAACCTCGCTGTGTGAAAAAGAGGTAAGTGGGCTAGCACGTCCGTCAGCATTTTTTACCGAGTAATTGGCTCTAATGGTGTCAAGCTCAAATGCTCGCCATTCGTCAATCGTCATTGTCAGTTTTATGGAGTGCAAGCGATCAAGCGAAAAAAGATCTAGGCTATTGTCTGTTTCACACTGGATCTCAATATCGTCAACGTCTTGTTCAGTGATCGTCCCGGAGTTATTGGATATTTCGCAGTTAAAGCGAGGGGGTTCAGCAGCTATTAACACCTCATATTCTGCGCCCTCCTCCAGCTTTTCTGGAAAGACGAACGACCCATCTTCCTGAACCGACAGCTGCTGATCACCGAGAGATAGCACTATCGGCCGGTTTAACTTCAACCCCGTTACACTGCCACCCACTGAGAATCCAGTTTGACTCGGCGTCGCGGTTGCCGATGGGACTGGGGGGGTAGCAGCCGGACCGCCACCGCCACCGCAGGCGGCAAGGGCGCCTGTAATAAACACGGCTGCGGACAACGCATAAACAGCGCTTTTTGCCATCACATTACCTCAGAAGTCACACAGTGTAAGAGCCGTTACTCAAATTACCTGCCTGCGAGAAGATAGACAAATATCAGAAGATTGCATCGACGCAAAATTTGCGGACTGCAAGCCTGAGGTCATGGTCAACCAAAAGCGCTCAGTCCTGACTCGTCAAATACTGACTTTGAGGGAGTCCATGCGGTTTTTGGGGCGGCCAATCAGCCTTGCTCTGAGAGAGCTAGGCAAAAAATCAACGATTCAGAATGGGGAAAAATCCATCAGAATGGGAGCGCTGGTAAAGGTGAACGCCTGTACATGGGCCAAGCGCAATTTCGTCACAGGGATTTGCGAATCAGGGAACCACTTATGAAAACGCTAAATAAGAAAGCATATGGGCCACTGGCGTCATTGGGATTATCGGGAGTTATGAGTATGGCTACAGTAACCGGCTGCGATGGTGTGGAAATAGAAAACCAAGGCTACCCCAGCTCACAAGGGGGGATTCAACCTGAGGCCAAAATCATAACTGTATCGGATACACATTGGGGTGTTGAGGTACAAGATCCCTACCGATACATGGAAAATCTAGAGGATCCCGAGGTCGAGACATGGTTCAGGGTGCAAGCCAGCTATACCGAGTCGTATCTCAATGGATTGGATTCTCGCGCCCGCCTGTTTGATCGATTAAAGGAGCTTGACCAAGGTGCGCCGTTTACTACTGGCAGTGTGCAGCGTTTGTCCAATGGCATGCAGTTTTATCTGCGTCGCGATCGTGGTGAAAATCTCTACAAGCTGTACCTTCGGGCTTCAGAAAATAGTCAGGAGCGCCTCTTGATCGATCCCGAATCGATGAGTAGTGGTTCAGAGCAGCATTACAGCCTCGAGGGCTATGTGCCCTCCCCTACGGGAGATTTCGTTGTCTATGGTTTAGCTCAGGGAGGATCCGAGCAAACCACTTACTATGTCCTCGATGTGGCTAGTGGGGCTGTTATCGGAAGCCCCATCCATAACATTGAGACAGCTTATAACTGGCCGCAATGGTCAGAGGACGAATCGGGGTTTTTCTACAGCAGGCGACGTGCTCTTGCCGACGATGCTCCGTCCACAGAAGAGTACAAACAAACACGGGTGATGTTCCATCGACTTGATACTGCTGCCGAAAATGATCAATTGATTGCGGCTTACGGACATTCAGCTTCCCTCCCAATATTAGAAACCGATTTCCCCAGCGTCTGGCTGAGCCCAAGATCTTCCTATGCGGTGCTGAAGGTGAAACACGGCGACAATAATGAAATTAGTTTATTCACTGCGCCTCGTGCTGGAATGTTAAGTGGGGATATTTCGTGGTCACGGCTCTGCGATGAGTCCGACCAAGTTACGGATTTTGCTGTGATCGGTGACAAAATTTATCTCGTTACCGGCAAGCAAGCGCCACGTTTCAAGTTAGTCGAATTGAGTCTCAATGATCCTGACATGGCATCGTCACGAGACGTCGTTCCAGCTGGAGAGCTGGTTATCGAGAGCGTAAGTGTGGCCGCAGATGCCCTTTATATCTCGGCAAAGCGAGACGGCATTGGGATGATTATGCGATGGGCGCCAGACGTAGCGCTCGAGGAGTTGTCTCCGCCTCGGGGTGGCGCTACCTACCTTTCATCAATTGCACCTGACATACCAGGTGCGCTTATTTACGAGACGACTTGGATTCAGGGAGGTGTTCGTTACGCCTACGATCCCGACACCGCGACCTTCACCGATACGGGCATGATTCCCGCGGGGGATTTCGATAACCTCGAAGGTTATATAGCCAAGGAGCTGGTTATCCCATCTCATGATGGTGTCATGATCCCTCTCACAATCCTTCACAGGGAAGATTTGGCGCTTGATGGGAAAAATCCAACAGTAGTTTATGGCTACGGTAGCTATGGTTCGTCGATTAACGTCGGCTTCAGCGCGACTCGACTTGCCTGGCTCGAAAGAGGTGGCGTCTGGGCGATCGCTCATGTCCGTGGCGGGGGTGAGTACGGCCAGGAGTGGCACTACGCAGGCCGCATGGAGACCAAACCAAACACGTGGCGTGACCTCATCGCCTCCGCGGAATATCTGGTTCGGGAAAATTATACCAGCGCAGCCCACATGGCGCCCTGGGGAGGCAGCGCTGGGGGGATACTCGCAGGGAGAGCCATCACCGAACGGCCGGATCTCTTTGGAGCTGCGATCATAGACGTGGGCTCACTGGACACAATCAGAGCCGAAACAACAACCAATGGCGTGCCCAATATCAAGGAGTTTGGGACGGTCACAGAAGAAGCGGGTTTTCACGCGCTTTTGGCAATGAGCTCCTATCACAACGTGCGGAATGGCGTGGAATACCCTGCCGTGATGCTTAGCCACGGATTCAATGATCCTCGGGTTGAGCCATGGCAGTCAGGGAAAATGGCAGCTCGATTACAAGCCGCCACAGGAAGCAATAATCCCGTCTTATTGCGAGTTGATTTTCAGGCGGGGCACGGAATTGGTTCAACTCGAGATCAGTATTTACAGGAGCGCGCCGATCAGTTTGCTTTTCTCTTTTCTAGGCTGGGTAATAACTAACTGCTAAGGATCGACCTCAAACCAGTCATATTTTCGGATGCCCATGGAGATTGTCCTAGGAGATGATTAGTTTAGGTTTATGTCGTCCACGCATGTTTCGGTACGGCCAATCGGAGCTGACGCTATGGAGGTAAAAGGTTTGTATGCGCTTGGTCCTACGAAATTTTTAAGCTGCTGTTTCTATCCCTTTATTTTAAAAAAAGTTAAGTCTTGTCGCATCACAGTCCGTGAGCGATAAAGCGGAAAAGTAGTAATCACCGATGCGCTCCTCTTCCCTAAGGTGTTGGTCGTTCACAGCACCACCTCCGCGGAAAGGATGGTGCCGGTAAATCCAAGTCACCGCGAATACAAATTGGACACGAGCTTTTCAATCGAACCCTTTGAAAAATCCTCGATTCATTAGCAAGAGCTTTTAGTAAAAACGTATTAACCCATCTCTAATCGATCTACACCGTCGTTTGGCTGATGGCGTGTTTGGCTGTCGCAGGTGGTTATGCAGGTGGTTAGTGGTACAATTTGCTAAAAGTTGCCTTCTGAATCTAAGTCTTTACGTTTGAAGGGGCATCACGACTACGGTAGTCAGCGCTAACAAAATATCCCTTTCGAACTGCGTCACCATGTTAGGGCCTCAGAAATGAAAAAGACTAATTATTCGTCTGAAAGAAGGCTGCGCGAGATTGCCAAGTAAAAAGGAGAGAGGGCAAACGCCACAGGAAATCAGAAAAGGCTGACCACCAAGATAAGGAAGAAAACTCCGAAAACCTTGCCTGAAAAAACGTGTGATGCGAGATCTGACGAGACAGAGTTTTTTCTGCAAGTTGGTCGCGGCAATAACCACATGCGATGTGGTGTATCAGATTTGGGTCCAATGGGCGCGGAAAGCCTACAACACAGGGACAAAAAAATAGAGCGATTGAGTGCTGCCTCTGGCAGAGATTTGGCGAGACGGTTACGTGGAGTTCTTCTTTGAAAGGTTAAGTGGATCGTCGTAAGGGTAATATGAATATGACTGCGCACAGACGTAGTGGGGGACATTATGGAATCTTATGAGCTTCGCGAGAGGTTGCTCGCGGCGGAAACAGTCTATCTGCGCAACCAAATCGTAGATCAGCTTTGCCGCTGGCGCCGCTGTCGTGACGATAAGGACCTTCTTTCAGCGTTGGGTGTAGTAAAGGAGCTGGTTGACCTTGAAGACCTTGCAGCAGCCCTGAAGCAACCAAGTGCACAATGAATTAACGGGTAAGGTCATCTCGTCTAAAGTTCAGAGTGGAAAAAGAGCTACATGACACTTAAATAGCTTCGATTTACTGGAAGAGTCGGCGCAGGACATCAAAGGGACACATTTAAAGTAGTTTGGAATCGGCTTTGTTGGGAGTAGTTTTTGAGAAAACGAAAGGTCAATATGCTGCAGCTCTGTCGGAGTTATTGAGCAGCACCTAGCGGCAGTTTTCCTTTAATAGGAAGTAGCAGCAGCATGTTTTTCTGCTAGCGAGGGCCTCGAGCTGATATGGATGCACCCAGCCACGTCAGTTGACACAGAACCACCTGCAGAGGGCACATCCCCCAGACCGGTTTAAACGGGGTAAGTTTTTTCATTCCGCCTGCATTACAAGGCCTTTTCGAAAACCCTGATCTGAAAGGTAACCGTAGCAATCACAAAAATAGTTAGCCTCCGTCGAGGGTGCCCTATTACGTATCGAGAGGGTGAGCCACAAGTCCATAATGATCCGGCCAAAGGGAGGAAACTCTAAAAAGAGCTGCCTTCAAAACTCAAGAATGACTGAAAAGTAAAGCTTATGCCTTTGTAGCCGGCGTCGTCTTCCCGCCTGAAGGTCCGCTTGTGACCCCGTCCGTTTAGCAATAGGATCGATGAAAGAGCCCGCCCATAAGCGATTTCCAAACCAACGAGCTCCCACTAATGACGAGGCGTCCACGCGCATCTTGTCGCGGCCAGCAGGCAGTGAGACGTCAGACGTTGGGGGTTCGAGTTCGTCCAGTCCTACCAAAATATATTGCAGCCATTAATTTCCAAAAAATCGCAGCAGCCACAGTGGACTCAAATTGGCGAATTCAGGGTATTGGTCTGCTCGCGATGGTTGGGGGTTGAAAGACTTAGTTTTAGAGGCGTTCGCGACCTTGATTGCCTCTCGAGAGCATTGCACCCGCTCACTAGACCACATCACTTTTGGAGATAAGGGGTTGTGGGTGCGTTGATGTTTGCCAAGTGTGCAAGCTGCGGAGTACCCAGTAGATCATCGCGTAGATGAAAATGAGCTCTCGTATCTCGTACTGCACATTCTCATAGCTAAAAGCGGAATTGCTCAACATGAAGAAGCCGGTCGCCGCAAGAATAAAGAGGAGGTGCAAAACGAGCAGTGCTTTCGGTTTTCTGAGAACCACGATGCCAACCAGCACTAGGGCGATAACCAGGGCAGCCGTATCGCTAAGGGTCTCTAAGATAAAGTATTTCTGCAAAGCAAAACCGAAACAGAACACCAGTAGTAGGTGCACCGAAGGCAGCAAAGGTGTCAGTACCTCCAACAGCGACTGCCGAGTGTTCGCTAGGTGTTCCTCGAACAAGTGCGCGCAGATCGGAATGTAGACGAATATGACATAGAAGCCGAGGTTCACCATGAGGCCGAACAACCACGGTGGCAAGAAGTTATGCAAATTCGTCTCCTGCTGCCTGTTGTTTGCGAAGAAATCGCCGGTTTCAAAACCTAAGAGGTGTTGCCCCCAACTTATTTCCTCTAGGGCACCGACTATGAAGAGCACTGCGAGTACACGGACCGCAAGGCGGAGCCCCGCAGGCAACAACTTGCGTGAAACATAGAGTAGGTAAAGTCCTGCGCAGAACAACAAGATACTGCTGGCAATCTCGAAGAACCCGTTCTCGCGGGTGTACCGGGTAAGCAGTCCGGTTCTGCCCATCCACGCATCCAGCGCGACTAGCGAGATCGTGGTCGCGGAGATGATGAGGTGGAACAGGTAAAAAATATGCTTGGCCATAGCGATCGATACTACCCCGCAGCCAGTGGGCGAACCATGCCTAGAGAACTGGCTACCACACGGGTCGATCAACGCTCCGAAAAGTTCGCGCACAGTATCCGAAGCTGTTCATGAGAATGCAGCCCGGGCTTTACTTTAGCGAGCGTACAAGGCTCGGCAACACGCTAGAACAGGACCTCGGTTTCTGCGGTCTGCGCAACAACGGGAGCAACGATCGGCCTCTTACAGCACGATGACTGGCTCAAGCTGTCCCCCCCCCTTCTTTTCACCTCCTGATCCGATACGCTGGGTGCGCTAATGGAAGCGGAAGTCAACACTATTCGCTCAGAGGAACAGCACTACAGAAGGCTACTAGGCGAATCGCACAGTAGCAATTCCCTCTTACAGGCTACACGGCGCTGCACCGTCCTCAGTTCATAACTTACTTGACCCTTGCTCGTTCACCGTGGGGACACGGCTGCATTGATTTCTGAACCGGCTCCGTAAGACCAGTAGATTGAAGCGCCCAGTTCATCTTACCGTCTAGCTTCACAGCACTTGACAGAGCCCAGAGGTAATTTTTCAAAGGCAACGACTCTCAACCCCGCCGGAGCAGTAACAACCACGCCCAAGCCCCCAACGGGACCGAACCCGACAACAACCACATCAAAGGTTCTATTTGGAGCGGCGGAGCTCACTGAATTGTGGCGGTTTCAGGCTCAGCGATGACCTCATTCTCTATAAATCCGAGGCCGTCAATTTCAACCTTCACTACATCGCCAAGCTCTAGCGTTCCCCGTGGCTGCATGGATATGCCCACGCCACTTGGGGTACCTGTCGCGATGACATCACCAGGCTCTAGGGTGAAAGCCGTGGTCAAGAATTCAATAATGTCATAGCAATTAAAGATCAGATCATTTGTGCTAGTTTCTTGGCGCAAATCGCCGTTAACGAAGGTGCGGAGCATGAGATTGTGTGGGTCAACTTCGTCAGAAGTCACGATGGCTGGGCCAAAGGGATTATGGGTATCCCAAGATTTACCCATCGTGAACTGTGGTGGTGTCGTTAAAAACTGCCACTCGCGAACGCTTACATCGTTTAAAACGCAAAAGCCTGCAATCACCCTATTTGCATCCTCCTTGCTGACACGGCGGCAACGCCTGCCAATCACCACGCCCAGTTCGCCTTCGTAATCGAGCATCTCAGTCTCTGTGGGCGAATGAATCGGTGCATAGGGCCCATTGGCTGAAGTTGCCTGTTTTGTGAAAACCATCGGGTGCTTGGGAATGTCCATGTTGCTTTCTTTGGCGTGGGCTCGGTAGTTCAAGCCAATCGCCAATATCTTCGGCGGTCTTCTCAAAGGCGCTTCAATCGTCACATCTGACGCAAAATAGTGCCCCGCGGCATTTGTGTGCCGGGCAGCCTGCAGCATGGCGTCATCACCTGCCTCCAAAAAAGTTAGCATATTTCTGGGCAAGCTAGGGGCAACCTGTGATAGGTCAATTACGTGTTCGCCCTGAAGCAGACCAACGCGCGTATTTGAGGATTCGGTAAAGGAAATCAATCTCATAGTAGTCTCCGAGTCGATGTGAGTGCATCGGCCACCGCGTGGGTATGCAGCTCAAGGGCAGTGGGGTTAAGAAGATTCTCAACTGACAGCGCGGCAGCGTTAGCAAATATCAATGTAACCACGCACAAGTCAGAACCTAAAAGAAGTGATTCGCGTCGGTCTTTGGTGGCACATCGAACTCAGCAGCGCAGCTTACCGCGCGACTCGCCGGTTCGCCCCATGGTCTAATAAAGCGCTCAAGCAACCACATCAAGATAAAAGTAATCTCTCACAGATGAGTATTCCTGTGGTAAACCAAACTGCGCACTAGTAAATTTCAGCTGCTTTGGCTGAGAGGTTAATCGAGATCTACCAGACAAAGCTCGCAAGTGAATAATGCCTTGGGTTCATGAATGTCTACTAATTTTTCGTACAGGCTCGCTGCGCCATCAAGCGCTGATAACACTGAGGGTTCCGCAAGAGACACATCAAAATTTTCTAGTAACTCCTTGAGTAGCACCTCCTCAGAAGAGAGTTCCTCGCGATAATATTTAATTCGATAGTCCTCTAACTCTTCCAGGCTGGCCGCAAAGGAAATTGCATCATCAATACTTCCAATTTCGTCGACCAAGCCTATTTCTCTAGCGCTTGTTGCAATCCAGACTCTGCCGCCTGCAATCGCTTTGATGTCTTCGTGTGATTGGGATCTCGACTCAGCAACAAAGTCTATAAATCTACCGTAAGCCTCAGCACCCCAGCTTGCAAAAAGCTTATCTAAATCAGCATCGATAGCTTGAGTCGGATCCCAGCCGCCGTGTTTCGAGGTCACAACACCATCGAAATTGACTCCGATGTAGTCCATTGCGTTTTCCAAAGTCGGCAGGGCAATAGCTACACCTATAGAACCGGTTATGGTTGTGGGTTCAGCAAAAATGTAATCAGCTGGCGTTGAGATATACACGCCGCCCGATGCTGCATAGTCACCCATGGAGACCACCACCTTGATGCCTTTTCTTTTGGCGGCCAGCAATTCATCCCTCATCATTTCGCTGGCGATTATAGAACCGCCCGGGCTATTAACTCTGAAAACAATAGCTTTTGTGTTGTCATTTTCATGTGCAGATCTAATCTGCCTTACGATTCCGTCGGCACCTGCCACGCCCTGAGAAATCTCTCCCTCCATGATTGCGCCTTCCGCAGTAATAACTGCAATATGATTGTCGCTATCTGAGAAGCCATCATCTATTTGTTTTGCGTACTCCTCATAAGAGATAGTTTTGTAGGTCTCTGTCTCAGCCTCCTTATCTTCCCCGAATTCTTCAATCATGTACTTACGGAATTCCGGGAATGATTTGGTGCCGTCAATAATGTTGTTTGCCTGCGCGTAGGCGATATTGCCTATTGCAGCCTCACCAAAAAACCCAACGTAATTGTCTGCAAAGAGCTGGATATCGCTTGCTTCAATCCCACGCCCTTCTGCCATGAGGTTCTTCATTTCATCCCAAATAGGGAACAGCAGGGCCTCTCTCTGCATCCTGTCATTCTCAGACATGTTTGATCGCCAACTCGGTTCAGTCGCAGATTTAAAGTCTCCTTGGGAGTAATTATGTATGGTGATCTTGAGGTTATCGAAAAGTTCCTTGTTGTAGTTTCTCATCCCACCCAGCCCCCTAACGCTGATGCTCCCGACTGGATGAAACCATATCTCAGAAGCTTGAGAGGCCATAAGATAGGACGTGGTAGACAAGCGATCGTTGAAGGCAATTACTCTTTTGCCAGAGTCGCGGAGCCCTTTTAGTTCTTTTGCGACATTGATTGCCGTAGTCGGTCCCGCAAAATCTGTGGATGAGAAATCGACAACTACAGCGGGTATGTTTTCATCTTGCGCTGCTGCCTTTATGAGCTTTATTAAGTCTCTGGTTTGAATCTGCTCCGCCGCAGAATCTGTGGCCAGACTCAACAACGACTCGGAGTTGAAAACTTCTTGGTCAACCACTACACCTTCTGGGTTGATTAGGAGCACCCTGCCACTCAGATCAGTCACATCAGGCTCAGAAGAGGTCAACGCACCAATAATAGCGATCGTAAGGGAAATCAAAATGAGTGCGGTTCCAAGGTCCAGCACGAAGACCCTTACTTTCGCTAAAAATCGACCAAGCCAAGAAAAAATATTTTTCAACGCACTCATGGAAATCTCCTACCAAGCCTGTGTAAAAGGAATCGCAAACTTACGACACGTGTTATGGGAAATAAACGTTACATTCCCCTCGTATTTCAAGATCTAAGTATCGCAGACGTGCATCACTATTTGTTTTATAGACATAATATTAAAGTGGGCAGTCCAGTTTCGAAAAAGACTCGGACGACTGATACCAGTGGTAACACCAAACTCAACGCAAGCGCACCCACGATGCGTGTGCTTAACGCGTCAGATCGATGAGGACCTTGCATTGATTTGCGGGACTCCGCAGCGCCTCGAAAGCGTCCGGCACCTCGTTAAGGCCAACCACGTCGGTGATCATGGCGCTGGCGTCCAATCGTTGCGCTACCATCATGTCTATGGCGTACTGAAAGTCTTCCCGGTCATAGCCCACTGCCCACTGGAT
Source organism: Halieaceae bacterium (assembly GCA_902631395.1). Lineage (GTDB taxonomy): Bacteria > Pseudomonadota > Gammaproteobacteria > Pseudomonadales > Halieaceae > Luminiphilus. The sequence goes on along the minus strand of CACOYM010000004.1, from coordinate 97,275 downwards.
GCGCAGTTGCTTAATGAAAGCCGTCAGCGGCACGATTTCATCAGGCTGGTCGCAGACGCCGATACCCATGATTACGCTTTTAGCTGGCGCTCGGTCGATACAGGCCTGTAACATGCCACGGGCCCCAACACACTCAAGCTGCACCGCTGGCGCCGCGCCTGTCAACGCTTGAAACTGCGTGCCCACGTCGCCAGCCGGGTCAACAAAATCTGTGAATCCGAGCTTGCGCGCCATTTCCAGACGCGCTTCCGCCATCTCGCTTAAAACGACCGAACGCGCGCCAAGGAAACGGCTCCAGATAGCGCAAGCTAATCCGATAGGGCCGGCACCAATAATCAATACATCTCTTTCTGCGATTCCTTCAGCCATTTTGACTGAGTGCAACCCTACTGCCAGCGGCTCGATCAGCGCAGCACGGTCATCGTCCAGACTTTCTGGAATCTTCAGCACGAGTTCATGACCCACCTTGACATACTCTGAGTACGCACCTGAGATTTCACCGAGACCAATGGTCTTTTCACCAATGAAAGGCAGGGAGGTAACACGGTCGCCAGGTGCGAACTGTCCACCGGGCACCGCGGCTCCAACCTCAACAATGTCGCCTACGAACTCGTGTCCAAAGACGGTCTCGGGGGGTGCCATAAAAGGCCCCTCTCGAGAGGCGTGGATGTCCGTGCCGCAGATACCACAACGACGCACCCTGACCAACATCTCGGAATCGCTGATCTTAGGCGTGGGAACATCCTTGACGACCAGTGGCCGCCCTGGACCCTCGAATACAGCTGCTTTCATCATCGTTACCCTGCGGAGAGCCAAGAGAGACTAACAAAGTCAGCAAGCAAAGTCGGTAGTGCCCGTGTGGCTCCTATTTTGAGGGAATATACCTGCATACTGCAGGGACCCGCCTCGTAATGCGGTCGGAAGGCTCTTAAATGATATAGTTACCGCTTTCTTGTAGAGAAACTTAAACCACCGATAACCAATGAGCATGGTTGACTACCAAACTGTGATGAGCGCCGCTGAACGAAAATGCATTCAGGGGGGTATCAGGTTTACCAAGCGGCGTAGGCAGGTATTGTCGGTCCTGGTCAAAGCCGACGTTGCCCTGTCTGCCTACGAAATCGCGGAGCGATGCAATGCGGGCAGCGACAGCAATATGCCAGCCATGTCTGTTTACCGAATACTAGATCTCTTTCAAGAGCAGAATGTCATTCATAAATTAGATATCGCAAACAAGTACGTCTGTTGTGCACATATTGCATGCTCACACGAGCACGATAAATCGCAGTTCCTGATCTGCGGCAGCTGCCGGCATGTCGAAGAAATCTTTCTATCAGACGAAGCGGTTCATGCGCTTCAGAATGCAGCCCATACCGCAGGATTTAGCGCCATCAGCCCACACTTAGAAATCAAAGGCCGGTGCGGACAGTGCGAGCAAAGCCAAGGTCGGACAGCAAACTCATGATCACACAAATTCTCAATATCCCAACAGGCGATAAGGCGGCTATCGGGTTATCCATAGCTTGTGCCCTGCATTGCATAATGTTGACGCTGTTGGTTGCACTTTTCCCATCCGCCACTCTGGTCGGTTTGCATGACGAACGAATCCACCTTGGACTACTGGCCTCCATTATCCCCATCAGCGTTTTCTCATTGACTTTCGGTTGCCGTCTGCACAGAAATCTTGCGGTGGTGGCTTTGGGAATCGCTGGAGTTTGCATTCTCGTTTTCTCTGCACTTCTAGGCCACGACATGGGTGGTGAGTCACTGGAGACTGCCGGTACTCTTTTGGGATCCGGCATCGTCGCTTGCAGTCATGCACTGAACTTCAGATTATGCAGGTCCGCAGATGCGCACTAGACACATCATGAGTGCTGCACACACCAGTAAACCTCTGCGCATTGCGATTTACGGCGTAATAGTTTGTTGCTGCAAAGCCGCCTGGGCCGCGGGAGGTGCACATGAGCACGGGGCTGCGGAACTTCTTCTATCCTCAGAGGGAAGAAGCGTGCAGTTAACATTTAACGCCCCAGCACAAAGTCTGGTGGGCTTTGAAACTGCTGCCGTGACAGCGGAGCAAAAGGCGGCGGTTGAGCGTGCCGAGGCCATTTTAATGGCCGCGAGCGACTTGTTTGTTCTGGAGGGCAAATCCTGCGAGCTGATTGGCGCAGCCGTTGATGTTTCAACCATCATAGGCGTCGATAACGCTCAGTCGCAGCCACGGGAACATGCCGGTTATACGGATGAGCATGCGGACCATGCAGAGGAACACGCTGATCACACGGACGATCACGCAGGTCACACAGAGGATCATGCAGACCACGACGACGAAGCATCCGACACTGATTCTCATAGCGATGTGTCGGCTAATTATACTTTCGAATGTGACAGCGACGAGGCGCTAACGCGAATAGCCTTTAAACGCGGTGCACTGCCCTTTGGCCTGGAACGAATCGACGTGTTATGGGCGGCAGACTGGGGTCAAGGCACTGGTAAGGCCACACCGCAATCACCCCAGGTCAACTTACGAAACTAGGGCAATCACTCGCTGTACGGCGACAGCCTGTGCAACTGCATGGAATAAGCTGACTTAGCCATGTCATTTTCAGTGACAACTGTGCTCACCTCACCTTCCAACCAGAATGGCTCGTATAACGCTGACATCCTAACGCCCTCAGCAGCTTCTACCAAAATAATTTGATTAGGTGGTGGAGGTGGCATGTGAAGGCACGCACCAAAATAAGGCACCAGAAAGAACTCACTGATGGTCTGTTCCTCATCAAATTCAAGCGGGACCACAAAACCGGGAATGCGGATCTTTAGCCCGTCCATAGCTGGATTTACATCTGTTGAGGCTAGCGCCCGCCGATAGGCATCTTCCTCGTTCTCGGCCAACGTATTTTTAATCTGGCTGGTTATCTGATCCTCTGATGACCCGTCTTCAACCTCGGTGATATAGCTGGGCGGGTTAAGCAGGATTTCCAAAACTTCCGGTGGAATTAGGTCAGCCCACTCCACGGTCTGAAAGGCGTTCTTATCCTCAGAGCTCACCGCGTCACTTTCTGCCCAGGCACCATTGCCTACACCTGCTAAGTGCAATAGCCCTGCCCATAACAATGGCTTTAAAAATTGCTTCACAAAAAGTTCCTCACACACTCGTTACCTTGCGTTTCGAATCACTGCAATATTTGCGTGTTAGAATATCATCTTACTCCTTTATGACGGGGGGTCGGTCGCCTGACCGCAAACAGCTCATGGCTGTCCAGCTGGATAGAGTTCAATTTTCATATAGAGGTGATCGCCAAGGGCAATTGCTGAACATTACGCAGTGGGCTGTCAATCGTGGCGAGCGCGTTCTTATCCATGGCCCCTCGGGCGCTGGCAAAACAACCTTACTTAATATCCTGAGCGGACTACTGACCTGTACCCGCGGGGAGGTAGCCGTGATGGATCAACGCCTAGATAAAATGTCCGCCAAGCAGCGAGATCGATTTCGGGCGAACAACATCGGCTGTGTTTTCCAGCGCTTCAATCTCATCCCCTATCTAAATGCCATCGACAACATCGGACTGGCCAGCACGTTCTCTGCCGCCGGCAATGCGCAGTGGCGTGACGAGGCAAGCGCACTCCTCAACTCCTTAATGATTGAGCAGACGGACTGGGCCAAACCAACGTCAAATCTCAGCATGGGGCAACAGCAAAGGGTGGCGATTGCGAGAGCCTTAATCAACTCACCAGCGCTTTTGATTGCCGACGAGCCGACGTCCTCCCTTGATAGCGAAAACCGCGATAACTTCCTCGCAATATTGATGGAACTGATAAGCAAGCGCGATATGACCTTGATATTCGTCAGTCATGATATGGCGCTCGCGGAGCACTTCACTCGCCTCGAGGCGCTATACGACATTACACAAAGGCCTTCCTAACTCGTGTTTCTAAAAGTGGCAATGGGCAGCTTACTGAGTCGCAAGGGCTCTGCGGCGATGACACTGATGGCTATAAGCGTCGCCGTTTTTGTCTTGCTGGGTATCGAGCAGATCAGGCAGCAAGCCCGCGACAGTTTCGCTAGCACCGTATCCGGTGTGGATCTGATCGTTGGGGCCAAGACTGGCTCGATGAATCTGCTGCTTTACTCCGTATTCCGTATCGGCTCGCCCACAGATAACATCAGCTGGCAGGCTTATCGCGATATCGCTGAATCAGATGATGTCGCATGGGCAATCCCAATCTCGTTAGGTGATTCCCATGAGGGTTACCGCGTCGTGGGCACAGCGCAGGCTTTCTTCGATCACTTCAGCTTCGGCAAAAAGCGCCGTCTGACCTTCTCCGAAGGGACTGCTTTTGAAGGCACCTTCGACGCGGTTTTGGGCTCGGAAGTGGCATCGGCTCTGGGTTATTCCGTGGGCAGGGAGATTATTCTCGCCCATGGATTGGCTAGCACCAGCTTTACCAAACATGGCAATCAGCCGTTCATTGTTGTAGGTGTGTTGGCACCTACCGGCACCCCAGTCGATCAGACCATTCATGTGCGGCTGGAAGGTATTGAGGCAATGCATGCCGGTGGGACTATGATCCCCGTTGGTGCGTTCTCATCGCAAAGCAATAGCGAGAGTGAGAGTGAGAGTGAGAGTGAGAGTGAGAGTGAGAGCGAATTTACGGAGCCCGAGAGCATTACAGCCTTTATGCTCGGCCTTAAGTCGAGAATGAGCACTTTCAGTTTGCAACGTCAGATCAATGAGTTTGCAGGAGAGCCGCTGATGGCTATTTTGCCGGGCGTTGCACTGTCAGAGCTATGGCAGATGATGAGCATGTTTGAAAATGTGCTGCGATTGATCTCGGCCCTGGTACTACTTGCTGCTGTACTCGGTATGGGGGCGGTGTTACTGGCATCTATTAGAGAGCGACGCCAAGAGATTCATTTGCTACGGATGATGGGTGCGAGCCCCCTGTATCTTTTTTGCTTGGTCGAAATGGAGGCACTGATCCTTTGCTCGTTGGGCATGGGCATTGGAGGGGTGGGCCTCTATGCAGCACTGCTTATAGTCGGGGACGCCGTCTTCTCGCGCTTTGGTCTGTATTTAGACACGACGTTATTTACGCCCGAGGCGGCGCTGATGCTGGTCATGGTGCTTCTAGCCACACTGGCGGCCGCTGCCGCCCCCTCGATAAAGATGTATACTGCGGCTAAAGATGCTACCTGAGATCGTTGGGCGTTGAGGATACGCTCCAGGTCGAAGCGAGAGAGCAAAATGAGCAAGACATTCAGCATATTGGCTACTTTGTATCTACTGAGCGTATCGGGCGCCTCCTTTGCCTGTTATGACCACATGATGTTCAACCCTAACAATATGGGGCTGGTAGAGGGCACCATCGCCCGGATGGCTGGGTTGGTGCCACCAAAGCCAGTTTTCGATGTGGTGCATCCCGCTATGGCGCGGGTGCAGGTAGGGGAGAAAAGTGCAATGACCATCAGCTTTTCAAGGCCTATGTTTTCAAAGAACGTGTCATTGAAGGTTCAAGGAACACGCAATGTTGTCCTCGATGTTAGAGAAATACCGTTAGACGATCGATCAGGTAGCGTCAGCTTCGGATACGAGTTGACTGATGGTGCGAGCTATGAGTCGCTCATTCTCACCGTCACCGGGGAGCATAACGGCAAAATCGTAAATCAATCTTCTCAGATCTATCTGCGAGGCGTTTAGTCAGGGCATATACCTTTCGGTGGCGGGCCAACTGCGTTAGTCAGGTCGCCTCGAGACAGCCAAGGAGGGCCTCCTCCCAACAAGGGTTCGACTGCAACGAGATGACCTCGACACGGCTCTCCATGCAGTCGTCAATGGGCATCTCAGAGAATACCGCCCCGCTGATGTTGTATGTAAAGGTTCCCTCGTCGGTGATTAAAACCGCTTTGATGCGATCGGCGTCTATACTCTGGAGAAATGAGACTACTTTGCCCCGATTGAAGATCTTCATGGGACTGAAGCGCCATCCCACACTCTCAAACCCTTCGCCCCTATTATCGGCACGCAGAAATCCGCAAGCAGGCATCGGCAACTCAGCAGCCGGGACATATTCAGGGTCGATGTGGTGATGAGTCCTTTGACTTATAGACCAAGATGAACGTCCATCGAGGAGCGCGATATCTATCGAGCCGTACTCAACGGGGTGCATTTCGACGTTTGCCGCCCCGTGAGAATCCAGATACTCCCTCAATCTTTGTAAGTCCTGCTGTGAAGTTAAATCGGCTTTATTCGCTAAGACCAAATCAGCTATCTCTATCTGCTGGATGAAGCTTGGGTGTTTACAATGAAGCTCGTTGTCTACGGAGCGAGCATCCACCAGCGCTACTGTAGTGTGAAGTTCAAGTTGGTTTGCATACGCCTCGGCGGCCAGCACGCCTAAAACCTCAGCTGGATGCCCCAAGCCGGTTGGTTCGATAATCAATCGATCGGGCTTGCCCAAGAACAAGATTTGGCTCAAAGCCATCTCCATGGGCAAGCCTGCGGCGCAACACATGCAACCACCGGGCACCTCGAAAACCATGACGTCATTCCGCGGGGTGATCTGGCCCCTTATCAAACCCTGATCCACCCCAATTTCTCCGAACTCGTTCACCAGTATCGCCCACTCCTCGTCCACAGGCTTTTGTTGCAGAAGATTGAGAATCGACGATGTTTTCCCAACGCCCAAGAATCCAGTGATCACATTTACAGGAGTAGTTTTCATCTTTTGCACGGAAATATTTGAGAAGCCTGCTTATCAAAGAATTTGCATTATTTATGCCCCGATAAAGGGGTATAACGGTACTTTTCACACTTAAGCAATTGACGCGGGGCAGAAGAGTCGGCGGTGTTGCAACCCACAAATGATACATTGTATCATAGCCCCGGACACGCCCTGGTTCGCTCCTCTTCGCCCTTAAGTTCCAGAGCACCACCTGGTCCATGATCTTATTGAGCGATAACTGGTTTTTTTAATCGTAAAACACAAAAAGGAGAAAGGCATGCGCCGCAGTACAGCACGTGCACTAGCCACTATTTCGATACTTCCCGTTGCAGCTATTGGCAGTGAAGACACGCTGGAGGAGGTAGTGGTTACGGCATCTTTCACCGGCGTCACCACCTCGCAAGCATTGCCCACTCATGTTCTGAGTGGACAGGATGTTAGTAATGCTGGAGTGCAATCTTTAGGGGAGCACATTGACAGCTTACCGGGGGTCTCCACCGCTGATTTTGGCGCCGCCGTTGGCCATCCCATCATCCGAGGAATGGGCGGCACTCGCGTCAGGGTATTGAACAACGGCACGATCGTAAGAGACGTCTCAGGTTTGGGGGCCGACCATCCCATTGACGCGAACCTCAGCCACTTGCAACAGATTGAGATTGTTCGCGGCCCCTCCGCATTAATGTATTCGAATGGGTCCGTGGGTGGAATTGTCAACATCGTAGATAACTCTATCCCGACGACGGACCTTGATGAGTTTTCCGGGTCATTTGGTGGTGAGCTACAAGATGTTAACGACGGCGGCGGTGTCGAAGCGGCAGTAGGGGGCAACTTTGGCGGGCTAAACTTCACATATAGCTTCAAAGAATCGGATTTTAAGAACTACGACATCCCAGACGGAGCAATCATTGACGATCACGACGATCACGACGATCACGACGATGGTGATGAAGATCATAGTGCAATGGGCAGCCTCGCTAATTCTGACGCAGAGAACACCTCTCATCGGTTGGGCCTCTCAAAAACGGGAGACTGGGGCTACGTTGGCATCTCCTATAACGACATCAGCAACACCTATGGCATCCCTTTTCACGGCGATGATCATGGCGCACATGGTGATCATGAAGGGGATCACGATGAGGATCATGAGGGGGATCACGACGAGGATCATGAGGAAGATCATGACGGACATGATGAGCACGAAGGAGAGCGTATTTTTTCCCGGACTGAGTCCGAGGTAGTAACGCTCCGTGGCTCGTTGAATACCCCCCTCCCTTTCATTAACTCGATTGATTTCATCGTGAAAGATTCCGATTACGAGTTAACCGAGCAGCACGCGGAAGAGGAACACCACGGCGAGGAAGAACACGAGGATGAGCACGATGGGCACGGTCATGCTGAGGGGCCGACCGTGTTCAGTAACGACGCGACTGAGCTGCAAGTGGAGCTCGACCTAAGCACTGGAGAGTCACTGCGTCGTGTGGTTTTTAACTACGCAGACGAGGAGATGTCGATTTTGGGTGAAGAGGCGTTCATGTCCCCAGTAGACTCAAGTGACGTGACACTCGGTTTCTTCAGTTCAGATGATGTAGGTTTTGGACAACTTGACTTCGGAGCACGGTATTGTCGTATCGAGCATGACGGATTTATCGCTGAAATGCATGAGGAGGAGCATCACGACGAAGATCACGACGAGGATCACGACGAGGATCACGAGGGCGATCATGATGAAGACGAGAGGGTGCTTATGCCCCAATCGTTTGACGAGAGCATATTCAGCGCCGCTGCGACATTGACCCGAGATATAAATGATCGCGCGTCTGTTTCGCTAGGCCTGTCCAGTGTGGCCAAAGTTCCTTCCGCAGTAGAACTTTTCATGGATGGCGAGCACCTCGCTACAAGCCGGTACGAGGTGGGGAATATCGCATTGGATACAGAACGATCGAACAGCGTCGAGCTCAATTTCAGTTATCAAGGCGATACCTTTTATGGCGCGGCTTCAGTGTTCCACAATGACATAGATAATTATATTTACCTTCGTGACGAACTTGAGGAGGAACACGACGAGCACATGGAGGGCGAGCATCACGACGAAGAGGGGCACCATGATGATCATGATGATGAGCACCATGACGAGGACCATATGGATCATGGAGGTCTCACCCTCGCGAATTACACTCAGCAGGACGCCGAATTCACGGGGTACGAAATAGAAATTGGAGCTCGGTTTGCTCTTCCAGCTGGCGAGCTGCAGCTTAGTCTTGCTCGCGATGAGGTAGATGCAGAGTTCAGTAACGGAGAGGACGTGCCACGCATTGTCCCGGCGCGCAACATATTTACCGCTCGTTATACGCTGGATGACTTCTCGGCCAAACTTTTGGTCAAGGATGTTGAGCGACAGACCAGCATAGCGCCTGGCGAATCAGTTACCGACGGTTTCACTTTGGTTAACGCTGACGCGTCATGGTCATATGGCTTTGATGACACGACAAGGTTAACACTTACGGCTTTCGCGCGAAATCTGACCGATGAAGTGGCAAGAAATCACGCTTCCTTCGTGAAGGATCAGGTCCCGCTTCCGGGACGCAACATTGGCTTCCGCTTTCGATTGGATTTTTGAATAAAGTTTGAGTCGAGGCCTTGGGTGATGGATATCCTCTCGCCCAAGGTTTTTTTGTTTGGTCAGCTAATCCAAAGGCTAGTTTCGCAAGGCTAACCCTCGTTATTTGAAGTTACCCGAGGGCTTTGCGCAGGATGCCGATAACCTCTCTCCAACCGCCGCTGACTCCCTTCATTATGGCCCGAAACATTGTCATAGAGAGTGGCCAACGCAATTACTTGCCGTAGCACAAAGTGGTCGACCTCGCATACAGACTCTCACACAAAGCAAGAATAAAAAGTTTTATCTATCTCACTGTAAAGCGCCAGTAACCGCTAAATAAAACCTCATAATGCCAAATTCTGTTCCTGGCCCGAGCATAGCCATTGGAAGTGACGCAACCCAATTAGACTCTGAGAGCACTATGGGGTTGAGCCGCATTTTCCGCTCTTCAGAAGAATTTAAAATTGGCTCATAGAGGCTGGTACGCACAAGAACGATATCGTTCTTTTGATCTACCAAAATGTACTGTCCATCAAAACCGATTGTCATCAGCAAGACATTCTCGCAATCAGGAGATGCAGTGAAAGGCGCACTATCGCAGTAGGCCCAGAACTGGTTTCGGTAGGTTTCTTCCTGAGCCAATACCTTCGATATGTATGATGCGTAGTCTTTCCCCTCAGAGGTTTCGATGCCGCCAAGCAAAAGCATGTAACCGAATTTCGCAAAATCTCGTGCCGTAGAATCAAGACAGCAATAGGTCAGATAGTTACCGTTCGCCTGACCTCCCTCAACGTCATCTCGCCACCAATCCGCTTCTATAAATAAGGGTTCAAATAAATTCTGTTGCGCAAACAAACCCGGATCCTGACCCGTTGCGCGAAAAATGATCTCACCCAAAAGCTGGGTGTCACAGTTGGAGTAATAGAACTGCCCCGCCTCATACTCGTCTTCTCCCTGCGGCGACACCCAGGGATAGACCGTGCCGGGCACGGCAAACTCACGATCAATGCATCCAGTTAATTGATCCGCCGCATACACGATGTTGCCGCCAGAGCTCGCGCCCTGATAGTCACCGCACTCGCCAACCACTGCCGTCTCAGCACTCGAACACTTCGGCACGAGACCAGAGCGCATATCGAGTAGCTGCTGAATCGTAATTCTGGCACGGTCATCCGCCTGCCACTCATCGATGAAATCTGATGCCGACTGCGAGGCAGATTGAATCAGGCCTTGTTCGATCGCTATACCGATCAGAACGCTGGTGAACGACTTAGCGGTAGACCAAGAGGTCACCGCACTAGCCTCATCTCGATCACCGTATAGGTCTTGCCAATAGCCAACGTTCTGCCCCTCAGGCAAACCCGAGATCGATGCAAGTCCTACAGCCTCTGCATCGGTGATACCGCGATAAAGCTCTTTAACGAGCTTGCCATCTTTAATCAGCACCACTGCCTGGGTATAAAACCCATCGGTCACGGCATACTCAAAGGCACTGTTGAGGGCATCCTCATCAAACCCAGCTTCCGAAGCCGTCGCCACCTCCCAGACATTGGGGTGCGGCGATTCAAACACTGTGGCCGATGAAGTGGTGGCCGTCACGCTGGTGTCGGTTGAGCCACCGCCCCCACAAGCAGAGAGAAGCGCAAAAACTAGTAAGCTCGAGAAATTTTGATGCGGTTGCATATTATTGCCAGTGAATCAAAGGTTATAGCGACCATACGAGGGTTTTAGAGTGGTGGCTAGTTGTGAGTGCAACGAGCGCCTACCCACACTGGGTGACGGCGCCAAGAGATAGGCATTTCGCAACCACGTTTATGAGCCATGAGCAGCTACCGTAGGAGCCGAGCCAGCATAATTGGAACCAGCAGAGTCTGCTTCCACACATGCGCCACAAAGTTATAATGTTCACCGGGCCACACAGTGAACTCAACTTTTACACGCAGACTTGAATGGGCGCCGACATGACCAAAATTTACATTGCCGTATCAACCACGATACTCGCCATCTGTTTAAGTAGTGGGCTCTCCGCGGGTTATTACAGCGGCAAAGGCGTCATAGCGAACTGCGGAAGTGAGGTCGCTTACGACAACGGCTGGTGCGCAGGGTACCTAGGGAGCTGGGCAGATGGCGATATCGACATGGTGCGTAGAAAAGCCTGCATACCCTCGAGCACCGGTATTGGCGTCCTGAAAAAGGTACTCATGGATTACGCTGAGAAAAATCCACAAGATGTTGAAGCAATGAGTGGTGGAGAGTTGCTCCAGAGAGCATTCAGCAGAAAATGGCCCACTGACTCTACTGACGACACTGTCTCTGAAATCTACCGCAAGACCTGCTGAGTCCTGCACGGGACCTACAAAGCTTCAGAACCGAAGCCTGCAGATTGGCGAGCACTAGAACAAAACTAGTACGCACCTACACTGCGCAACATGCGATTAGCGTGGCGCTCGAGGCGATCCAGTTGTCGACGTGACTCAGCGAGCTGACACACTAACCTCGATGATGCGCTGATATATACCAGATTTCCCTCGCGTACCAACTCCGGTCGTCCCGCTCCTTTACCAGCCGCCTTATCGCACTGTGTCTGAATACTTCGCTTCACGACCACTACCCACATTTCTCAAACATAGAAACCTATCGGACGATTTGAAGCAAACTTGATGGGAAAGGGAGCACCACAAATTCCCATACCTAGCGTCGAGCCCACCCTAAAAACTGAAAACCAAAAAAGCGGGGAACTAATCCCGGTTCGCATATTGCTAGACAATAAATTCGTCGAGGTATAGACAGGAGACCGCATTAAAAATTGCAATTTGCTGCGCCTCGCTGAATCTGCGGAAGATGTCGTGGATATACTCTAACCTCAATTTCGCCTTTTTCATTGAAGAGGAGATGACGCTAGCTCACGCCAATAACGACCTGTGTGGCTAACGATTCCAATGCTCAGTCCGTGCTCAATGGCTTTCAGCATCAATCAGTAGCAAGTACAACGATATTATTCTCGGCTTATCTGCTGTCTCGTTGCTCACCACGTACAGCATGTGGACTAGCACCAGCTAGTGAAGATTCATTGACGCAGTACAAAATTCGTGACCGTCCCACGGCCGTAAAGTGGTGATATTTGCACTTTCGTGTCGCACCACTTGCAGAGAAGATCTCATCAGTACAATATGTAGTGTTGATTATTTCGGCACACACCACATGAGGTAGGACTCTATGCTTGCTCAGGCTGTTGAAGTGTCAGAATCACGACGATGCCTAAAAAATATGCAGGCGGACCTCGATCGCATCGAACAGGACCTGCAGCTCGCTAACCGCCGCTTTATACAAAGCCGATCCAGCGCCTGGGCACGTGCTCGCGCGACGACGGCCATCTACATCGCGAGTATCCGGATTCAGAGCCGCTTCAAGTTTTGGCTCCTGCCCGACCAAGGCTAAAAGTCCAAAATCCAGAATTCTCGTAGGTCAACGCTGCCAGATTGGCAGCATTGTCCACTAACGGCACTCAGACCAGCCGTGAACGGCTTACGCGCGAAATTAAAGCCTTCACCCACTTCGGCCGATGATTTCTATGAGGCGGAATTCTGGACAGGATGGAGTCGGTATGGCAGAGCAGGTGGTTGATTTTGAGGAATTCCGCGCCAAGAGAGAGCGGGCAGCCAGCGATCAGGAAGTGCTCCGAATCAGCGAGGAAGTAGGCTCGGCAGCTATTACATTAGTGCGGCAGTTCTCTGAGAAATATCCTGAGTTACCTGACACTTTTTTCGCATTTTTGATAACCCAGCAACTGTTATCTACAGCCTGCAGCGGTGCCGAAACTGGGCATGAGGGCTCAAAACGTCTCCTAAACCACGCACTGAATTTGATTGAAGTCTACGAGCGCTACCTCAATCAAAGAGGGCAAAGCTTTAAGACGACCTCGCGTGACCTTGCTGCCAAAGAGCCAGGTAAACGGCTTCACTGAACTACTGGCTCGCGTCAGAACAACGTTGCAAAATTGAGGAAAGCAACGGCACTTCCAGCCCGAAGCGGCTTCACCCTGCTGACCTAGTCGAAATTTAGTCCAGCCCCTCTCTCTCAGCCAGCTCGCCAAGATCGGTACCGGCACTCTTCTTTTTGAACCCTCTGAACACACTGGAAAAGACAAATACTATTGTGGCGATAAAGGCCGAAAACACACCGTTAAACCAATCGGTAGCCATACAACCCAGATAAGCTCCGACGCCCAGCAACACGGAAATAAAGGATCTCATGGCACATCCTCAACGAGAGAGTATGGATACTATAAGGGGCATAGAGGGTGTTAGCCATTGCTCTCGAGCAGCTCAAGCGCTTTTCAAGAAGTTAGTTAGTTAGTGGATCACCAGTTACTGGCTATATCTTCTCCTATCTTGTGAGGGCCAGCGGAAGTTCTCCTTCAATTTTTAACGCGATTTTCTGCTTGATGCACGTTAAGCTTTGCTCTGTAGCTATCGGAGCGATATCTCGTCCGATGTCAAATACAGAAATAACAACGAGGGTTTGGCAATGTCCGACAGCACCGGCGCACCCCAATCTCAAGAAGGGGGCATCTTCGCAACTTTCCAAGCACTAACATTAAAGGGATTAGAGCAATCTATGCTCGATGCAGAAGCCCGTTATGAACGCGGAGAAGCCCAAGCGGATCCGGCACCCAGCCTGAACTGGGCTGTTACGAATCAAGCAATGGCCGACAATAGCGGAGCACCACCCTCTATTGAAAAACTGCTTCAGGAAGAGGTCATTCTGTGGCTGAGCGTTGGAAGCGAAAAGTTAGAGATTGTCCCCGGCAGCGATCACGCCACAATCAAAGCGTCTGCTCTGATCAATGCATTGAAAGAAATGCAAAGCATGGTACAAGGCTTCGCTAGTGACCGATCCTCAGAGCTAGCTACACAGTTCCACCAGATCGCTATTGCGCAGGCCACTCCTACTAACCCACCCGAAGAGGAGGGTAAGTCTGCGTGGGAATACGACTCTGAATCCGACCGGTATATCGCAACCTAAAGTCCACAGTGGTGGACCGAGTGGACTTCTATTAACTTGCCAACCCCACTGTCGATAAGGTTTGGCGGCTCAGAGATGCTGATATGAACTTCACGTATCTATTGGATCTAGCTAGCCTTACCTTTGTACTCGGCAGTCTGCTTTCAATCACTGCCGTTGTGAGGTTCCAATCCAGCCAATTCAGGTTATTGGCCGACGCGGCTCTACCGGCAGGGTTAGTCGGATTTTTAATCGGCGTGGTTGGTATGCTCGCCGCTGAATCCGACCCAAGCCGCATAGCCTCTGCGCTAGCCGTTGCGATTCTCACCGTTTTGTATTCAGGCACAGTCAGGCTGCTACTGTCCGACACCCTAAATCAACCGGTGTCAACAGAGCACTCGATGATTGGCAAGATATTGGGCACTCTGGGCTTTTTGACAATGACGGCCTGGGCGATGTTGACGGTGTCGCCAGCCGGTGTCGTGGTATTTTGGGAACCGCAGGTTGCTGTAACGCTAATCAGCTTTACCGGACTCATTGTGGGTTCCGGTCGAATACTCAATATGGAGTACTCACGCGGCTGAGCAAACAAGTTGATCGGCCTTGCTTGGTTGGGGTTTGCGGCAGGCGTGGTCGGCGCACTTACGAATCTGGACACGCCCACATCACTGGGGCCCCCATTCGCATTCTCTATTCTCAGCCTGCTCTATGCTTTGATCGCTCTTATCCTCGGTTTGATCTGGCTGCCCCGGGCCATGCCAGCGGCAAACGGCTCTCTACCCACAGGCCTGAGCCTAGCAGCACCCTTCGTTTTGCTAGTCTCGTTGATATTAGGGGGGCTGGCCCTTGCCGTTTTCTGAGCACCGCCTCCGCAATTTCACAATCATTTGGCAAATCGCCAAGCATAGAACCCTGCTAACCGCGCTGACGGCAACCCCACACGGCGTAAGAAAGGCCTTAAGCAGGGGCTCCCAAGCCTGACCGGCAAGAACCCACCGCATTCGCAGGGCCCTGCGACAATTCTTATTCTGAGCGCCGCCAAAGTAATGGCCTGATTGACGATAAATATCATTGGCACAAAAAATGCTTGTTTTGACGGCAGGTAGGCCATAAAACCAATCATGATATCGCTTGGAACACTGGCAGAAAATTCTCTCAAAGCTATAAGTGCGCTGACGAGTTCAGATAGAGCTGCTAATCAGGCTACGAAGCGATTAGCGACCGGAGAAAAAATCAATCACGCTGCAGATGATGCAGCGGGCATGGCCATGGCCGCGCGCATGCAATCGCATATTGTGAGTATGCAGCAAGGCATCCAGAACGGGCTTGACGCTATTAACCTGATTAGAACGGCTGACTCTGTGCTGGGCGACCTGATCGACATAACTCAAAGAATGCGCGAGCTATACCTACAAAAGGAAAATGGAACTCAGGGGACGGAAGAACAAGCGATCATTCAGGAAGAAATTGATGGGTTGCGGCTCTCGCTGACCGAGCTTGCGCGACAAAGCGAATTCAACGCAGAACCGCTGTTCATGGAAGTTCGCGAAGTCCCCTTCATTGTTGGAGCTACCATGAACGGCCCCATCGCTGTCGACTTACCCAAACTCGTAAACACGACGGACACGCCCAAATCCTTCGAGAATGGCGATTTCGAGGCGGACGCCCCCGGATCGCCGTCTATTACTGGGTGGGACGTCGTCGAGCAGGTCATCATTTTTGGCACAGACACTATCGCTGGACACACAACACCCACCGACAATGTCTCAACAGGCACGGATCAAAATACACCAAATAATTCAGGCAGCATGGAAGTAACACCATCCAGCGCTCAATATAGTCAAGGCTCCCAATCCGTCCGCTTGACCAGCACTGGCATCACCACTCAAGCCGGATACGACACAGTCCGAGGACCGGCGCTAGTAAGCAAAGAATCATTGAGAATGAAAGTCGGCGACACCATGTCCTTTGACTGGCGCGCACAGGGCGGTGGAGACGCCTATGACGTCTATGCCTACCTCTTGAATGTCGACACTGGCGATACGGTTGAAATACTGAACGACACTGGTGCGACTGCCGGCGCAACTACCAACTGGCAGTCAGAGAGCGTCACAATAGCCAATGAGGGAACCTATCGCTTTGTATTTGTGGGAGGCACCTTTGACGCAACGGGTGGCCAAGCTGCGGGCGCTCAATTGTTCGTCGACAACATTGTCGCCACCACTACCGTCACCACTTATGACTATGCTTTGGCCACCGGCTCGCTGTCAGAAGTCGATCAATCGATCGGGACACTTCTGAGCCACAGAGCACAGTTCGGAGCCACCATCAACCGAATCACGCATGCAGTCGACTCCCTTACTATGACGGGGGTCAATCTACAGGCTAGTCAAAGTGTGCTCACCGACACTAACTATACCGAGGAGACCAGCAAACTAGCCGCTGCATCGATCATCAATCAGGCAGCGACGAATGTGCTTGAACAAACTCATGAAGCCTCAAAACGAGTTTTGACCGGCGTCATTCGCTCAACCAACACTTCTTAGCATGCCCGGAAACCGAGGGCTTGACGGGGTTCTTCGCATTTTCTTCGCTGGGTGATTCGCCAGGCCATAATTGCTCTAAGCGGAATGCATCAGTGGGCTGGCGCATGTCACACTCATTTCGCGTTATCTGCGCAGACAACCTGAACCCACGGTTATAGTGTTTAATCCATCACACGGTAAACACAGACAGGGGCGGTTTTTGGATAACCAAACTTCGCGGGGCCTTCACGACACCCAGCCCGCCGGTGGCGTTCTTAGCTGGATTGAAAGAAAGGGCAATCAACTGCCCGATCCAGTTTTCCTATTTTTTTGGTTCATTCTGTTGCTCATTGTTGTCTCGGTGGTAGGAAGTTTAGCCGGCATCTCGGCAGCGCACCCCACAGAGATTGATCCCGCTACCGGCAGCCAGCGCATCATATACGCCACCAGTTTGTTGTCCTCAGACAACATTGCGCGGCTGTGGATCGACATGCCTAAAACCTTCACCCACTTTCATCCATTGGGCTATGTGCTGGTCGTGATGCTGGGGGCCGGGGTAGCAGAGCGCTCTGGGCTGTTTGCTGCCGCTATGCGAGCAGGTGTCCGAGATACTCCCAAAGCATTGCTAACACCCCTGGTCGTTACCATCGGTATGCTCGGCAACCTCGCGGCGGACGCTGCCTACGTGGTGCTCATTCCACTGGCAGGGATCCTTTTCAATGCTGCAGGCCGGCACCCCATTGCTGGGATCGCCGCGGCCTTTGCCGGTGTGTCGGGGGGCTTCTCCGCCAACTTGTTGCCAGGCCAGCTCGATGCTTTGCTGTTCGGTATTACCGAGGCCACAGTCGAAACCGTTTTTGGAGGCTTTAGCACCAACATTGCCGGCAACTGGTTTTTTATTGCCGCCATGACCGTAATCTTCTTGCCCACTATCTGGTTTATCACCGACCACATGATCGAGCCAAGATTAGGTTCGTTTGACTCGGCCGGCACATCGCTCAATGCCAGCGCTAGTGGCGCCGCACCGCTGACAGCCTTGGAGCGGAAAGGCCTGATCAACGCGGGCTGGGCGACCCTATTAGTGATTGGATTGTGGCTCTATTTCGTCTTTGGGCCCGGTACGCCGTTGGTCAATGAAGCTGCCTCGGCCGAGGCACAACTGACTCCGTTTTATCGCAGTCTGGTCGCCGCTTTCTTCTTGCTATTTCTGCTCGCTGGGTGGGCCTACGGCAAAGGCGCCGGTAGTATCAGAGACCACCGCGATTTAGTGAAGATGATGACCGGTGCGATGGAAGATCTGGCCTATTACCTTGTGCTGTCCTTTGCTGCAGCGCACTTTGTCGCCATGTTTGCCTGGTCAGGATTGGGGCTGATTCTGGCGGTGCACGGCGCGGACTTTCTCGCCGCCACGGAGCTCCCAGCCTGGGTGTTGCTTACTGCCATTATTCTCATTTCTGCACTGCTGAATTTATTTGTAGGCTCAGCCAGTGCCAAGTGGGCACTGATTGCCCCCGTGATGGTGCCGATGCTGATGCTGCTGGGCATCTCACCCGAGATGGCAACAGCAGCCTATCGCGTAGGAGATAGCGCGACCAATATCATCACGCCACTTATGGTTTACTTTCCGCTGATTCTGATTTTCTGCCAACGCTGGCAGCATAGTTTCGGGCTGGGCAGTCTGGCAGCCACTATGCTGCCCTACTCCATAGGCCTCATGACGGCAGGACTTCTCATGACCATTGGATGGGTGGTGCTGGATATTCCGCTGGGGCCGGGCGCAGGGGTGTTCATCGATATCTCAGGCGTGATCGCAACGGATAAATAACCAGACGGCCATAACAAATCCGGGCACCTTCCTGGCTATTTGCTTGAAGGACTCGCCTAAACGCGCTCAATAATAACCGCCGGCGCCATTCCACCCGCCGCGCACATAGTGATCAGTGCATAGCGTCCGCCTTGTCGCTCAAGCTCATCTAGGGCCGTGCCAACCAGAATAGACCCGGTTGCGCCAATCGGGTGACCCAGGGCCATGGCGCCGCCATTGATATTGACCTTTTCGCGGTCCAAATCGAGTTTGCGAATGAAGCGCTCTGCTACTACCGAGAAAGCCTCATTGATTTCCCACACATCAATGTCTTCCTTGGTGAGCCCTGCTCTCATTAACACTTTCGCTGCCGCCGGCACCGGCGCATTCAGCATCAACGTGGGGCAGTCGCCCATGTTCGCGGTGGCCACAATCCTTGCGCGGGGCGTCATGCTACTCTTTTCCATATAAGTCTCAGAGGCTAGCAATAAAGCCGCGGCACCATCGACCACGCCCGAGGAGTTGCCTGCGTGGTGGATATGGTTGAACTCAGTGATCTCAGGGTACTTCTGTTGGATCAGAGCGCCGTAGGTGGTACCCGCCTCATCCACTGGTACATCCCGCACCACATTGAAGACGGTCTTCAGTTCTGACAGACCCTCTTTGGTTGTCTCAGGTCGAGGAAATTCCTCGTGATCGAGTGCGATCGTGCCGTCGGGATTCTTGACTGTGATCAGCGATTTGTTGAAGCGGCCCTCGGCGATAGCCTGCGCGGCCCGCGCCTGGCTGACCAAAGCAAGATCATCAACCGCATCGCGATCAATACCCTCAAGGGTGGCAATCGCGTCAGCACAGACACCCTGCTGTGACTGCGGGTGCATGGCGCGCAGCTCGAGGTTGCCCGAATCAATCATGGGCGGCTTGGAAGGATCTGCAATCTGGCCGTGGTAGCTCATCATCTCGGTACCACCCGCGATCACCAGATCTTCCATGCCCGACATGATCTGCGCCGCCGCGAGGTTCACAGTGGTAATGCCCGAGCCGCAGAAGCGATCAAGCGTCACGCCCGAGGAGCACACGTCGTAGCCGGCGTTTAGCGCGGCCATGCGGCCCAAATCACCGCCCTGCTTGCCTGTTTGGGATGAGGTACCCCAGATGATGTCGTCGACTTCCGCAGTATTGAGGTTATTTCGATCGGCTAAAGCGGCGAGCACGGTGGAACCCAAGTAAGAGGGATGCAGGTGCGCGAGCGCGCCCTTCCCAACCTTACCAATCCCGCGGGGGGTGCGGCACGCATCAACAATGTAGGCATTACCCATGGTTGTCTCCTGAAACATCTGGGTCGGCGCGTTGCAGCGCGTATTTTAGCTATGAATGGCTGCAAGCGAAGCAAAAAGGACTGTGAACGCTACATGGCGCGATAAAAGGGGTCAAACAGGACGGGTAATTCTTGCCCGCACGGTTATCTCGACATTGCCGAGAGGGCTGTTGAGTCAACGCCGATAAAATCTCTTGGCCAGCAAAAGCAAGAGACTGCCCAAAGCAGCTAACCCAAAGGTGGGGACCGTCGGCACAGGGTGGCACTGGTTTGGGTCCACATTAGCGCTGAGGTCAACAAGACAGTCGTCTGCCAAAGCAGAGGCGGACGCGACATATGCGACCACGCCCTTCGCTATGCCAGCTAGCGCCTGCCGGCGCGTTATCGGCTGCATGTCTTCACCTAAAAAATGTGCGTATCATGTATCCGTCCGATCGTAATATGAACCTCTATAGCCACACAAGCCTAAAAGGTTTCCGATTAACTGCGCTAGAGACGCCCAAGCGCCTTGCAAAACCGCAGACCGATTTTTAGACCTGAGCGTGTAAGCAAATAACACTTTCACCCACATGAAAGATACGTTGTAGAAACGCCGCGGTAATTGAATCGACAGGCCTACTGCGACAGCTAATGGTTGGCCATGTTTTTTCAGCATCAACATTCCCGCGACGCCATGATCCACCTTTCTATGAAATCCCACTTTAAAGCTGATGCGGTGACCGGTAATGATCTCCTGGATCACTGCTTTGGGAACAGGGACCGCATCGATACCCAGTGCGGCAGCCTGCCGACGAAAATCCGTATCCTCCGATCCACAAGCATCAAATCGCGGATCAAATCGCAATTCACTCTCGCGGTAGAGACTGGCGTGAATCAGCAGATTGCCGCCGCCAAACCGCACATCTCTCTCAAACATCTGCTCCAGGTCGTCTGGATCCCTCTCGATTGCTAGAGAGTAGCCATCGGGAAAACGATACCAATACTGGCCATGAAACAGCCGACCTTCCGGCTTGGATTTCATCGCTTCTGCGTACTCTTCTAGCCACGATTCAACAGGTAGGACATCATCATCCAAGCATGCCAACCACTCAGCATCAAGGCGCTCCGCCTCAGCGAAAATACGATTTCGGACCGCAGATAAACCCAACTCTGGCTCCACGAAGCAATGAGTCACCAGTCCGGTTTCAACCTTGCCTAATCTCGACGAGGCCTCACGTCGGTTTTCGACGAGCAAAACCTCATAATTGAACCTTGGCGGAAATGATAGCTTGGCTATGCCTTTAGCACAGTGCGCTTCAAAAACTGCCGCATCTCGCGTGCAAATCGCCAGCAGTATCAGCGGTTTCTCTATTGTTTGCGCGACTTCGTTCAGTATGCCTGCTCCAACTCGAGTGGCAGGGTCTAGGCCCTGGCGCGGGCGGGTCTCCGGCTACGGCCGCTGCGGTTCGCTGCCTGACCTTGGCGTTTCGCCGATTGCCCGCCCTGCCTTTTTTTCCTCTGTCCGTCACGATGCTTCTGGGCGCTGGGCTTTGCCTTAGCTTTTTTAGGAGGTCGCTTACCGTTGCTTTTGACCGGCTTGGCAGGCAGTCGATGCTCAGGCTCGAATCCCTCGATTTCTTCCCGCGGAATCGGTTTCTTGATCAGCTTCTCGATTTTCTGAAGCTGCAAAACCTCGTCCGCGCTCACTAGCGAGAGCGCGATACCCGTCTCTCCCGCGCGGCCGGTGCGCCCGATACGGTGCACATAATCTTCGGCGACATGAGGCAGATCGAAATTCACGACCCGCGGTAGCTGCTGTATGTCGATCCCTCTTGCAGCGATGTCGGTCGCCACCAGCACCTGAAGTCGCCCACTCTTAAACTGGGTCAAAGAGCGAGTGCGGGCGCCCTGCTTTTTGTCGCCGTGAATCGAGTCGCTGCTGATCCCTGCCCTGGAGAGGTTCCTGGAGATCTTGTCCGCGCCGTATTTAGTGCGCGAAAACACTAGCACCTGGCCCCACCGCTCGCTCGCCACTAGATGCTTAAGCAGCTCGGTTTTGCGGGCTTTATCTACCGGGTGCACGGTCTGATCGATCCGGCTCACCGTGGTATTGGCGGGTGTAACCTGGATCTTCTGTGGCTGATGCAGAAACTCTCCGGCGAGCTTTTCGACTTCACGCGAGAAGGTTGCTGAGAACATAAGTGTTTGGCGCTGTTTGGGCAGTGCCGCGTGGATGCTGCGCATAGCTGGGATGAAGCCCATGTCAAGCATTCTGTCGGCCTCATCAAGAACCCACATCTTGACGTGATCGAGTCGGACCGCGCCCTGCCCTAACAAATCCAGCAAGCGACCAGGGGTGGCAACGAGGATATCCGTGCCTCGCGCCAAATTTCGAATTTGAGGACGAATGTTCACACCGCCGCAAACCATCTGGCTATATACCTTTGTGCCTGCACCGTAGGCGCGGAGCCCGTCGGCAATCTGGGCTGACAGCTCGCGGGTCGGCGTCAAAATGAGGCAGGTCACGTCCTTTGGACCCGGGCGCCCTAAACTCTTCACCACCTGCAGCGCAGGTAGCGTGAAAGCCGCAGTCTTTCCAGTCCCCGTTTGTGCGGCGGCCATGAGATCACAACCAGATAGCACCAGCGGGATTGCCTTGGCTTGAATCGTAGAGGGTCTGTCGTAGCCTTTTGCAGAAACATTTCTTACTAGCTTGGCGCTGAGGCCCAGCTCGGTGAATGCGTTCATGGTGTGCCCTATATCGGGTATAGCTTAAGGCGAATCAAATCGCGAGGATCCGGTGTATTCGCCCCTCTGTCGGTTGGGGCGCAGTATGGGTGGAAGTGCTAACAACACAAGCATTATTTAACCCGACTATGTACTGGCTCTATACGTAACCGCGAGCACATGCGGACTACCCTCATTAAACAGTCATCAACACATCGCCGTTGCAAAGGTATCTTTAACACACACGATACACATCGTCATATAAGCCGATGCGGCAAGACGTTTGCTTGATCGCTGCTTAGCCGCGCCACACGAGTAACACTGGGATTGTCAGAATCACTCACTCCACCAGTGCCAGCGCGCTATCGACCGGGCATTCGGCCTTCGGCCTCCCCCTTGAGAATGGTCTGCCCATTCTGGTTGCGTTGCCATACCGCGCAGCTGGCCACTCCGCCACCGCCCGGCTCAGCTACCAGATCGAGTATCTCGCCACCACACTGCAAGACGTCATCGGGAAACACGTTGGCCGCAAAGCGCATCTTGGTCGCCACCAGATCCCAGGGATCATGCAGCCACGAAGTGAAATAGCGGTAGAGATAAGCCTGGTTGAGTGGCCCCTGCTGCACCACATCGGGCAACCCCCGCTCCTGCGCATACACACGATCGAGGTGCAGCGGATTGGTGTCTCTTAAAATCAATGCAATCGGGATGTAGTCAAAGCGGTCCATAGGCCCCAACTTAACAGTGGGTAACAGCATCCCCACCTCGAGATCCTCAAAAAATGGCTTGGAGAGTAGTTCTGTCATTTGAACAAAATGTAGGACTGCTGCCCGGACATCAGCCGGTCCCCTACCGCACAACCGGTAATTTCAAACGCCACTTCGATGACATCAAAAAGACGCCTACCCTGTTTCTCGTAGACGTCTCTGACTGACGCAGCAATTGTAACTGACTCCCCTACATGCAGCGGCCGCTGAAATTCAATGGACTGCTCGCCAAACATTGCTGTGCCCGTGCGATGGTCAAAGAGAAAGTCATCCTGCCAGTCAAAAGTTTTAAGAAGACCCAAGACTGCCACGAAAGGAGCAAAAGATGGGGGTACTAAGCGTGTTGCCGACGTCGCCGCATCGGCACCTAACTCACCACCTGTTACAACAAAAGCTGGCTCGTCCACCACGCCGAGAAAGTCATTCACATCGGCCTCAGTTACGGTGTAGGTTGCCGAGCGCAATGTTCGACCAATCAGCGTTGTGCGATCCACGTGCAATTGAAGAACCCTCGTCAGTGCATCCCCAGACTACCAAACCTATCGGATTTAAACTGTCCCCGAACTTGCGCCTTTGGGTCAATAACATGAAGACGGTGTGCCGCCATCTCCGCTTATCCCTTTTTTTTACTTACTCAATTCACCTCATTGACGGGCGGACAACGTTGAAAAACAATGACTGAGCAGCACCAAATAAGGGTATGCGTGAACAACGAAGTGACGCACCATACACCAACAAGCCATCACCGTTACGGGGCTAAGAGTGACCGCGAGCAAATGTTCTGGCCAAGTAGCTATTGAGGCAGAAAACATGGGGTAGACTCATGTCCTGTCGAGCGACTAGGCAAATAACCTCATGAAATCTGGAAAGCCCACACTCCGCCTTACTGGCCTGACGATATTCTTATTGGCACTGACTTCGCCTTGGCCTGCAGCAGCATCTGAGACTAACTCGACCGCTCACAAACCCAACATCGTGCTCGTACTAATGGATAACTTTGGTTGGGGTGAGGTGGGCGCCTACGGCGGCGGGGTAATGAGAGGTGCGCCCACACCCAATATTGACAGCATTGCAGCGCAGGGAATGCGTTTAACCAACTTTAACGTCGAGGCAGAATGCACGCCCTCTCGCTCGGCTTTGTTGACTGGGCGGTATGGTATTCGCACGCGGCAGCGAGAAAATAGGCCCCCGCGGGGTGTCTGGTATGGCATCACTAAGTGGGAAATCACCCTCGCGGAGCTGCTGCAGAAGCAGGGTTACGTATCAGGAATCTTTGGAAAGTGGCATTTGGGAGATACCGAGGGTCGCTTCCCTACAGACCAAGGCTTTGATGAATGGATCGGGCTCCCGAGATCATCAGATCGCGCTTTTTGGCCCGACAGTAACAGCTTCCAACCCGACGCCCATCCTGACATTCGTTTCGCTCATGTCATGTCAAGCCGAAAAGACGAGGAACCACAAGAGCTAGAGGTCTTTGACCGCGCCAAACGCACCGTAATGGACCGTGAGATTACAGACAACACCCTCGACTTCATCGAGCGACAGGCTGCAGCAGAGCAGCCCTTTTTTGCGTTCGTCACCTACACTCAAACTCATGAGCCAGTAGACCCACACCCGGATTTCTATGGAAGCACAGGTAACGGCGACTTTGCCGATGTATTGGCGCAAACCGATACATATGTCGGTGAGCTACTATCGAAGCTGAAAGCTCTTGGGCTTGTTGAGGACACGATCTTTATCTTCACCTCGGACAATGGCCGAGAAGGGGTGCCCCGCTCGTTTGGTTTCACCGGACCATGGCGCAGTGGAATGTTTTCTCCTTATGAGGGTTCCTTAAGGGTGCCATTCATCATCCGATGGCCCGGCAGAATCCCTGCGCAACGCGTCTCCAACGGAATGGTGCATCAATTAGATGTCTTTCCGACGATCGCCCAGTTTGTCGGCGCTGACACGCCCACCGATCGTGTATTGGATGGCGTGGATCAGTCAGGTTTCTTTATGGGAAAAACCGACAGTTCTGCGCGAGAAAGTCTGGTCATCTATATCGGGAATACACTATTTGGTGCCAAGTGGCGCGACTGGAAAATCTTGCTCAAGGAAATGGACTCTGACACCTACGCGGTGAAGGACATCGCCTATCCCTCGATATATAACCTGATTGTCGATCCCAAGGAGGAAGTGCCAGAACTGAACTATCTGAACGACACCTGGGTGGACTTCCCGTTGTATCAGGTGATTGAGGACCATGAGGCGTCACTCGCCAATGATCCTCAGCTGCCGGTAGGCGACTAGCGCACGCTTACCGACCCCGCAACATAACCTGCGCGGCGTTACGGCCAGGCAACCCGGTTACGCCGCCACCGGGATGTGCGCCAGAACCACACAAGAAAACGTTATCGACTGGCATCCGGTAGGACGCATGACCCGGTATGGGCCGCATGGAATAAAACTGATCGAGCTGCAGTGCACCATGAAAGATATCGCCCCCAATCATGCCGAGATCACGCTCGATATCGAGAGGCGTCTTGATCTGGCGCCCCAGCACTGACCCTTTGAAGTTGGGTGCATACGCATCGATGGTATCAATGATCTGATCAGCAACTTTTTCTCGGACATCATCCCAGTACTGTCCATTGGGCAAATGGCGCTGGAAGTGTTGACAGAAAAGGCTTGCAACATGCGCACCCTTTGGAGCAAGCGAATCATCTTGCGTGGTGGGCACCTGCATCGACACCACGGGCCGCTGTGCCCAGCCAAATTGCTTAGCATCAAGATAGGCTTGCTCTATGTAGGCTAACGAAGGTGAGACCTCGATTGCTCCGGCAAAATGCGCATCGCCACGCCCTGCCATCGTGGTGAACTGGGGCAACTCAGATAAGGCGACGTTCATTCGGAAGGTCGCCGAGTGGCTCCGGTAGCCCTCAATGCGCCGCCGATCTTCAGCACTCAATAGCTCGGGATCCAGCATTTTCGTTAACAAGGTCTGCGGGTGTAAATTAGCGGCGACCTGTCGTGCGTGAAACGTTCGCCCATCGGCCAGCGTGACACCGACAGCCCGACTTCCTTCCATCACAATATTCTCAACCGGTGCGCCGACTTCTAGCACGGCACCTTGGGCTTGGGCATAGCGCGCCATGGCATCACTGATGGCACCCATACCACCTTTGGCGATTCCCCATGCGCCGGCACGACCCTTCACCTCGCCAAATGCGTGGTGCAGCAGGATGTAAGCGGTGCCAGATTGGTAAGGGCTGGCAAAGTTGCCAATGACGCCCTCCAATCCCAGCACGCCTTTGAGCGCCTCTCCCTCGAACCAGGAATCCAGGTAATCGCCAAGAGAACTGGTCAATAATGTCGCCAACACCTTCTGCGAGTGCGAACCCAGCTTTCTGGCGACATTCCCGGCCGACAGCAACTGCATCATGTCGCGCCAGCCCCCACCAAAATCTGGGGGTGCCTGAGTCGCCAGTTCGCGTAGCGCAATCGCTACCGCACTGATCTCTTCCTCGAATTGCTCGATTCGCTCAGCATCACGCTTAGAAAATCTGGCGATCTCTGCTCGCGCCTGGTTGTCGTCTCGGGTCAACAACAGGTGGTCGTCCTCAAGCAAACTGAGCGTGCCGGCGGGCCGTTCCATAATTTCGAGGCCATGCTGCTCGAGTGACAAATCACTAATGACCTGCGGGTGGAGCAGGCTTACCGAGTAGGAATACACGGAATTGCGGAACCCAGGATGGAACTCCTCAGTGACGGCTGCGCCGCCCAGAATGCTGCGCGCTTCAAAAAGTCGTACCGACTTCCCCGCTTTTGCCAGATACCCAGCACAGGCCAGGCCATTATGGCCGCCACCAATAATGATGACATCGGAGTCATGATTGTGAGCAGTCATGGTCTTCACTCCCACAGATGAACGTTGAGTGTAAGGCGGTTGAGAGGCGTCGACATACGAGCCTTCACGGAAGCATACTAACCGTCTATTGATGCGACCGGCCGAGCACTCTTCGACCCAACTTTCCCCTCCGATTTTCTCTGGGTGCAGTACTATCGAAAGCGTCTTGCGTCAGGCAAATAATTGGATTTTTCATGAGTCATTATGACGCCATCGTCATCGGTGCGGGCCACAACGGGCTCACCACGGCCAACTACCTCGCCAGAGGCGGAATGAGTGTTTGCGTGCTCGAGCAGCGCTCAATTGTGGGGGGCGCGGCAGTCACGGAGGAGTTTTACCCAGGGTACCGTAATTCAACGTTTTCCTATGTCGTGAGTCTGCTGCGGCCTAAAGTCGTTGAGGATTTACAACTGGGCAATTACGGCTACGAAGCCATTATGCTGGAGAACGCGCTCTACATTGACTCCAGTGGTGACCATTTGCTGCTTACCGCCGATGAGCAGTTCAATCGAGCACAGTTCGAAAAATTTTCTCAAACCGACTTTCAGGCTTATGAGTCGTTCGAGCGCTCTGTGGATCAAATTGGGCAGCTACTGGCCAAGCAATGGCTTAACGAGCCGCCTAAATTAGGGGAACAGGGCGTCGGAGATCTCCTCACCATGCTCAAAATGGGTGTTGATGTGTTCCGGCTTGACGCAGAGGCACGCTGGCGACTGATGCAGTTCTTCATCGGCGCGCCGGAAACGCTCATTGACCGCTGGTTTGAAAGCGAAAAAGTGAAGTCGATGGTGGCCGCCCACATCATGCCTGCCAACTACGCGCCCTTAAGCCAGCCTGGCGCGAGCCTGGCGATGTTGCACCACGCCGTCGGCGAGGTTGATGGGCGAACAGGCGCCTGGGGTATTGTCAAAGGTGGTATGGGCGGTATCACCCAAGCGATGATGAAATCGGCAATGGCTCACGGCGTGACAATTCGGACCGACGCTGCAGTGCAACGCGTTAACGTATCGAATGAGATGGTCACAGGCGTCACGCTTGCCTCGGGCGAAGTGCTTACTGCACCGGTTGTCGCAGCGAACACGGACCCCAAGCGCACGTTTTTCACACTATTGGGCGAAGAGCATCTTCCGGAGGACTTTACCCGTGACGTGAAGAGCTTCCGACAGGAGTCTGCCTCGCTGCGCATGAACCTCGCATTGTCTGAGCTACCAGAATTTGCCGCACTTCCCGGTGCCGAGGGGGCACATCATCGAGCCAGTATCACGATGATCGAGAGTGCCGACCATTTAAATGCCGCATTCCACAGCGCCAAGCGGGGCGACCCTGCGGATCCGCCGATTATTGAAGCAATTATCCCCAGCGTGCTGGACCCGACATTGACCGATACGCGGGGCCACCACGTGATGAGCCTCCTATGCAAATACATGCCATACGACCTGAGTGGCGGACGCTCATGGGACAATGAAAAAGATCGCATCACTGAGCGTATTTTCAGCTACGTGGAACGCTTCATCCCTCCACTGAGGGAAATTACAGTGGGTTACCAGTGCCTTACACCACTGGATCTGGAACGCATGCTTGGGATGACCCGCGGTGACATCTGCCACGGCAGACTCGAACCCGACCAACTGTTCAATATGAGGCCACACCCCGATGCCGCACAATACGCCACGCCCATGAAAGGCCTCTATCTGTGCGGTTCAGGTGCGCACCCCGGTGGCGGCGTAACCGGCGCACCAGGACACAACGCCGCACGGCGCATACTGAAAGATGCGTGAGGGCGGAACAGCCAGATGGCTCACGCGTGACTAGCGGACGCGGTAGACGCACTCGGTGAGTACCGACGTCGAATCACCCGCCATGCAATCCCCCCTAGGGGAACATGAATGAGAAATGGGCCAATGACGAACCATGGCTCCGCATGATGCCAATCAATGCTCTCACCCAACTCGATAATGCCCGCACCGAGCTGGTAAGGCTCCACATAAAAGTGCAGTAGCAAGAATGGCATCACACAACCGTAAGCAATCAAGAGTGTAGGCGCCAGCAACGTTATACGTGTCGCCCGCCGATCGACATCGACCGAAGGAGTTTGGTGAAGTTGCGTTCGATAGTCTCGCTCTGCCTCAGAGACGACATCGCCTCTAGAGCCTAATCGAGCGAAAAGGACAGAGGCCACAATGCCCAGCAGAACCGGCTCCATGTAACTGGGCAAATCGATTAGCCCGATGTAGTCGAGTGCTGCTGGTACGATATTCGCCAGCAAGCCAGCCAATATGCCCCAGCGCGCGCCGCGCGCGGTGATCGATCGACTCCAGATGCTCATCAATCCAACCGGACCCCAACTGGAGGCAAAAACTGTCCCGATGAATAACGTGATCCAGAACAGGTTGTGCGGCAGGAAAAGGCTCAGGCCGAGCACCATAAGGCTGATCAGCGCCATTGCTGTGCGTGTCCGACCCAAGCTTTCAGCATTGTTCTGGATACCTAAATCTTTGCTGACACTAAAACCAACCAGCGACAAAAAAGTTGAAGCCGATGACAGCGCAGCACAGACGATACCCGCAACTAATATGGCACCCAAGTAGCTGGGCACCAGATTCATAGCGGCCCAAATCAAGACCGTCTCTTCATTCTCGATGTCCGGGTTTGCAAGGTTCACGAAACCGCCGGCGCCGTAAATGGCAATTTGCAAAAAGATGACGACCAGCACGGTATAAATTGACGCGCGCAGTACGACGTGTTCGCTTTTGGCCATAAGGTGTCGGCTGGATTGCCAGGGGCTCACGGCGTAAACGAGGCTCCAAGACAGATCAATCAAGACAAACCAAATTAAGAAGTCCAATGCCGTCGGCCAAGGGGTCCCATCGCCGATGATGCCGTGCCAGCTCATTAAGCCAGGCTTTATATCCTGCCGCGTGAGATCTTGGATCGTCTGCGAGATACCGCCAAAGCCCTCGACCAAGTGCACCACCACGAAGAAAGATGCGGCAGTAAACAAGAGGAACATCAGCGTGTCGGTGATCACCACGCCCTTAGAGCCCGCATACAGCGTGAACGTGGAATAACTCAACCACGCAATCAAAACACCCTCGGTGTAGCTGACACTCGTCAGATCAGAGAGCAGCAGCGCTGCACCCTGCGTCACCACCAGCAGGTACCCTCCCAGGCCCAATATCACCGTCCATGCGGCGATCCGCTGGACCTCGGGAGACGCAAAACGCTCTCCAAAAAAAGCGGCTACGGTGGTCGCTCTGCTGCGCCTCAGATAGGTGCCAAAAAATAGTGCACCAAAAACATAACCTGTTACCGGGAGCCCGGGGAGCAACAAGTAAGGACCCAGTTGGCCCGCATACGTGAAACCAGCCTCCCCCATGAAGACGGTTGTGCTCATATTGCTCGCAACAAGCGTTCCGATAATGAGAAACGTTGGCGCGCGCCGGCCTGCGACGTAGTAGTCCTCGAGCGTCTTCACGCGACGGCCCGCATAGCTGCCAATCACCACAAAGATGAAAACGAAAAAAGCGGTGGTAGCAGCAAATAGCGTCATGGGCAGTAACCCGTTATTCCATCAACGGCCATGCTCCAGATGCCTCGATTCGCATCGTGAAGGAGCGCTTTGCTCACCAACGCATGGTCCGTCATTAACTACTCATCACACATTGCCTATTCACATAGAGTACTTGATTGCGGAAGTGCGTGACTGCGAGCATATGGGCTGAGAAGCGCAGCAGTCGCTGTGTCACTTAAAATAACAGCCCCTAACGATTGTAGGTGGGGTCTGCTCTGAAGCACCCTGTAATAATCGACTACATCAGGCGGAGAGAAAGTCATGACAGACATCAGTATTCAAAAACAGCCCGCAACGCTGACAGGTCTTGAGGAATGCGAATCTTTTGGGGAGCCGGTGGGCGCACTGCCCCTGCAAACCAATGCCGGGTTTTTTGAGGGCGAACTGGCAAAGGGTCAGCTGTATACCGGCACTTGGGAGTGCGAGCCCGGTACGCTAGAGCTTGATCTCGAGCTCACTGAATTCTGCTACCTGCTGGAAGGGCACTGGCGCTTTACTTCCGAGAGTGGCGTTGTCTCTGAGGTCAGAGCAGGCGATAGCTGGGTCTTCCCAAAAGGCTGGAAAGGTACAGCCGAGGTACTTGAAAAAATCCGTAAAGTCTACGCCATGATGGTGCCAGACGAGGCGGCGTAAAAGATACCCGTTACCGCAGATCCATCAGCTTGTAATACGCCATGCCCGCGGCGAGCAATGGCCTGCCGAACACTCGTCCTCCCGGGAAGGGCATGTGGGGAATGGCCGCCATCACGTTGAACCGGTCGGATTCGCCAGCAATACTCTCAGCGGTGATCTTAGCCATGATGTGGGTCGGTGCCACACCATGACCTGAATAAGCTTGAATATAGCGAATATTCGGTGCCAGCTCGCCAAGCTGCGGCATACGATTGATGCCAATTCCAATCCAACCACTCCAGGCGTAATCCACTCTGATGTCCGCGAGATCCGGGAACACAGTACGCATTTTCTTGCGCATCACCGAGACCAAATTTTTAGGTTCCATACCGGTGTAATTAGACAGCCCACCAAACAACATGCGGCGATCAGCAGAGAGCCTGAAGTAATCCAGCGCGGTTCGCGGATCACATACGGCGACGTCACCGGGTAGTAACTTTTGAGCCAGCGATTCAGACAAGGGCTCGGTGGCAATTACCGAGCTGGCTGAAGGCAACACCCGGGTGCTGAGCTTTGGAATCAACTTTCCCATATACGCATTGCCCGCAAGCACAACATTCTTGGCGGTCACGCGACCTTGCTCGGTCCTCACGACGGGCCTGTCTCCGGGCATGATCTCCAGCGCCCGGGTTTGCTCAAAAATACGGGTACCTCTACTGCCTGCCGCAGCAGCCTCGCCAATGCAGAGGTTCAAAGGATGAATGTGGCCATTGGCCGTATTGTGAAGACCACCGAGATACCGATCAGAGTTCACGAAATCTTTCAGCTCACTCGCATCCAGCAGCGTGTAAGGGTGCGGGTTACCAATGGTTTTCTCCCAGTCACGCCACTCGGCAAAATCTTTCATGTGGCGCGGCTTCAACGCCACATCGCAATAACCCCACTTCAGATCACAATCAATGCTGTAGGTTTCAACGCGCTCTTTTATAATATCGCGGGCCTCAATACCCATTTGATAAATCGTATTGATGCCCTCCTCACCAATAGATTTCTTAAATCGTTCTGGGGTGTGGCCAATTCCACCGATAATTTGACCACCATTGCGACCGCTTGCGCCCCAACCGACTCGATTGGCCTCAATCAGCACCACCTCATAACCACGTTCTGCGAGCTCAACCGCCGTGTTGACGCCAGAAAAGCCCCCTCCGACGACCAAAACATCACACTCAATTGCGTCGGTAAGTGGTGGATACTCGAACGCGGGGCTGCGTGATGCCGCGTAGTAGGATCCGGTGTGCTCAGAAGAGTCTTTGATCGCGCGCAGTCCAAACATATGGCTTTCTCCAAGTGCGAAAAGCGGTGGACGGCAATTGCCCTCCGAATCGTTTTCTTGATTAACCGATCAGAGTGTATCGAAGTTAATACACTATCGAATGGCGGCCTATACGACTGGTAGACAAACGCGAATGCCGCCCTAAGCTTGCTGTTGTGGGTAATAAGAGAGATAGAACATGAACTATGCCGACGCGGCAGAACTAGAGAAGTTCTTAAAAACGTACCCTGACACGCAGATATTGGAACTGCTGATGCCCGATGTCTCGGGTATTTTGCGCGCAAAACGTATTCATCGCTCGGAGTTCTCAAGACTCTTTGACGGTACCTTTCTGACGCCTCGCTCTGCGCCCCTGCTTGGCGCAAGGGGAGACTGGTACGACGAAATTCCCCTTTCAGAGCTCGGTGGTGACCCCGATCAAATCATCCTGCCCATCTCGGGAACGCTCGCGCCGGCACCCTGGTATGACTCCCCAGTCGCACAAATCATGGTGGCCTACACCCAGGACAACGGCGAATTGGACTGGGTAGATCCCCGGCAGCCATTGGAAAATGTGCTCGCCCGCTACCACGCAGACGGCCTCTCGGCGACGGTCGCGACAGAGTTGGAGTTCTATCTTCTTGCAAATACTGACGATCGCCGCCCGATGCCCTTGAAAGGCAACATCCCCGGCACAAATCTCGAGCAGCAAGGCATCCAATACTGCATGGCCGATGACCTTTTCGACTGCGATGCCTTTTTGGACGACGTTAGAATCGCTAGCGAGCTTCAGGGGGTGCCGCTGACCACACTGCACAGCGAGTTCTCCCCGGGGCAATGGGAAATCAACACGCTACATCAAGCCGACGCGGTAGTTGCCGGCACTCACGCGCTCCTGCTCAGACGCATTGTGAAGGGCGTAGCCAGAAAACACGGTTACGGCGCTACGTTCATGGCGAGGCCTTTTGGTGAATTGGCCGGTAGCGGCATGCACATTCATGCCAGTGTCTACGACAAAGAGGGCACTAATGTCTTTGCGGATCCCGACCCGGTGGAACCACCACGCCTGATGCCACGCCTACGCCATGCCGTTGGTGGGCTGGGTAGGCTCCTGGATGAATCCATGCTCTGCTTCGCACCTCACGCCAATTCCTATCGGCGGTTCAGAGCTGGCGCATTGGCACCCTCAGGGAAAAGTTGGGGATACGATCATCGCGAGGTTGCATTACGTGTTCCACGATCGACCGAGCATAACCGACGTATTGAGCACCGGGTGGCGGGAGCAGAGGCCAACCCCTATTTGGTGCTGGCGGCAGTCCTGGCAGGTATTCACTATGGGCTACGAGCCGCTATCGACCCCGGAGAGCCGGTGCCACGGGATGCTGACTTGTCGGAAGACGAGACCACACTGCCAGCTCGTGTTGATAAAGCGATTGAATTGTTTGCCGGCAGCGAGATTTTACCTGGCTATTTCGGTGAGGAATTCGCGCAAATTTATGCCGCCATCCGGCAAGGCGAGAGCAATGCCTATCACTCCGAGGTCCCAGACCTAGATTATGCCTGGTACCTCAGGGCACTCTGAACCTCTCAAGCTTTTGACAACATCCGCTGACGGTAAGCACCGGGCGTCTGCCCAGTGACCTTGCGAAACGCGTTATAAAAAGTTGAGGTCGAGTTGAAACCAACCTCCAATGCAATATCGAGAATCGCTTCCCGGGAGCTGGACTCTGACTGCATCAGCTTGATCGCCGCCTCCACCCGCTTCTGATTGATATAATCGAAAAAGGTCGTCTGCAAACCAGCGTTAATGGTTTGCGAAACATGGTTCACGGTCGTGTCTAGGTAATCGGCCAGTTTGGGCAGAGACAGCTCCGGGTCTAAATACAGCTGTCGTTCCACCATTAGGCTTTCCAGCGCCTCTAGTAGTTGCGCCATCGTCTCCTCGCGCAAACCAGACTTCATATATCTGGCTGTGTCGTCACCTCGCGGGCTGCGTGACAGGCTAACGCGCGCCTGATAGTAGTCGCGAATCTCCAGTGCCGAGTTCCCACGAAGCGTAATGAACTCGGCGCCGTGCCAAATTTCCTTCCGACTATCTGGCGCCATAGGCTTGGCACAGTACTGAAATGCGATGGTTTTGCCGTTGGTCAGGATATCGCCTGTGACGTCATAGAAATAATGGTCGCTTTGGAAATAGTCGACCAATTCTTCAAACAATGCCTCTCTACTGATCTGCTGCTGAAACACCTCATCAATGTAGTGTCCGTTGGGACAAAGATGCTCCGTAACGGAACCGGCATCCCGCTCGTTCCAGGCCTCAAGATAACTCATTACAAAAGAGGTGGCTTCGACTTTTTTCATGAATTCCGCCGCGATGACTGGCGAAGACAGGATAAACATAGTGAGTGAATGACTTGATCTAAGCAACCCTCCCCAGGCCTTTGAGCCTATCGGGCGCTACAGCTACTCATCGTCAGTCCAGTAGGGTTAAAGCGGCATTTGCTAATCGTCATGCGCATTAAACAATGCCAAAATTCCTGAGAGCGAGAGGCTCACTAACAGGATTCAGAGGGGTGGGCATATGGGCACACAGCAGACATGGTGGCAGTCGCTTGACGTTAAACAACGATTGAAGCTTGTGGTCTATGCCCTATTGATCGTGAACTTTGCCCACTACATCGGCAACGATATCGAGCAGGCGCAACATACCTTCCACTCCGGATGGCGCTGGTACGACTGGACCAGTAACTTCGCCACCACGCTGGACGAGCTTGGTTGGTTCATCCTGCTTTTCCTCCTCGAACTGGAGACTTACGTACTATCAGACGATGCTTTTACGCGCGGTCGTGTTATGGCGATGAACGTGATTCGTCTGATCTGCTACTTTGCAATCGGTCACGCAGTCTTTGCGTTTGGGGAATACCTTGTCGATTTAGCAGCCGCCACTCACCACGTCGATTCCGCACTATGTGCTTTCGCGAACGACGGTCTGTCGTTTACGCGCAACCTCGAATACTGGGAACTCGATGCCAGCAATTGCGGCACGCTGTCTATAGGCAGCGAGTTCTACATTTTTTCCCAAGGCCAGGTCATTAGCGACGCAGCGGGCATGACAATAGAACTTGAACTCGCATGGGTTGACCTTGTTGAGGTAGTCGTTTGGCTGTTTATCCTGTTCTTCATAGAACTCCGAATCCGATTGCAGGATCGCGGCATCAGCAGCAGTCGACTTCTTTCCTTCGCAACGACGACTAAGGGTGTGCTCTACGGCATCCTATGGTGCCTTGCCGCCTATTGGGCTTATCGCGGACATTGGATATTTGCCTGGGACGAAGCACTCTGGATTCTTGGCTTCATGGCAATTGGCATGAACCTGTCTGATTGGCGCAAAGAGATCGCTCAGTCGACAATAAATGCTTCTAGGGAAACCAGCGGCGCCAACTAAATAACGTAGGCTGCCTTGCTACTGAATTAGACCAGCCCTGGAGGAGTGAGTCTTGCCCGGTCTGGAGACCAGAAAGGCTTGCTCTGGATAGTGCACCGCGCCACCTTATGGTGGTGTCGCAACTCGCGTTGGTAATAAATTTCTGCCCAGATCTCACCATTCAGCGCAGCAGTATCAATCATCGCCAATGCGATGTTGGCCTTGACCGCTGGCGACCACATTGCCGAAGTCACATAGCCAATCTCTCGTGCGCAATTCTCGTCGCTATACAAGATCGACTCCTCAGCCGGCTTATTGCCTTCGATATTCAACTTCGTTAGAAGCACTTTGGGGCCGTTGCGCTTTTGTTCCAGCAACGCCGCTCGTCCGTTGAAGTGAGGTTTTTTAAAATCCACCAGCCAGTCGAGATCCAACTCAAACGGCGTCTGATCGTACTCAAAATTGACCGTTTTGAGCGCCTCATTAAATTCCATGTAAGGCATGATGAATCCCGCTTCAAGGCGCGCCATGTTCGTGGCTGATTCACCATAAGGCTGGATACCAAAGTCGGTGCCCGCAGCATACAAGGCATCCCAGAACGGCAAAGCCAACTCCGGGTCAATCCATAGCTCGTAACCCAAGTCGCCGGTAAATCCCGTGCGAGACACCATGAGTGTGCCGCCCATAAAGGGGAAATGACCAATGTCGAAGGGTTTCAGGGCGGCAACCCCATCGAGACCCATCCGCTGCAGCACGGCGAAACTGGTGGGGCCTTGTAGCGATAGGGCCGCCCAATCTTCTGTCGCATCTGTGACCTCAACGTTGGCAAATCCAAAAGCACTTTTGCGAAGCCAAGCCAAACAGGGACTACCGCAGGTCAGCAGATATCGGTTCTCACCAAGACGGAACACCGTGCCATCGTCAATCAACCTACCCGAGTCGGTGCACCACGCGACGTAGGTCACGCGATTGTCCCTGAGCTTGTTTAAATCGCGGGTCACCATGCGATTGAGCATCGGCAGGGCGTCTTCACCCTCAACCAAATATTTCTGCATCGGACAGATGTCATAGGTGCCGCAGGTGTTGCGAATGCAGAAATACTCGTAATCAACATCATAGTAATAGTCGGCAAACTTAAACCCGTTCCATGACGACCACGCATCCCGAAGGTTCAGCACCTTCTCTCGGTCATGAAAGTAGGAAACTTTAAGGCGCTCTCCAGCGAAGGGATCACTGGCGTCGTCTCTGAGGATATCGGTCCTATTCGTCATAGAAGTCGTCCTCTGGCACCGTATTGGGTTTGCGCAAATCACGCAGAATTTCCCGCGCCGCATTGGCGCCACACGCTGATGAGACGCCGCCGCCGGGATGAGTAGACGAGCCACACATGTACATCTTCTTTAGCGGCATCCGGTACTGCCCATAACCGGGAAATGGTCGATTAAAGAGCAGCTGATCTATTGTCAGCTCACCCTGAAAAATATTGCCCTCTGTAAGGCCAATCTCGTTCTCGATTTCATGAGGTGTTCTCACTTCAGCGTGCACAACAAGATCCTTGAATCCTGGCGCATAGCGCTCAATTTTATTGATGACGGTGGCACCAAAGGCGTCGCGCTTCTCGGGTGTCCACTCGCCATCGGCCAGCTTTGGTGGGCAGTACTGGATAAATGTCGACATCCAATGACAACCCGGTGGCGCTACGGTGGGATCCCAGGCCGAGGGAATCACTGCCTCGATGAACGGATCATCTGACCACCGACCGCGCTTCCAGCAGTCGTAAGCGCGCTCCATCGTTTCAATGGATCCCGTAAACCCCTGCCCGCCACGATTGATGTAGCGATTGTCAGGTACATGGGTGAATTTGGGCATGCCCGAGAGGGCGATGTTGACCTTTCCGGATGAGCCGCGAATCTTGAAGTTCTTGGCACGCTCGTAAATACCGTCAGGTAGGTCTGCGCGGTCCATAATCTTAGTAAAGGTCCGTTTAGCGTCAAGATTGGACACCACAATATCGGCAAAAACCTCGTCACCGTTCTCAAGCGCCACGCCAACCGTGGCACCGTTCCTGACCAGAATTTGATTCACAGGCGCCTCGGTGCGGATCTCTCCGCCGTGCTCCTTTAATGCGCCCGCCAATGCGTGGGAAATCGCCCCCATCCCGCCTCTGGCTAAGCCCCAAGCACCCACGTTGCCGTCTACATCGCCCATAACGTGATGCAGCAAAATGTACGCAGAACCGGGCGAATAAACGCCCAGCGCTGTACCAATAATGCCCGGGCTCGCCATCGCAGCTTTGATCAGCTCATCCTCAAAGTAGTCATGCAGAAAGTCGGCCGCGCTCATAGTAAAGAAGCGAATGTACTCGTAGAGCTCACGTTCACCTAGGTTCCAGAACTGTTTGGCCATCCAGAGGAGCTCCTGAATGTCCCGCGGCTTGAACGAACTGGGATCTGGCGGCGTCCTGAGCAAAGTCTTGCGAATCAATTGCGCATATCTGCCAAGGTCAGCCTGAAAGCGCGACATCGCATCCGCGTCATGAGGTGAGTGACGGCGCAGCTCGAGATAAGCTGCTTCTTCATCAGGGTAGTCAATTAATACCCGATCACCACGGTCACTGAAGTTCACCGTGCCCAGATAAGGGACTAACAGTAAGCCATGTCGGGTGAGATCCAGATCGCGATGAATCGATTGCCGCATCATTGAGCAAACGTAGGAGCAACTCGAGTAGAACCAACCCTCGTGCATCTCACGAGTGACCGCGGCACCCCCGATATAATCGTTCTTTTCCAGCACAACGACGCTCAGGCCGGCCTTACCCAGATAGGCTGCTGCCGTCAGACCATTATGCCCAGCACCAATAATGATGGCGTCATAGCGCTTCATGCCAAGATCTCCTTGGCGGCGTTGCGCCCGGGATTCCCACTTACATCGCCCGCGGGATGGCATCCAGCACCACACAAATAAAGTCCAGAAATGGGCGTGGAGTACTGCGCGGCCTCGTAGGTGGGTCGCATCATCAACAACTGGTCGATAGCAGGCTCGCAATGATGCCAATGGCCATTGGTCGTGCGGTACTCAGCTGCAAGATCCTGAGGTGTGAGCAACTCGCTGGCGAGCACAAGATCCTGAATACCCGGGGCATAACGTGCTAGCTCGCTCAACACTGTGTTCAGCAACGCGGCGCGGTGCTCAGGCGTCCAACCTGACTTCAAATCATGAGGCACGTACATCACATTAGCCGCCAATACGTGCTGACCCCGGGGTGCTAAATTTGGCTCTTGAAGCGAAGGTATCAACACCTCCATCACAGGCGCTTCCGATAACTCTCCGTACTTCGCGGCGTCCCACGCAAATTCGATGCTGTCCATGGTGGGCGCAATAATGAGTCTTCCCTCCGGTGAGTCGAGTCCCTGAAAAGCGGGCAGCCCCGATAGCGCGAGGTGCACTCTGGCGACATAGCCCTTATTCCGCAGACGGCGAATACGATTAGTGAACTCAATCTCTAAATGCTGCGCACCAATCAGCTTTAGAAAAGTCGTTTGTGGGTCAGCGCTCGATACCACGAGGTCACTCCGTAACATTTCGCCGCCTTCGAGCTCTACCCCGCTACATCGCTGACCATTTTCATCACCCTCGATATGCACTGACTTCACGGCACAGTTAGTCCTGATGGCCACCCCCGCCTGAACCGCCGCGTTTTTAAGGGCGCGTACCAAGCCCGGCATACCCCCCTTGGGAACCACATGATGCCCTGCGTCTTTCCCCGCCATTCGATTCAATAGTGTGAGTACAGCTTGATTCGGTGATCGAGGCGCTAGTTGGGAACCCACCAGGGCATCCCAGCATAGGGCCGCCTTGAGCCGGTCATCCGAAAAATACTCATCCAGCAGGTCGCGCATGGGTAAGGTCGCAACCCGAAAAAACTCCAACATATTTTCCTTGCCCAACAGGCGAAGTTTGAGGCCCAGCTTGCCAAACGTCATAAGGTCTGACACGCCGGTTACACCCACTCTGGGCATCGTCCGCTCCCAGAAAGGTGCCAGCGCTGCTGCAAACTTCGCCAGCATGGCGACGTACTTGGGATAGGCCGCTGTATCGTCGTCCTCTGCACCTGTGAGTGATACGGCGGTGATCGACTGGGGGGTACTAGCTGTAGTTAGCGGCCTAATAGGAAGCGGTTCAGTAGCGAACTCCAACCCATGCGCAGTCAAATCCAGCTCTCGAATCAGCGATTGCGGCATGGCGTAGAGTGTTTGCGCCAGCGAAGCCTTAAAGCCGGGATAAAACTCCCGCTCAGCCGCCATACCTCCCAAATTGGGGCACGCCTCTAGTACGGTGACCCGCTGACCCGCGCGCGCCAACACGATGGCGCAAATCAGGCCGTTGTGCCCGCCGCCAATAACGATCGTTTCCTGATCCGCCATATGCCTATCTTTTTCTCTCTTGGTCACATGCGATGCGGCAAAGCCTGCGCACTAGAGCACAGATCCGCAGGCCGAATTTGATCTCTACCTTACCGAGCATGTCGACGACATGACCACTGACCCTATAGGCCACCAACCCGGCGACGTGTTAGCCAGTGCGGGCTTGATTACGTAGTAGCACGCTGAAGCGAGCCGTCGGCAGCTACATCATTAGTGGCCGTCCAAACCCCCACTGCCATGATAATAAGAGGTAGGAAGGGCTCAAATGGCCAAAAAGGCAGCCAAAGTTCCAACTCAGCAGACCACGGCGGCACTAACAAGGCGGTCGACAAGGCCGGCTGCCACAAATGGCCAGAAACCGCGAGAACGAGAGACAACAGCGCCACGCCGCTACCTATCAACTGCCGTATTCCGGCACCAGGCACCACACCTCTATCCTTGCCCCACGCCAAAATTCTCAACGCGAACGCGGTATAGCCCAACAGATAAAAGAGCCAGTCAAACCAGTGCTGGGTCTGGTAATAGAAAACATTCCACCAATAAACACTGAAAGGGTAAGCCCACAGAAAGATCACGCCGCTGAGGTGCAAAAAGCGCCACTGCTCCGCGGAAATACGACGGCGAAAAACGCCAAATGAGGTAACCGTCATAGCAACGAGAAATAAATAGCCGCTGCTACCCTCGAGCTCGTCTCGAAGCAAGTAGATTTCACCGTAGTAGTGCGCTGAGTGCGAGAAAGACACGATAAAAATGAACGCACCCTGCCATGCCATCGCCACCGCAAAACAGAGACCGATGTAACGCCGATTCCGCAACAACCACCGCGTCAGGTGACTGGGAAATAGTTTGAACAATGCTGAGGTCGCGATCACCAGAAAGATAAAAGGCACTGCCCATCGAACGGAGTACTGGATCATCGCCGAAAGATCTTGAGGCGACGAAAAGTCTGTCGACCTCAACCGGAGTAACATAAAAGTGGTGATCACCGCGGCTATCACTGCGAACAGTCGCCATCCATTTATCCACATGGGAAGCACATTGTCCTCCTTCTCGTTCGAGGCAGGCTCCGCCAAGCACCCCATTGTGTCAATGCCATTAAGCGTTAGACTGATACGCTGAGCACGTAATGACTTCATGGGCGCGACGAATTCACAGTGATGATAAAGGCGGCGGACCAAAATGAGTAACGTGCAACGGCTGATGGGTTGGTGCGTCGTTATGGTGCCCTGGCTGGTAGCGCTGTACCTGCACTTTTGGCTTGTTGAGAGCGAAGCGTGGGCGCCAGAGCAGTCCTACCGCGGGCTCATCTCAGTGCTGTTACTCGCGCTGGGCATGCTGATCAGTTTTTTATTGCATGGCCGTCTCAAGGTACGTCGCAAACTATGACCGTCCCCACGTGCCTCACATTTCCACATCAGACGCTGATGACGGCAGGCAGTGATCTGGACCACACTTGGCCAAAGCTTGGCGAGTGCGAGCAACAATGAGAAAGCCATCGGACAAAAAACTGGGGATGCAGCGCACCATCACGCGGCGCGATTTTGTTCAGGGTACTGCTGTTGCCGCAGGTGCTGCACTGCAGGCAGGCGCGCTAGGATTGCCTAATGTAGCGGCTGCCAGCGCTTCGATCAGCTCAGGAGCTCAAGACACGATGGCAGCCGATTACCCGCCCATAAAAACTGGCATGCGCGGCTCCCACCCGGGCGCCTACGAAATTGCGCACGCACTCGCCCGAGACGGCGTCAAATTTCCTGAGCCCAAGCCTACTGATGAGCACTACGACTTAATTGTGGTGGGCGCGGGCATTTCAGGGCTGGCGGCGGCACACTACTACCGACAGCGCTTTGGGCCGAAGTCAAAGATATTGCTGCTTGAGAACCACGACGACTTTGGTGGTCATGCCAAGCGCAACGAATTTCACCAAAGTGGTGAGATGGTGTTGTCCCTAGGCGGCACACATAATCTTGAGTGGTGGAGCTTCAGCGAGACAGTCAATGCGTTCATGGCAGAGCACGGCGTTGATTGTAAAGCCATGCGAGAACAGATGGACTTCGACTACGGGCGGGACGCAGCTAATGGCCAAGCAATGTGGTTTGACGAGGCCACGTATGGCGTAAATCGCTTGATCACCAACTTCAACCTGTCGACAAAGCTCACTTCGGAGGACATCGACAAGGTACCGATTTCAGATGCTGGCCGAGCGTCACTAAAAAGCTTCTATGACAGTGCCCCCTCCCTAAAAGATTGGACCGAGGCTGAAGCCGAAAACCTGCTATCGAGCATCAGCTACCCTGATTTTCTTCGTCAGTATGGCGGTTTAACTGAAGATGCGGTGCAACTCTTCGATAAGGAAGAGCACGGATCGTGGGGATTGGAGATGCGTGCTATCTCGGCCGCTGAGGCTATGTGGGAGGGATACCCTGGCGCCCATCTATTCGGCGAGGATTGGAGTGAGGACAGCTTTGGATATCCAGTAGCGATGTGGCCAGACGGCAATGCCAGCCTAGTGCGCCTCATGGTGGCCAAGCTCATGCCACACTCGGCTCCAGAAGTGACGGCAGACAATGTCGCCATCGCGCGCTTCGATTATTCCGCGTTAGACCGAGAAAACGCCAACGTGAGGTTGCGACTCAATGCGACAGTCATCGGCGTCGAAAATACCAATCAAGGTGTCTCGGTGACTTACGCGTCATCCGAAGGTGGACTCAAACAGGTATCGGCCCGACATAGCGTGCTGGCCTGCTACCACAGCATCATTCCTCACCTTTGCCCCGCCATGCCCGACACACAGAAGGCCGCACTGAAGTATCAGGTCAAGGTGCCCATGATTTTGACCAACGTCCTCCTTCGTAACAGCGAGGCCTTGGAGAAACTCGGGGTTGATGCGATCTCCTGTCCCGGCAGACTGCACGCGAGGCTGTTCCTATTCAAAGGTCTTCATACTGGGGGCTACCAACGCCCCACCGACCCTGATGAAGCGGTATCCCTCGTTTTTTGGGGCTCAGTGTCTCCACCCGAGGACGCCGCCGATATCCGCAGTCAACTTCGTGGCTCCCGCCAAAAATTGCTGGAGCTCACCTTTGAGGACTTTGAACGCGAGGTGCGGACCGTGCTTGACGGACTATTGAGCCCCGCTGGCTTCAATGCAGCCGAAGATATCTTAGCAATTACGGTTAACCGCTGGCCCCACGGCTACGCCTATGAATATATGCAACTGTGGGATCCAGAGTGGGAGCCCGGTAAAGCACCACACGAAATTGCTCGGCAGCCTTTTGGTTCAATCACGATCGCCAACTCAGATGCGGGCGCCGATGCCTATACTCATGTTGCTATTGATCAAGCCTA
The DNA here is from genome assembly GCA_902631395.1 of Halieaceae bacterium. Taxonomy (GTDB): domain Bacteria; phylum Pseudomonadota; class Gammaproteobacteria; order Pseudomonadales; family Halieaceae; genus Luminiphilus. The sequence continues at coordinate 53,249 of CACOYM010000004.1, read as the reverse complement.
CCGCGCAGTCCACGAGCTTGAAGAAGTAACATGAAGAGTCTTTCTCACTGGCAGAGTCAGCGGCAACCATGCCCCAGATGCCAAGGAGTCAAAATCAGAATGGAACACGCTTGCCAGTGCCCCTGCGGTACCAATAAATTTTCGGCTCAAGGTGAGCCCATCGCTCGCTTTTTCTGCCACTGTACGATTTGTCAGGATAAATATCAGGCGCCCTTTGCAGATGTGACCTTATTCAATTTGCCTGCGGTGAAGCTACCCGAGCAGGCTACCACCTACGGCAAATACAAGCGCTTTGTTGCGATTGACCGCGGTATTTGCGATGCCTGTCACAAACCCGTTACGGCGAAGATGGGAGAGGGAGAGAAAGGGTATGTGTTTATTTCGACGCAGAATTTTATTGACCCCAGCGCGTTGCCACCGAGCGTCATGCACGTCTTTTATGGCACCCGCACCGCTGACATCGACGACGATTTACCTAAACACAGTACCTGGCTAAGCAGCCAGTGGGCATTTTTGAAACTCCTGCGAGACACAGGTTAGACGACTCGATTGCAAGATTGCTCAAACATTATCGTTCTGAAGAACTGATGCAGCCCTAAAACGAAAAGCACGCAAGGCGGCGGGACGCGAGGACTGGCCGCTATAGATGCATCGTTACAGTAGGCACTTTTGAGGCGCGAAGCAGATCATTGGTTTTACTGCCAAGAAACAAGCTCTTCAAAGGCGACCGGCTATAGGCGCCCATTACCAACATGTCGATATCCCGATCAGCGATAGCCTGCGTGATCTGCTGCTCCGGATCTCCGGGCAGATAGGCCGTCTCCACTTCGAACCCATTTTTTGCCAAAGTGCTGCTCGCCCACGCCAAGTGCTTGTCTGCCTCACCGTTTTGTTTACCCGACATGACCACGTGCACAGGTAAATCCGTGAGTGAGGGATTAGCAGCCAGCATGCTGATGCAGTTGCGCGTCATGCGCTTACCGTCAAACGCCACTAATAAGCTTTTTGGCTCGGAGAAAGCTTTGGAGACGGTCAGAATAGGTCTGCGAATCTTACGGCTGATGCTCTCAACATGCCGCCCCAAGTCGCGCTGGGTTTGAGTGGCCGACTTGCCGCGGCGGCCTAAGACATAGAGCGCCACATCCTGCTGCTGTTCATCGAGTGTCTCCAGCAACTGCCCGTAGCGTTGCCGGACATCAACCGCAGTGCCTTCACGTTGCTCGCAACGCACCTTTAGCTCATTGAGAAAGAGTCGGCCCTGTTCCCGGATCGCCCGCGAACGCTCCCCCTCTTCCTCGGTCAGGCGGTTGAGCAGATTCTCCTGCGCATCAAAACCAATGGCGCCACTGTGATCGTCGCTGGTCGCCGTCTCTTGATGTCTGTCGATGATGTGCAGTAACTCAAGCGGCAATCCAAATTTCTGCGCGGCCCAAGCGCTATATTCAGCCACGAAATCGGCATACGGCGACTGATCAACGCAGGCGAGAATCTTTTTTAGTTGCTTCATCACCGATGCCTATTGAGGCAGGAGCAGGTCTTCCGCCCCTTCCTTGTCGTGCAAACCAAAGCGATCCACCATAGTCGCGCTGGCCTCATTGAGACCGATCACCTCGACGTCTGCGCCCTCACGACGGAACTTGAGCACTACCTTATCCAGGGCACTGACCGCCGTAATGTCCCAAAAGTGGGCGCGGCTCACATCGATCCGAACGGTATCGATCACCTCTTTAAAATCGAAAGACTGGGCAAACCGATCGGCGCTGGCAAAAAAAATCTGACCCAGCACGGTATAGGTACGAACGCGGCCCTCGTCCTCGGACTGGGAACGAACAACCAGAATACGACCGACCTTTTGAGCAAAGAAGAAGCCTGAAAGCAGTACCCCTGACAACACGCCCTGAGCAAGATCATGCGTGGAGACGGTGACCGCTACCGTAACCAACATCACCACACTGGAGCTGGGCGGATAGGTGCGCAGGTTACGAATGGAGTCCCAATTAAAGGTCCCAATCGACACCATGATCATGACCGCAACCAGGGCCGCCATGGGAATCTGACGAACCCAGTCGCTGAAAAACAGAAGTAGCAGCAGCAGAAAAACGCCGGCACTCAGTGTGGACAGGCGCCCACGGCCGCCAGATTTCACGTTAATTACTGACTGTCCGATCATCGCGCAGCCCGCCATGCCGCCCAAAAAACCGCTGGCAATATTGGCCACGCCCTGCCCCATACACTCACGGCTTTTGTTGCTGGTGGTGTCGGTCAGGTCATCGACAATCGTCGCCGTCATGAGGGACTCCAGTAGGCCCACCACCATCAGCGTCACGGCGTAGGGAAAGATGATCCCCAGCGTCTCCAAGTTAAGTGGAATATCAGGGATCAAAAACATGGGGAGCGTTGAGGGGAGATCGCCCATATCGCCCACCGTGCGGACGTCGACGCCAAAATAAATCGACACCGCTGTGAGCAACACAATCGCCACCAGAGGAGACGGCACCACGCGCGTGATAAAGGGCAATCCGTAGATGACACCCAGCCCAGCAGCAGCCATCACATACACCGCGTAGGGCACATCAATAAGTTCTGGCAGCTGCGCCATAAAGATGAGAATTGCCAAAGCGTTGACAAAACCCGTGACCACTGAACGCGATACAAAGCGCATCAGTTCACCGAGGCGAATCCAACCCGCAATAATCTGCAGGATACCGGTGAGGATGGTGGCGGCAAACAGGTACTCAAGCCCATGCTCTTTCACAAGCGTCACCATCAAGAGCGCCATGGCGCCCGTCGCGGCGGAGATCATGCCTGGTCGCCCGCCTGCAAAGGCGATGACCACAGCGATACAGAAAGAGGCGTAGAGCCCCACGCGTGGATCGACACCTGCGATGATGGAGAACGCGATGGCCTCGGGAATGAGCGCCAGTGCCACCACCAAACCGGCCAGCAGATCGCTGCGGATATTGGAGAACCACTCCTGACGAAGTTTATTCATGGGAGACCAGTATGGGGATACGTCGGATTGCTATGGCGATACGGCCTAACCGGCAGAACGGATTGTTATCTGCACTTCCGCGCCTGCGTCGCATCCCGCGTGCTCGCCCATGACAGCAGTACATAGATGCTTCTACATATCCGTTCAGCGCTTTTAGGTAAAAAAGTTTCGGCTTGAAGCAACCGAGTTTGCTGCTTGCACCGTACAAAAGCGGCGCCAATTCAAGATAGCTGGGTACTGAGTCCATCCTTTGTTTTGAGGAACAATATGTCCGCCACCACAATCAAAGACTTTGGGTTTGGTACCCAGATTCGGAAGTCACCGTTTTTTGATGCCACCGTCAGATGGGGCGCCACCGATTTCTCGGTTTACAACCACATGTACATCCCGCGGTCATTCGGTAACCCCGAGCAAAACTTTTGGAACCTGGTGAATGATGCCATCTTGTGTGACGTGGCCGTCGAGAGGCAGGTTGAGCTAACCGGACCAGACGCGGCAGCGTTCATGCAATTGCTCACGCCCCGCAATCTGTCCCAATGCGCGGTGGGTCAGTGTAAATACGTGCTGATCACAAACGAAGCCGGGGGCATTCTGAACGACCCAGTGCTACTGCGCCTTGAGGAGAACCGTTTCTGGCTATCACTGGCCGATAGCGATGTGCTGATGTGGGCACAGGGCGTTGCCACCCACGCGGGCCTCAACGTGGAAATTAGCGAACCGGATGTGTCGCCGCTTCAAATTCAGGGCCCCAAGAGCGGCGACATCATGGCAGCACTGTTTGGTGAGTCGATTCGTGATCTCAAATACTACTGGCTGGATCATTTCGAACTCGATGGTATTCCGCTGGTGGTCTCGCGGACCGGCTGGTCCAGCGAGCTGGGCTATGAGCTTTACTTACTCAATAGCAGCCAAGGCGGAGCACTCTGGGAGAAGCTGATGGCGGTGGGTGAGCCAATGGGACTAAAGCCCGGCCACACCTCTTCGATTCGGCGCATTGAGGGCGCCATGCTCTCCTACCATGCCGACATGGATGCCCAGACCAACCCCTTCGAGCTTGGTTTGGAAAGACTCGTTGATCTTGAGATGCCCGCAGATTTCATTGGTAAAGCCGCACTCAAGCGGGTGCAACAGCAGGGTATTGTCCGGCAGCAGATTGGACTCGAGATTGACGGTGAGCCGCTCCCAGGCCCCAACACTCAGTTCTGGTCGCTTGAGATAAACGGCGAAGCGATCGGTAAAGTCACCTCAGCAGTGTATTCGCCGCGCCTTCAAAAGAACATCGCACTAGCCATGGTAGCGAGTGCACACAGCGGTGTTGGCACCAGCTGCGACGTCCGAGTAGCTAGTGAGACGCGGAGCGGAACGATCGTCCCAAAACCATTTTACGACCCCAAAAAACAGATCACTGCCGGCTTGACGACGTGAGCGTGATACCCTCGACATGACCGGTTGAGGTGCGGCTCTGTGAGACTCAGGGCAACTCGCGCTAGACCAAGTCGGCAACGCGTTCACGGAGCAAATTCTTTCGGATCTTCCCGGTCATGGTTTTAGGGAGCGGCTCAAAAACGACGCGCTTCGGGCGCTTGAAGCCGGCGAGTCGCCCGCGAGCATGGTCAATTAAATCTGCCTCGCTGAGCTCACTGCCCTCAGCCAGCTCGACAAAAGCACAGGGCACCTCGCCCCACTTGTTATCGGGCATCGCCACTACCGCCGCAAAGGCCACTGCCGGATGACTATAGAGCGCATTCTCCACTTCAATGGATGAGATGTTCTCGCCCCCTGAAATGATGATGTCTTTTGAGCGATCCCTGATCTCAATGTAGCCATCGGGATGTTGCACCGCCAGATCTCCTGACCAGAACCAGCCGTCGCCGAACGCTTCTCTAGTAGCTTCGGGCTGTTTCAAGTAGCCCTTCATGACGATATTGCCGCGAAACGCAACCTCTCCCTGAGTCTCACCATCCCAGGGCACCGGAGTGCGGGTATCGGGATTCAGCACCAGCACGTCCTCCTGCAGTTCATACGCCACACCCTGTCGAGCTTTAAGCTTGGCCTGCTCTTCGGCATTGAGCGTGGACCAGGTCGCCCGTTCCGCGCAGACGACAGCGGGGCCATAGACTTCAGTCAGCCCGTAGACATGTGTAATGGAGATCCCCATTTGTTCCATCGCCTGAATTGCTTGCGGTGGTGGCGGTGCAGCAGCTGTCATCATGCGAACAGACTGCGAGAACGGTTGCCGCTCGGCGTCACTGGCACCGGTGATCATCGACATAATGATCGGCGCGCCGCAGAGATGGGTCACTCCGTGCCGCGCGAGGGCACCGTAGATCCCCTCAGCCGACGGGCTACGCAGGAAAACATGGGTACCCGCCAGCAACGTGATCGTCCAGGGAAAACACCAGCCATTGCAGTGAAAAAGCGGCAGCGTCCAAAGATACACGGGATGATGAGGCATCTCCCAGGTCACTACGTTGTTGACCGCATTGGTCCAGGCACCGCGATGCGAGTAAACCACGCCCTTTGGCTGCCCTGTCGTGCCCGAAGTGTAATTCAGCGCCAGCGCATCCCATTCATCATCCGGCGGGGCGTAAGGGAAGTCAGACGAGCCCTCTGCCAATAGGGCTTCATAGGTCAGCTCACCGATACAAGAACCACCTGGCCCCTCAGTATCTTCGATATCAACGATGAACAGATCACGCCCGGAGTGACGAACCGCCTCTCGCGCCAACACGGAGAACTCGGTATCAACGAGCAATACCTTGGCCTCGCCGTGCTCGAGAATGAAACCCAGAGTCGCAGCATCCAGCCTGACATTATTGGCATTCAGTACGCCGCCCAGCATGGGAACGGCCAGTGCACACTCCAGGGCTTCCGGGATATTGGGGACGATAAGCGCCACAGTGTCCCCTTTCCCAACGCCGCGTCGGGAGAGCGCGGAAGCCAGGCGCTTACAGCGCTCGGCGACCTCTCCCCAGTTACGACGGATACGGCCGTGAATCTGAGCAGGCAGATCGCGATACACCCGCTCGGTGCGCTTCAGTACCGAGACCGGAGTCAGCGGCGCGAAGTTCGCCTCGTTTTTATCGAGTTCGGCCCCAGAATAAAGGCTCATGTCGGGCTGCACTCCCTGAGTCGGTGGCTTAAAAGACAGTCACCGTATCACGCAGGCGTCTCAGAGCGTGTGCCAGTAAAAATCATGCAGAAAACGCCTTGGCACAGGCCGGTCGAGTCATGAGGCGATCCGCGTAGGCGCTCAGATTCGGCAACGCCTCATCGGTAACGATCCCCAGGCGCTTGGACATGATGCAGGCGTGACCCAGCATTGTATCGGCGGCAGAGAAGTCGCCGATTAGATACTCTCGCCCTTCCATCGCAGACTCCACGGGCGCCCAGGCTTTTGCCAACAATCTCTCCGCCTGACCCCGAACCGTCTCGTCCTGACGCTCTGGTGGGAGCAGTATGGTATGCACGACAATCGTATTGACCGGCGGCATCACCATACCCTCACAGTAGTGGAACCACTGCAGATACTCGGGGAATCGCGGGTCATCCGAGGCAGGCTTCAAGCCACCATTTTTGTGACACTCGAGAATATATTCGGCAATGGCGCCCGACTCGTAAATCGATACGTCGCCGTCATCCAGCACCGGGATACGACCCAGCGGATGCCGAGCGCGGTGCTCGTCGGACTTGAGATCCTTGGGGTGAAAATCCATGCGGTTCAATTCGTACTCGAGGCCGAGCTCTTCAAGTAGCCATAGAGTGCGACTAGCCCGACTGTTGGGGGCAAAGTGCAGAGTCAACATGGTAAGAATTCCTCACTAGTAAGGAGTGTTAGCCACCTATGCATGACCACGCCATCATATTCGAGGGCAGAGTTAGACGGCATGTTCCTTCGTTGCGTAAGATTGGCATAGCCTCTGCCAATAGTTAAGCCCTGCGTCATTATTCAGCCAGTGGCCTATCCAAGAAGGGCAATCGTTCCGATGCATGGTCGCCGTAGTCGATCAAACGCACGCCCAAACCAATTAGCCGCAACGGTTTGGCCTTGCGCTGCCACCCCTCTATTAACAGAGACTGGTAATCGGCTTCCACGGCTTTGGTGCCGACTCTCTCTACAGTTGTCGTTGTAAGATCGCTGAATTTTAGTTTGACAAAAGCCTTATCAATGGCATGCCAGGCTTTCGCCGCCTCAATGCGCTCCATCAAGCTAATGTAAAGACGCTCGACAATTGGCGACCACTCTAGAGGGCCACTGACGTCCTCAGAAAACGTACGTTCAACGCTGACAGATTTGCGCACTCGGCCGGATTGTACAGGCCTTTCATCACGGCCTCGCGACCGCTCATGGAGCACCACCCCAAATCTGCCAAACCGACGGCGTAAATCATGCAAGCTCCAGTCCCTGACATCGGCACACGTTCTGAGCCCGTAACGATGCATTTTTTCGGCCGTGACCGCTCCTACGCCCGGGATTTTTTTTACCGACAATGCGGCAACAAAGCCATCGACCTCATCTGGCGGAACCACAGTAAGCCCATCTGGTTTTTTCCAGTCAGAAGCGACCTTGGCAATGAATTTGTTGACCGAGACGCCGGCCGACACGGTGATATCGAGCTCCTCTCGAACCTGCTGCCGGATCGCCTTGGCAATCCGTGTCGCAGTGAGTTCCTCATCGGATATTTCGCTGACGTCGAGGTAAGCCTCGTCCAACGAGAGTGGTTCAATCACCTCGGTGAATTCTGAAAAGATGCCCCGCATCACTCTGGACGCTTCGCGGTAATTGTGCATCTGCGGTGGGACCACCACCAGCTGCGGACACAACCTCAGCGCCTGAGCTGTTGGCATAGCCGAGCGCACCCCGTAGGCACGGGCATCATAATTACAAGTTGTCAGCACACCACGTCGCTCGGCGCTGCCACCCACCGCCATCGGAATACCTCGCAACTCAGGGCGGTCCCGCATCTCGATGGCCGCATAAAAGCAATCGGCATCTATATGGATAATCTTGCGCTGCATGCCTTGAGAGTACACTCGAACACGGACTTTACCGCCACATTAAATTCGCCCAGGCTTTTCTTGGAAATCACTGGAAACTCTGGAGATCGTGCACATCCCAACACACGGCAGAAGTGTTGCGCTAGTTAACGAAGCAGCATTAGCTGCGCCCCTTTCCCGGCAAAGTGACTTAGGTACCCAACGCCGCTCTGTCCTTCGGCCGCCCTTCCGGGAAACAGTGGACACATCGCACGCCTGCAGCGGTCAATCAATTGTAGTGACCCGAAGCAGTGATGGAACTGTCCGATTGTCGCAGGTGTTAGCAAGCACCTCATCTTCGGTCACCTCGGCAAAGCCATCGTGCACTTAAATTTACGATTTGAACAATACCTTTGAGTCATCGAGCGCCACGCTATGGACAGTCAGAGAGCTGTTGGGTACAGGTCCCTTAGCTTTTATTACAAAAGAGCGCTACCCTCTGACAAATGGCTGAAGGGGATTCCCGGATGAAATCAGGCGTTATTTTTGGAGTAGTGCTCGCCATCATTTTGGCGGCAATAATTGTGTCCCACCAAATGTCAGAAAGTGGCAACGACCACTTCGATAAAGCGGGTGAAAATTGGAAGCAGAATTAACCAACGTGCCCTCCGGTCATCGGCTCTGATACCGAAAATCCATCTCAGTCCGAACACCTCTGGTGCCACGTGATAAAATACAGTTGATGTGCAGAAATCCAGCGTCACAGCGGGTTGAAGCAGCCAAAATTCGCGGCATGTCGGCGCAAGCGAAGGCTTAGTCGGACTACCTAACGAATGCCTTATTAAGCCTGGTTCACTGGCGTGAGCTATCATAGAGATTATGCAGTTTGCTTCGAACAGTACCTGAATCTGTTGAGGTCTACCTAAACCTGAAATGCCTAATCGGCATTATCAGCGGCCGGGTGTGGGGCGCACATACGGCGCGGCGTATTCGAGCTATGCGGCCAATAAGAAAGTTGGGTTACCGGCACGGAGACTCGCTACCTAAGACTATGACAGATGGTTACTTTGAAGTGCATAAAAGCCCATTTTTCCGAGAGAGAAATTGTGGAGGTTGAAGAGGTCTTATCGCTCTATGGATGCTTAAATCGATAGTATGGAAAACTCAAACCAATCTTCAGCCTACTGAATTTAGTGCAAGGTTGCAGCTGCAGTCCGAGTACTAAGCGAAGTAAAGTACAGCCTCTTCCATGAGGCACTATCTCGCAGCGTGGTGAAATCATGGCGGATAGCAATTAAAGTTGGTCGCTCTCTCATTGATTTTGCTTTGTCACGGACATTTCATAACGCCATCACCGACAATGGGGTAAGACCTCACTCCACCGATTGCACTTTTTCAAAATGCGCTTTAAGAATCTCACTGCCCAAGGTCGAGCCATCGTTGTTACCCAATTTGATGGCAGGCCAGGCTCCTGTGGCAAACATGAATAGGACCGTTGCACCTTCAGGCCCCGCAACCAGTGGCCCGTAGCCGCGGTTAGCTAAGCCAATACGGATGTCGCCGGCGTGGTGCCAGGTTGCTCCCACCCGCTGAGAACCCTCGAGGACAATCTCAGTATAATCACAGTCGTGCGTGTGCGCCTCGATCTTGCACTCAGGCGGATAAAAAACTTTAAAGACAGTGGGAGACTCCTCCCGGGTCGGATCGCCTACCCGGTACATTGACGATATCACCCCGGTGGGAAGCTCTATCTTGTCGAGGTCCGTCCAGCTCAGCGCGTAATGCCCTTTTCGTTCGAGGGTTTCTTTAATCTCCTGATCTGTGACCTGGCCCATGACCGCCCCTTAACTCCTGGATCGCGCAAAGAGGCAGAGCAGCTGAAGTGCCACGGCCGCTGCCGCCAGCGCAGTGATATCCCCCACATCATACTGCGGTGCCACCTCAACAACATCCATGCCCACGAGATTAATACCTTTGAGGTGCTGCAGGATCTGCATCATTTGATGGGTCGACAACCCACCCACTACCGGTGTGCCAGTGCCCGGCGCAAAACTGGGATCGAGACAGTCAATATCAAAGGTTAGGTAGCAGGGGCGGTCGCCAACGATGGACTTCACCTGAGCTGCCAAGTCTGACGGTTTCATATCGTGCACAGTGGGTGCATCGAAGATCTTGAAGCCGTGGTCCTCATCGTTGTGCGTGCGCAAGCCGATTTGAGCAGAATGTGCAGGCGATACCAACCCCTGGTGCGTCGCATGGTAGAACATGGTTCCGTGATCGATTCGCTGGCTATCCTCCGTCCAAGTGTCTGAGTGCGCGTCAAACTGAATTAGTGACAACTGGCCGTGCTTCTCTGCGTGGGCCCTCAGCAGTGGATAGGACACAAAGTGATCGCCGCCGATTGAGAGCAATGCAGTATCCGTCCCAAGAATCTGCCTCGCGCACTGATAAATTTCCTCCGGCACACCCGACGGATTACCGGCATCGAAGTCACAGTCTCCGTAATCCACGATGGCCAGCTCTTCGAGGGGCGAAAATCCCCAGCCGAACGCTTTGCCTTCCCAAGCCAGGCTGGCTGAAGCCTCGCGCACTGAGCGTGGGCCAAAGCGGGCACCAGGGCGATTGGTGGTCGCCAGATCAAAAGGGATGCCCATTACTGCGACATCAGCCTCAGCGAGGTCACGCGAATAGCGCCGCCGCATAAAACTGATGATGCCGCCGTAAGTGTGTTCGTCTGCCACACCGGTAAGGCTATCTCTGAGCATTGCCTGATCAGGAGGTGAACTCATGACTGCGAGCCTGCTGCGTTGCTTCTTCTGGTCGCAAGTTAATCACAGAACCCAGCGCAAATCAGGGGCAGGCCAACCTAGGCTAAGCGGGTGTAGCGAGACCTTAAGAGTTAGCAACCACTACTGGGCGCTTGCCGTCCTTACCGTAGAGGTTGACCTGCAAACTTGAGATAGCGTGCACCAAGATGATGGGCTCTATTTTCTGTTTGCCGGTCCAATAAATATTCGGAAAGCGCTCAAGTATGCGCTCATACGCCATATTGAGTTGCATCTGCGCCACACGATGCCCGAGACAGCGATGCACGCCGTGGCCAAAGGACAGATGCTTTTTCACGTTGTCGCGCATCATGTCGAACTGGTCCGGATTCGGGAACACCAATGGGTCACGATTGGCCGCGCCGTACCACATTACTACCTTTTCATTCTTGGCAATGCGCTGCTCGGCGATTTCCGTGTCTTCCATAGCAGTGCGACGCATATGCATAACTGGAGAAACCATCCGCAGCGCCTCATTGGACATGCGCTCGATCAATGAGGGGTCATCCAGCACCATCTGGCGCTGCTCGGGGAATTCCGTTAGCAACCGAATCGTGCCCGAGAGAGAGTTACGGGTGGTGTCATTACCGGCAAAGATAATCAGCAACCAGGAACCATCAAGATAACTTTGCGAAAGAGGCTTATTACCCAGGGTGGCATTGGCGATAGTGGTGAGCAGATCTTCGCGCGGGTTGCGGATGCGGTCAGCCATGACGCGTTCGCCATAACTAAACATGTCATGCAGGATCTTATCGAAGCGGAACGGAAATGAAGGCTCGGCAAGAAGCATACGCAGCGGGTGAGTGATGAACTGCGGCGCCAGCTCCAAGTAATGCATCCATTTAATAATGTCGGCGCGATCCTGCTCATCGACGCCAAGCATCTCGCACAGAGTGAACATGGGTAGCTCTATTGAGAATAACTTGGCGAAGTCGACGATTGGACCTTGGCGTTCCATATTGTCGAGTAAATCGTCAATTTTTCGACCAACACGCTCCTTCAAGGACTCGATATAGGTGGGGAAAAAGAAAGCGGCTTGCTGAGTGCGCAAATCACGATGTAAGTCGGCATCGAGGTTTATGAGCGAGTTATACGCGGCATACATCAAACGTTCAGCCTTGCCTCTGTCGTTACGCAGAACACTCATGTTGATACTTCCGCGCTGGGACGAGAAGATATGCGGGTTAAGCTCGACATGTTTGATATCTTCGTAGCGCACAACCGACCAAAAACCGGATGACGGCTTTTTAATCTGGGACCACATCACTGGCGCCTCTTCCCGCATACGACGGTAGAAGTCGAAGGGCTGGCCTCGCGTCCACGAGTGCGTGACGCCGAGCTTAAAATCGGACAGACGTGGATAGATCTCTTCATACGCCGGGTCTCGGGCCCCGGTATCGATCAGGATATCGTCGCTTACGGCGGGATAATGTGCTGGTGCGCTATTCATTGTGCTTCTAATTTTTGTGCTCTTATTGTCTTGGTTCCGAGAGCCTACGAAGATGTTATGCGGACAGATCATGCACTCCAAGCCCCATGCATTCCCCCGCTTCCGTCCTCAAAGTGTTGGTGAGAGTAAGCGCATGACGGCAGACTGTCCCAGAGAGTGCTGGCGGCGCAGGATAGCCCAAAACTAAGCCCGTTTGGCACGCAGAACCGTATACACCCCCGCACCGATGTTGAGGAATTATTGTGCAAAACGTGTTGCCGTTTCTGATTGGCCTATACCTTCCGCTATTCGCCCAGGCAGACTACTCCCGCAACTATCTTGAGAGCCACCCCCTGCAAATAGCAGAGGTGGGGGAGCTGGATATCGCTTACCGAATAGTCTCGCCGGGGCCTGACAAACCAAAAGCAGTGATGATCATGGGTCTAGGTGGATCCAATGTAGCCTGGGGCGACTCCTTGATATCCGGACTTGCCAATGGCGGCTACGAAATCCTTTTAGTTGATAACCGCGATACGGGTGCCTCCACACGCTTTGATGAATGGGGGCAGCCCGTCCTATGGTGGGAACTCCTGAAATATAAATTCGGGTTCTCAGTTAACGCGCCATACACCCTGAACGATATGGGAGCGGATATCGCCGGGCTCATGGATGTCACGGGCTATAACAATGCGCACATGATTGGCGCCTCAATGGGCGGGATGATCGCTCAGGTTGTCGCAGCGCGATACCCCGAAAAAACCCGCAGCTTGATATCCATCATGTCGACAACCAATGCGCCTCACTTGCCTCCACCTACCGACGAGGCCGAGATGAACCTGCGTAATCTGGCAACTGGTGAGGCGCAAAATGAACGAGAGCAAGCTATCCGGGATCGCGGCTTTTACCCTGAGTCAATGCAACGGCACCTCATGGCGGTCTTTAAAACAGGTGATCGCTCAGATGAGGTCGCGACTATCACAACGCCCACGCTGGTGCTTCACGGGGCTGATGACGGTCTGGTGCCCCCTGAGCATGGAGAACACACCGCATCACTTATTGTGGGGTCTCGCTTCCTCTTGATCGAAGGCATGGCCCACGATATGCCCGAAGAAGTAATACCTCGTCTCATAGCGGAAATGACAGCGCACATGGGCCGCGCCGACGACAGACCGGTCACGGCTCGTTGAGTTAGAGCCGCAAGCACTATAGTGGCGAATCCGATAATTTTTGGTCACGATAGATGGCTGCTGCAGTATCACCCGCCAAAAACTTCGCTAAACACCCGATCAAAGATCTCGAGCTCCTCAAGCCGGCCCATGCTCACCCGCGAGTAGGTATCATAGCCCTCGTAGATGCCGCGAATCTGAACCTTACGAGCGGCCATCGCGGACTCAAACTCGTCGGCGTTTTTGCCAATGTCCGCGTAAACAAAGCTGGTTTGGGATGGGAGTGGCTCAATGCCATGGCGCCGGAACGTTGCATTGACCATTTCACGACCTTGAAGCACTTTCTCGCGGGAGAAGGCAATGAAGTCCTCGTCGAGGTAACTGTGGTAAGCCGCGTAAAGTCCCACCCCATTGGGCCAGGCCATCACATGATCTTTGACCAGGCTGACGATATCTGGGTGGCCCATGCCGTAGCCCACACGGAGTCCGGCCATGCCAAAGATTTTCGAGAAAGTGCGAGTTATAAGGATATTAGCTCCACCGCGAACCAGATCCACCATTGAGGTGAAGTCGGGCTTATCCGTCAGCTCGTTATAGGCCTCATCAATCAGAATCGGCACTCGGCCCTCTAACGCGCGACAGAAGCTGCGCAGCTCGTCGCCATCGATCACCATACCGGTTGGATTGTTGGGGTTACAGAGGTAAACCAGGCTCACGGAGTTATCGACCGCACGCGCTATTGCCTCGAGGTCAATCGCCATGTCCTCGCGCAAAGTGATGCGTTGTACTTCGACACCTAGCTTCTCGGCAAAGATCAGGTGATCGGAATAAGTTAGTGCCGGTGAGATCACTTTGCCGCGCTTGCCAAAAGCCATCATCGCGGCCTGCAGACCCTCATTAGAACCCGACGCCAGAAACACCTGATCACGATCAAGGCTGTGACGATTCATAAAGAGCGAAATCAAGTCATTTTCAATCTCGCCGGGGTAGTAAGCGGTCATCGGTAGGATTTTGGCCACCTCTGCCAGCGCCTTTGGGCTGGGACCGTAAGGGTTTTCGTTGAAATTTAAACGAATCTGGCCGGAGGGTATCTCCACTTGCCCCCCCCGTCAGCGGCGACACTGCCAACCCGGCCGTACCCATTACGAGACTGTGCAAAATCTGCCGACGGCTGAATGAGGATGCCTCATGCATCCGTCCAGACAGTAGCGCCATCGCAGAGATCATCGCCTCGGATCGCGTTTGTTCGGTCTCAAGTGCCTCTGCGCGTCGCGTCATGCTTCGTCTCCTACTGGATGTGCCCTGATCTTCGCAGACTCTAGGTGCATAAACCTACGCCCAGTGTGTGACTTAGAGCACCACCATTTTACAGGTCGATTCCTATTAATGGACTTCGGGCCCCTTGCAAAGCTGCTTGAGCGTCGCCCTTCCGGATGCCACAACGAGATTGAGCACGTCGGAAATTTGCATGTCCTTCTAGTATTTCTTCCGCACAGTAAGGCAAACTATTCCGCCCTTTCGGGTCGTGCGAGACAGTTCATAATGTGCTTCCGGCTCCGCATGAAAAAAGGTGATAGTCCCGACACGGGTCACGCCGTCATAAATGCCTGAGTCGCGCGGCACCCTAGCCTTCATATCCATCTGTTTTAACTGTTGGTAGACGTTTTTTTTGCTGCCGTAACAAACATCGCTTTGGACAAGCCGATTCCGTCAACGCGCTTCAAGCCTCGGCCCGAGAGTGCCATAACCATCAGACCGGCACCACACCCGGTATCCAATACAAATGCGCCTTCCGATTCGAGATAATGCCGTAACAAAATTTAACGTTCGCGGCTGGCTCAGGTATAAAATCAAATACGCTTTTCGTATCTTATTGATGATCAACTATTGAAATACTTGTGTGAGCAATCTACCTTGGGTTGATTGATCAAGAGCTGTTGTGGTGATTTACACTCAATGCGGGTATTACCCGTGGCGATACACACCCTAACGGGCTAGGCAAGAGCGAGTCTATCTAGGTGACGTTCAAGCCAGCCGGGAAACCTTTGGCACACGAAAACGGGGAAATACTTGGACGGGACAATGCGTGAAATTAGACAAAATAAAGCGAGACTATGGGCACTGATCGGGTGCCTTGCATATCTGATTGCCGCACCTTCCTTTGCAGCTTCTGTAAAAGGCACCGTCCCCTCAGGGGACATAGTGGCAGTTGAAATCGTCAAAACACCCAAACTCAAATATCCTAGGAGAGCTCAACGACTGGACGTCGAGGGCTTTGTGATGGTGGGTTTTGACCTCTCCAAAGATGGTGAAATTCTAGACTTGCGGGTCATCGATGCTCAGCCCCGACTAATGTTCGACAAGAGCGCGCTGAAGTTTGTGGGTGGATTTAAATTCTCCATGCCCGAGGAAGATGGCGACGCTGTTCCCGTAACCGACATCAAGTTCAAAGTGCGTTTCGCACTTCAATAGGGTTGGACTGAAGGTATGACGATTAAAAGCAAAATGCTGCTTATTATCCTTTTAGGAATTGGCGGCTTATTCATGGCCAACTTTTACTCGTCGGCGCAACTAAACTCTGCACACAAGGATTACAGCTCGGAAGAGAGCTTGACCGCGCACGCCTCTGCGTGGTTTAGCAACATGGATACCCAGTTTGTGAGTAATTTGCTCACCTTCGACCCGCTCGACGGGTCAGAGCGCAACGCGAGTTTCTGGGATCCAGATGCCGACGCATTTGGGGATAGTGATGATGCCAACCCGCTATTCGCAGCAATCAGCGCGAAAGACGCCGAGACCGCTGCCTCGCTATTTGAGCAAGTGTTCTCAGATCCAATCATGGAGGAGCAAATCACCTTTGCAATCGCCTATGATAAAAGAGGGTTGCAACTGTATTGCGAATCAAGTCTTTATCTAGTCGGGGTAGACCCATGTGCAGAAACTGCACAACCGGACTACTTTTTGAAATTCGGGTCGTTTGTCAACAGCCTTGAAAATGGATCGGTCCGCCGTGTTACAAAGATTAATGACCTATCCGGCGAGCAACCTGTATCAATCAACGATACGCTGGCATTTCCTCTGCAGACAGGAGATGAGAGAGTAATTGGTATGGTTGTCGTGGGCCGTAACGTCATCGACAGTCTTGAGCAGTTCGCCGAAAACTTTGAAATTGAATCAGCGATTGCTATTGGCGATCAAGCACTGACCGTTCACGATTACTATGAAGAGGAGCGCCCGACTGAACTCAATAAGTTAATTAGAGCAGGGCAATCTCACGCTCGAGAAACGGGTTCATTCACCTATAGCTTCATTGCCGCAGGGCAAAACACACGAGTGTCCTCAATACCGTTTAGCAAAGAGGTGAGGGCAAGTGATCTTAGAATTCTCATATTTGATGATCAAAGTGAGCTCCTAGCGGTTCTCAAAAAATCAGAGACCACCGCCTACGTTATTTTTGTGGCTCTGGCCCTCGCGATACTCGCTCTAGTCTTCGTTGTCACTACGTCATCCTTCAATCGCATTCTCGACGCAATTCATCTTCTGGAGAGAATGGGTGACGGAGATCTCTCTGCCGAGGCTGTTAAACACTCGGGACTACTATCATCCAAAAATGACGAAGTGAGCAGACTACAAAGCGCAATTGAGGACTATCGAAATCATCGTCTCGAAGCAGAAGAGCACAGAAAGGAGCGTGCGATAAGGCGAGATGAGCGCGACACCATCATGTTTGAAAAAATGGCGCTGCTAGCGGAGCAGCTTGAGGGGCAAGCTAAGCACATGCTGACACAAGAGATCAGCGCCATGCGAGACAGCGTCTCCTCAGGCAGCGATGAGGAAAAGGAGCGCGCGTCAATCGAAGTGATGTCCCAGGCCTTCTCCAGAATGTCGGACGAGGTGTCTACTTTGATCGACGCAAGGACGCATGAATTGGTTGCAGCGAAAGACGAGATCAATAGCTCCATCCGCTATGCCGCAAAACTACAGAATGCATTACTCCCGAAAACCATGCCGGGAGATTTCGACATCAACGTGGAATGGCGGCCCAGGGACCTCGTTGGGGGAGACATTTACTTTATTAAGGACTTCCCAGACAGAGTCTATATAGCTGTGGTGGACTGCACCGGTCACGGGGTGCCGGGAGCGTTTCTCTCAATCATTGCGCGTAGTCATCTCGATAAAGCCATTGACGCTGGAAATTATCAGAGCGCGGGTGGCTACCTTTCATCGGTGAATGAGCTTTTGAAAGAGACGTTATCTCGCTCTGATCAAAAGAACACCAGCGAGGAAGGCTTCGACGGCGGCGTCTGCATCTACTATCGTAAAGAGCACAGACTGGAGTTCGCTGGCGCTAAATCATCGATCTTTAATGTTGACGGCCTCGAGGCAACTGAGACCAGTGGAGATCGCAAATCTGTCGGATCTACGAGAATGGCGACAGACTTTACCTTCACCACACATGAGATTGAGGCGCCTAAGGGCGCTTTTGTTATGTTGACAGATGGCATTACAGATGTGATGAGTCCCGAGGAGAAGCCTATCGCTTTTGGAAGACGCAGAGTGCTCAAGATTCTCACGCAGTCGTCTGATAAAACCCCCTCTTCGATTGTCAAAAACATTATGAGTAGCGTAAATCTTTACCGCGGGGATGCACCGTTCCGAGATGATCTGACGCTTTTGGCTTTCTCTTTAATCGATGACGATAACGAATTTCATGCAGCAGAAGCAGTTGGAGAAGACTCATGATTTATGAAGCTAGTCAGCGCACGCCGCTCGTAGAGCTGACTCCCACCTCATGCTTGATCAGAGGCGAGTGCTATCCCGAAAATATATCAGAGTGGTCTGAGCCCGTGCTGAAGACGCTGGAAGAGTGTTTGAGTAACGACAATAGTGAATTCAAGGTCGACATCGAGCTTTATTATTTCAACAGTTCTTCCGCCAAATTTCTGTTCGATTTTTTCGAGTTTCTCGAGGAAAGTGCGGAAGGAGGAAAAGCAATAACCATTAACTGGCGTTATCGAGCTGAGGACGACACCATGCAGGAAGCTGGTGAGGACTTTGAGGAGGATGTGTCCGCATGCTCCTATAACATGGTGCAGGTAGAGAGCTTGGCGGAGTAGGCGCCGAGGTCCCGAAGATTATTTGAGGTCACTGACATGGTCAAGAAGATCAAAAGTAAAGATACCGTCGCACTGCATAGCTTTATGCAGGACAGAAGAACTCTGTTCTGCTACTCCGGTCCCTTGACAGAAGATTTATTGACGACCATCTCGAGTCCTGTGAGGCATCAGCTCTCTGACAAGGAAACTGAAGAAGTTGTCGCAAAAAGGGTGTTTGGCGTATTTATTGAACAGGCACAGAACATTATTCGGTACTCCCACAGAAAGACCAAAGCTACTGGTGACAGTATTGGGACGATTGCGATTAGCATCGCCGACAATGGATTTTTGATCGAGGCAGTAAATGTAGTTGATCCAGAGAAAAAAGATGTACTAGAGGCCACCCTAGTTGAACTCAGCATGAAAGATCAGCAAGAGCTCCGAGAGCTCTATAAGAAGCGACTTCGGGAAGGACCTCCGGAAGATTCAGCTGGTGCCGGTCTGGGGTTTATAGAGATGGCTAGGCGCGTCAAAAAGTTTGAGTTCGACTTTGTTGAATCTGAGGACGGTGCGTTGTTCGTGTACCGAGGCTGGGTAAGCTGACGTCTCGGTAGCGTCACTTCCCAGAGTACTCGTCGAGCTCTCTGAGAGCCTGTATTAGGCTCTCTCTCGTTATTTTGAGATCTGCGTCAGACAAACGGTCTAGTACCAGCGATAAGTTCCGCTTGCCGAGACTTACCGAAATGGCTGAAGAGTCAATCGTACCAACGACTTTTCTGGCCCTAAATACTCCAATACCTTTCAAGTGAATAGGCTCTAATTCGATCGCATCGATAGAATCTTTACACAGGTTATACGTATCCTCGGAGATAAATATGGTGCCGTGGTCAGCCGCCGTCTCCAGCCGCGAGGCGCGATTCACCGCCGAACCGATAGCTGTGTAATCCAGTCTTGACTCACTGCCGAAGTTGCCTACTGTCGCGAAGCCAGTGTCGATACCTATTCGCATCTGCAGCGGTTCTTTCATCCCATAATTAACCCACTGATCTGACAGATCGTCGAGCTCCTTGAGCATATCGAGGCCCATTTTGACGCAGCTCGTTGCGTCCTCCTTTAAACCTTTCGTCTCGGGGTCTCCGAAAAAAAGCATGATTCCATCACCAATATATTTATCGATGGTGGCACCGTAATCCAGTGCGATGGTCGTCATAGTCTCTAGGTAAAGATTAAGGAGGTTTGTGACATCCTCCGACTCCATGCTTTCAACAAAGTTGGTGAAGCCACATAAGTCCGAAAAGAATACTGTGAGCTTTTTGCGCCGAGTGACGCGAGTACCAGCCCTCGAACCGGAGAAAATAGAATTGTAAAGCTGTGGAGAGAGAAACTTTGAAAGCTGTGAAGACATCCCCTCCAATTGGGTATTTGTCTCCTGCGCCTCCTGTTTGAGCTCATTCAAACGCTGCTCATTTTTATCGCTCAACTTGATGATCTTTTTTGTAGTGCGAAGTAACTTGCCATACTGGCTTACAAGATCACTGTAGGTCTCAGGTGAGGCGCCCCCCTCATCAATAGTTTTTTTCGCTGCGGCGAGAATTTTCGTCTCTTGACCAAAAATATCCTTTTCCATCGACGCGTGCCCCCATAATCGTGATCGACTCTGTATGACCAAACCGTGTTACGGGTTTTTCCCTTCGAAACATAACAACACTCAAGATATCATATCGGCGCATCCTCCGTGTTTGCTCTTTGGATGCGACCAGCGTTAGGTCCTAGACCCAACCACCCAAGTATCGATCGCTCAAGGCACGCTGCGCTGGCTCCAAGGCGGCCCTAGAATCACTGCAATACGAGAACAGCTGCCCAGTCTCAATCGAGAGATTTCTATATGCACATTTAAAAACTCTCACGAGAGATGCCTATTATCTATCAAACTGAGATGCTAGTTCTTGGATCTGGGATTTGGCCGCCGTCGCCGCTAAGCACCGACCTACTTCTGACCGACACCTCGGCTACGGAAACAAGCACGCACTCGGTGCCCGGGCTTTTTAGATCGGCACGCCCCTCTCACGAAAAATCGACTCGAGTGATGCGAGGTGCGGCTGATAACACTCCCATAGCTGCAGCGCATCGCGGTAGATAGGCTGCTTGACCTGCTCCGAGCTGGCAGTGCGCACTACGCGATCTTGCTCGTAATAACGCAAGCATGCCTCTTCAAATTCCAACTTGGCGTGCGACAGGAGCTGCCTTACCTGAGTATGAAGGTCGTCCACGACTTCCTCGTACTTAACGGTGAGCAAACCCTCGGGGAAGATATTGTGCCAATGAGACATCAGACGCAGATAGTCCGCGTAGTAGCGGCCGATGTCCTCCAGTGAGTACGTGAACTCCTGACCCCGGGCAAACAGTTGTTTGAAGTTAGCGAAACACGCCGCCATGGGATGTCGTCGGGCGTCGATGATGGTCGCATTGGGTAGGATGGTCTTGATCAGTGCCACGTGCTCCCAATTATTGGGCAGCTTATCGATAAACCGTGATTTGCCAGTGCGATACCCTGCCGCCAAATCGAGGTACTGCTGCCCTCTGGCGACACGCTCTTCAATCGTAAGTTCGCTCAGGATACGAGGGTAAAGTGGTTCGTCATCGCGATCTCTGCCGGCGACCATCTCACCGATAATTCGACCGATAAAAGGCAGCTCAGCCGTAGCCTCTACCCGGGAATGACTCGCCAATATCTGCTCCAGTAGAGTTGACCCGGCTCTCGGCAGGCCGATTATAAAGATGGCCTCATCGGATAGATGTCCGTTGCCATCCCAGAGATTCTCTCCACAACGCTCAATTAATTGATCTACTCGCGCACTGGTCTTATCGGCGTCGTAGCCACTCATCTGGCGCTTGATGGCATTACCCTCTGCATAAGCGGTAAAGGATTGCTCGTAATTCTGCCGGTCCTCTAACGCCTTTCCAACCGCAAACGCCAGATGGATCTTGTCCTCACTGGGTCGCGTGAGACCATCAAGCTCTGCTTGCATGCTCGCCAACTGCGTGTCGTCGAAACGAAACGTCTTGAGGTTCGCCAAACTCCAATACGCCTCACCCGCCGAGGGCTCGACCTCGATAGCGCGTAGGTACATCGCGATAGCTTCCTCACCCTTAACACCGTAGCGAAGCGCATGGCCATAGCTAGTCAAAATACGTTCGTTATCCGGTGCCTTTTCTAACACTTTGGCGAACTCACCATGTGCCATCTCGAATCGTCCGGCAACTGAGAGCGTCGTCGCGAACTGTACCTGATGTCCCAAGTTATCCGGTTGTGCTTTTCTGAGCCTCTCGTTTTCGGCCAGTGCCTCGTCGAAACGTTGATGGCGCGCAAGCGCCGTTACATAATTAGTCCGCGCAACGTGAAATTCCGGCGCCAGTTCAAGGCAACGCTCCAAAAGCAATATCGCCTCGCCGATGTAGCCAATTGAGATACCTACCTCTGCTAACAATCGAATTGCATCGACATCATGGGGGCGCCGTTTAAGGTACTGTCGACAAATGCCCTCGGCAACACCCAGACGGCCTTGACCCACCAGCTCAAGGGCTTTTTCCAACAACGGGTCGAGCTTCTTGTTACCCATCGCGTGTCGGTAAGCCTCTGCAGCCCCGACGTCATCCCCCTCAGCAGCGCGCACCTCATAGAGGTCACGCCATGCCTTGGTCATGTTAGGGCTTAGAGCAACAGCCTCCTCCATCGCCCTTCGCGCCTCGCTGAGACGCCCCAGTTCCTTAAGCGCTAAGCCCAATTCGTGGTGCGCAATCTCCAAACTTGGATCCACTTTCAGCGTGCGTCGCAACAGCGGTTCGGCTTCGGCATTACCCCCCGAACGCCGCAGCGCAAATCCATGCAACATCACAAATCGGGGGTCATCGGGATGCTGATTCCGGGCCTCAGCACACAGGTCTCTCGCACGCTCTGGTTCCTGATTTTTCAGGGCCTCGCTGGCTAGCGCGAAAAGTGTCTCGACTGATGACATAGTCAGCTCAATGAACCGGTGTTGTGGGCTGGGAATAGCATGGCTTGGTGAGTATGGGGTCAGCACCCCACCAAGGCAAAGGGCGCCCCAAGAGGCGCCCTTTCGATTACTACCATAAGTTAGCGGTTAGAAACGCTGCTGCCATCTCAAGCCGAGAGTACGCGGCTGGTTAATGGTGACACGAGCGTCCCAATTCACCTGGTTAATCCATACATCACCGCGCTCGTCAGTTGCGTTCTGCACATACAACTCAGCTGTCCAATTGTCGCGTTGCAAACCGACCGATGCGTTAACCACATTATAAGAATCCTGCAACCGGCGAGTGCTTCCGAACAGCTCATTGTAGGAATCACCAGTGTACATATATGCACCCTGCAGGAACCAATCATCTGCAAATGTATAACGCGTAGACAGATTCCACTTCACTTCAGGAACACGTGGCAACCTTGACCCCGCGGGCGCATCTGCCTCAGCACTGCTCGGGTTTCTTCTGTAGTCCTCTACAAGCTCAGAATCTATGAAGCTGGCAGCGCCACTTAGAGACCAGTTGTCAGTAATTAGTGCGGTGAAATCGAACTCGAATCCGTTACTCTCGGCATTGCCTACATTGAAGGTAAGAGTGATAGGCGAGATCGAGGTGTCTAATCTGGATAACTGGAAATCATCCCACTCCTGCCAAAACGCGGCCGCATTGAAACGCAAACGACCACCGAACAGCTCGGACTTCAAACCGATTTCGGTGGCGGTGAGAATGTCTGACTCGAAAGCACAGCCAATGTTAACGTTGCCCTGACCACCTAGACCGTCAGGAATCCGTGTCTCACAAAAACGATTCAACCCGCCGGGGCGGTAGCCCTCACCCCAAGTTGTGTAAAGCATAATCTCGTCGGTGACACTCCATTCTAAACTAACTCGATAAACCTCATCTTTACCAGAGACGGCTCTGGCGGTGGAGGCACAATCAGCACCATAGTTACTCTCTGGCCGATCTCCTTGAGGACCGAAACCTCCACATGGCCACCAGATGGTGCCAGAGAAGCCATCCAGCGTACTGTCATAATCGAACTGGCGCGCGCTGCCCGTAAGCGTCAGGCGATCCGTAATATCGAAGGATACCTCCCCGAAAATCGACGTTTCCTCGTAGTCACGTCCAAAGTCAGTTGTCCAGTAGATATCAGGTGCATCAACCGCAGCCTGGGGTGTCTCAGCCAAGCCGAGAACATGCCATTCGCTATCGCTAGTGTTTTCTACCTCGACATTGTAGTACCCGACCATGTACCGGAAGCGCTTATCGGGGTCAGAGGTATAACGAACCTCGAAGGTAGTTCGGTCCTGCTCTGAATAATTGACGTATTGCTGTCTCGGATCACCGCAGGTGCCGAAATAACTCACATAACAGTTGTAGTAAGGTTCGACGTATCCTGAGGCGATGTCCTGATCGCTGTAGAGTGAATAGTCACTGAACACCTCATACTCTCTGTCCAATTTAGCTGCAGTAGCCATCAAGGTGCCACCAAATAACTCGCCCTCAATTTTCCCAGAGAATTGGCTCCACCTGTCATCCAGAGACTCAGGAAGCAGGATCATGACCTGCAAATCGCCGATTGTGGGGTCGTGGTCCCAAACGCCCTCTCTCTCGAGGTCTTGGAACATCGCACCAGCAGTGAAGGTCCACGAATCGTTCAGATCTATGCGCAGTGAAGCCCGACCACCAAACGTTGTAGCTTCATTGAAGTTCTCCTCCACCACGTCCTCGTTCGTCACAGTTACATCCGCCGCTATCTGTCGAAGTGGGCTATCTGGCGCCAAACCAGCTCGAATATTGCTCCGGCTAAAAGTATGGCTACCCGCGACATTGTCGATGTAACCGCCATCGCGCTTGTAGAAACCCATCAGGCGAAGCGCAGAGCGTTCACCCATAGGGATGTTGACAAAGCCCTCCGCGCGGTAACTCATGTCACCACTTTTGGGCTGGCTGCCGTCTAAGCTATAGCCTCCAGAAAATTCCCCGATCTCCGGCTGATTGGTCATGATGCGAATCGCACCGGATTGGGCGTTGGCTCCAAATGTGGTGCCTTGGGGTCCCGCAAGAACCTCGATCCGATTAATATCGTAAATGTGCGGGTTAAGGTAGGCGCCAACCAATGTCACCGGTTGTTCATCTAAATAGACCGCGACCGCAGGGTTAGCGCCAATCAAACTCTCTCCGCCACTCGAGATGCCTCTAATATAAATGCTGGCGGTTGCAGGACCAGTCGATATGAAGCCCACATTGGGCAACATCATCAGATAGTCTTCCACGTCAGTAATGTTGAGGTCCGTCAACTGGGCCTCGCCCATCACAGAGACACTCATTGGAATGTCCTGCACACTTTCTGACCTGTGAGTCGCCGTTACGAGAACCTCTTCAAGATTTTGCGACAGTGCGGGTGCACTGATAGACATCGAACCCACTACACCACACGCAGCGGAGACGGCTACGGCGAGCGGTCTTCGGGCTTGTTGGCGCTGAAATAGTGGGGAAACAAGTGGCTTGTGCGTCGTTTTCATGCGTTGTTTTCCTCTCTACCACACTCTCGACAGAGTGAATTTATTTTATGAATTGCTCCCCTCGCGAAAAAACAGCAAAACCGTCCTCGCGTTGCAATCACAACCCGTTGTACCTCATAAGTGGGTGCCAAGGCAATCGAAGAACGCCCTCTCATTCGGCGTAATCCTCGCTACGCCGTCTTTCCTTCACCAAACATTTAACTCGGTCGGGAATCTTCGGGCAGAAGACAATTGTCTAAAATACTTCCGTTAATTACTGTTTTATATGATTTTAAGCCCATTCTTAAAGGCCGCAGAGCAGCGCAAGCAGAGCCGCGTCCGTACCTAACTGACCAACGTGCCAAAAGGCCCAGCCCTCCAAAATCCGGAATCGATGGCTTGCATGTCTTCTTTTTATCATGTTCATCCGACTTCTTGGTCTCGAGAGTAAGATGGAAAGCTTTGCGGGCGATTGGCAAACGCTGGTATCGGGTTCAGACTGCGTAACGCTGTCATCCAAAAAGGCCTCGCCATGAACATTTACGAACCCGCAAAGGAGGTCCCCGTCATTCATGAAACCGAAGTATTGATCGTAGGTTCTGGCCCGGGCGGTTTAGCCGCCGCTCTTGGTGCAGCCCGCGCGGGAAGTCACGTCACCTTACTAGAGCGTTTCGGTTGCTTCGGCGGCAACATCACTGCAGTCGGGGTGGAAGGTTTCGCCTGGTACCGCCACGAAGGAACAGTCGACACCGAAGGCGTCGGCATCGAATTTGAGGAACGTGCTCGCGCTATGGGCGCAGCAGTGAAGGAACCTCAATCGGATAGCCACGCCATCGATGGCGAGGCCTTTAAGTGGGTTGCGGATACGTTGGTGGAAGAGGCTGGTATTACGCCAATGCTGCACCGCTTATTTGCTGCGCCGATCATGGAGGGCAAGTTCATCAAGGGCGTCATTGTCGAGAGCAAGGCTGGCCGCGAGGCAATTCTGGCGGAACGCGTCGTTGATGCCACCGGCGATGCCGATGTAGCGCACCGCGCTGGCGCGACCACCCTGATGCAGGCCAAGGAAGACATGATCGGTGCCTCAGTTATGTTCTCTATGTCTGGTGTTAACAAATCAAGATTTATTGAGCACGTTAAAGCGGACCCCCAAACATATAAGGACTGGGCCTACGGGCAATGGACCATCGAGACCGCGGGTAAAGAAGATGAGATGTTCTCGCCCTTTCTCCGCAAACCCTTCGAAAAAGCCCGTAAGGCGGGGTTGATACCCGAGCATCTCGACACTATCGCCGGCACCTGGGGCGCGCTTTACGATTCCGGCGATCTCACCTACCTGAACCTTGTGCACCTGCTGGGCTACGACGGCACTGACCCCAATGATCTGACCCGCGGCGAAATCGAGGGGCGAAAGCAGGCCATGCTGGCAATCGAGGCGCTGAAGCAGTACACCCCAGGATGCGAAAACGCCAAGCTACGGAACTTTGGCATGACTCTGGGCATTCGCGATACGCGAAAGATCGATGCCGCCTACAACATGACCGAGGTCGATGTCCGCGATCAGGCTCGGTTCGAGGACAGCATAGGTATTTTCCCTGAGTTCATCGATGGCTACGGGATTCTTGTTTTACCTACCACCGGCCGCTACTTTCAAGTCCCCTACCGCACCCTGCTACCCAAGGGGGTCAAAAATCTTATCTGTGCCGGTCGCATTACCGGCGGAGATCGCGTCAGTCACGCTGCAACCCGCAACATGATGTGCTGCACCGTTACCGGGCAGGGGGCAGGCGTGGCTGCGGCAATCGCCGCTCAGCAACAACGCGGCTTCGACGAGTTGGATATTGGTAAAGTTCAGGCCGAGCTGAAGCGGCAGGATGTGCGACTGCACTGACGAAGCGGAGAGAGATCGCACCAACGCTCTATCATCGGACGCACATGAACGACACTTCCATACTGGCCCAGGACGGATTGACCTTGGGAAAGCCTCTCGCCAACGCACAGCTGCGGCTCGAAGACGACGGCCATCTGTGCGCAACAGGGCTATGCAAATCTGAGTTTGTGAAACATCTGCTTGAAGTTGCACTAAGCCACAGCGATCAGGTCATCTCAGCGCTTGGTGCGCAGCCGATTGGCATCGGCAGCGCGGCCGGCTTCGACGAGGTGGTGCAGCGTTCGCCCGGGCGATGGGACATTCCGATTTCGCCAGATAAATTTGGCATCGATCAGCGCGACCTGCCCTGGTGGCCGCTAATCACCGCGGTACTCGGTGATGACGCTAAGCATTCTTTCAGCGGCGTTGTGTACTCCGATCCTGGCAGCCCGGCGCAGTGTTGGCACATCGACTCACCCCACGTCAGCGCAGACCATCTTCCACCCCATGCGCTCAACGTGATGATTGCTCTTCATGACGTGCCTTTGACCATGGGCCCCACCGAGTTGGCGACAGGCTCACACCTGCTGACCAATCATCTGCACAACTCTTCTCTAGTCAGCGATCAACTGGTTTATCAATGCGCGGCGACAACACCGGAAAAATTGGTGGCCGGCACTCAAGATGCAGTGCCAAGGACCGTGTCGTCTGCGTTAACTGCAGGCTCCTGCCTCATCTTCGACGATCGTATCCTGCACCGTGGACTCGGCAACGCGTCCAACAATCGGCGCAGCATGGCCTATTTCTCGTATCGTCAGGCAGGCTACTTTGAAAATACCCACTTTGAGTCGAAACGTTCGATTTTCGACGTCAAACGCTGAGCGCGGGTCCAGGGCTAAGTTAGACAAAGTGACCTCAAGCGACATTGACTTGGGTCACGGTATCCAGAACAGTAGAGAACCTAAATACTCAATTCCTCAATACTCAATTGACAAATATCCGAGCGCTATTAAACCTCTTGCTTCTCTCACTGCTGGCCACGCGGCTGCCAGCAGCCGAAGTTAGCATCGTTGAGCCCGAAACAGTTGGCTTGTCCACCGACCGGCTTGGCAAGATCACCGAATTCGTCGACCGCGAAATTGCCGACGGGAATTTGGTAGGTACGGTAACGCTGGTCGCGCGACACGGACAGGTCGTGCACTTTGAAGCAGCTGGTCGCTACGGACTCGGGGATAATCGACCAATGGATACGGATGCGCTGTTCCGCATCTTCTCTATGACCAAGCCAATCACAACCGTCGCAGCCATGATCCTGTATGAGGAGGGCGCCTTTCACCTTGCGGATCCGGTAGCCAAGTACCTACCGGACCTCGCAAATATGCAACTCATGATCAATGACGAGCCTTTTCCACCACGGCGCCAAATGACTATCGAACAACTGATGACCCACACCGCTGGGCTGACCAACGGTTGGCATATTGAGCATCCCGTTGAGCGTGCCTACCGCGATGCCGCTTTGCATCGAAGTCCAGATCTCAGCGCATTTATCGAAAAGCTTGGAACCCTGCCCCTCCGTTTTGAGCCCGGTACCCGCTACCACTACAGCATCGCGACTGACGTATTAGGCGCGCTAGTCGAGCGCCTGAGCGGGCAAACCCTGGAGCAGTTTTTCCAGAAACGCATTTTCGAACCGCTTGCTATGCACGACACCTTCTTCAATGTGCCGGATGACAAATTGACGCGCATGGCGGGCAGTCATCTTTGGAATGCGGAGCGGCACGAGATGGGACTTACGCCAGCGGGGCTAATCCCGCCACTATCAGGCGTTACCCTATTCTCAGGCGGCGGTGGTTTGATCTCGACGGCACGTGACTACTGGCGCTTCTGCGAAATGCTGCGTGGGGGTGGCAGCATTGATGATGTGCGCATCCTCGGGCCCAAGACGGTTCAGGCCATGACGATGGCGCGCCTGACGCCTGAGGTACGGGATAATGGTGCAACCGATTACCCAGCCTCGCATCTCTACCCAGGTCAGTCATTTGGTCTGGGCGCTGGTGTCATTACTGATCCGGCGCAAGCAGGGGTGATCTCCTCAAAAGGCGAGTATTCTTGGGGCGGTATCGCCAACACGAAATTTTGGATAGACCCTGAGGAGGACCTCGTAGTCGTCTTTATGACACAGGTCCTGGGCACGCCACACAGCGACCGGCACCGCTTTGATCTCAAAGTGGCGACTTATCAGGCGATCACAGACCTTGGGAGTTCAAGCGGGGATTGATCGCAGTGCGGCGCGGCGCAAAAAGACCAGGGCGTAAATCGAGGCGTAAATCCCGACCACCACCAGACCCACCCACTCAATTTTGAAGGGTGTAAACTGAAATGCCATGACCAGCGCAAATAATATTATCCAGTTCACCACCACGTACCGTGCTGTACCGAGTGTCTGCACGGTCAGCCCGATATTCGTGGTGTAAAGTCGGGTCAGCGAGTCGAGCGAGTTGACCACGAACAAAACACCCACACCCATCATGGCCCAACTCATCAGCCCTGCGATCGAGATATCGTTGGCGAAGTACCAGTACAACACGGAGAACCAAAGAGCGATGGGAATTGAAGGCACAATCAGCAACAAGAGCAACAGCTGCCAAGCCGTAAAACCACTCACAAAACGCGAGACGAACTGGCCGATCATGATACTCCAGGCGAACCACCAGAACAGATAAAAGGCGTGGTAGTCATTAATGGGGAACACATAGCGCGGCAGTTGGCCAAAGTAATCGCCCAGCTGACCGACCGTATCCACAAAGCCCGGCACGCCCATCCCGGACGCCAGGAAAGAACCCGCAATTAACGCAAAAAACAGCCCACTCGAGGCCAAACTGAGCGCCTTCACAAAGCGGATCTGCGTACTGGAGATCACTGCAGTCAACACGGTGCCCGCCACTAATGCGTAACGCACTGTGTCCGGGATGCCCTCGATGTAGCTGGGTAGGTAGTGCAAGAACAGATAGCCGGTAAAAGCACAGGTTCCAATGATGGTGAAGTTATTAATCAATTTGACCGCCGGGCTCTCAAAGAGCCGCAGTTGAGGCTCAACCACACAAAAATAAAAAGTGGTTAGAAAGTAAAAGCCCCAGACCAAAAAGCCCCAAAAGCCGAATTCCAGCGCTAAAGGGTTGGCGAAGGCGTAGTCAGGCTCGCTGGCAAAAATTTCAAAGTCGACCATCGGGAACATCAACAAGCCCACATCGAGCCCTGAGGTAAACAACACCGCCAAAAAAGTTACCAACGGCATGGGGGCACTACCCTCGATGCGGGTATTGCGGAAACGCAACACGACAATAATAGAGGTTAGCGTAGTGACGGCGATAGCAGTTGAGAGAATCGTATTCACGTATCGATCAACTCAGGGGGGCAGCGGTAATCGGGACAGATCTGACAGGCTCTCGCTCCCTCTGCCGTATGCTCCACTCGGGATCTCTCCATACCGGCGCATCCAATCGCATCGGCTCCTTGCCCAAAATCAGATCGGCAGCACGCTCCGCTACCATGATTGTCGGCGCATTCAAGTTACCATTGGGAATGGTCGGAAAAATTGATGAGTCAACGATGCGCACGCCCTGCAAACCACGGACACGGCATTGAGGATCAACCACTGCCCTCTCATCATTACCTGCACCCATCCGACAAGAGCATGAGGGGTGATAAGCAGTCTCGACGTTCTGACGAACCCAGGCATCGACAGTGGTATCGTCAGATAGATCAATTCCCGGTTGAATCTCACTCCCTCTGAAGTCATCCAAGGCGGGTTGCTGCAGAATTTCTCGAGTTAAGCGTAAGCATTGTCGCCAGTCTGCAAGATCCTTTTCAGTCGAGAGGTAATTGAACTGAATGAGTGGTTCATGAGTCGCATCGGGGCCTGAAATTCTGACATGCCCACGGCTGTCGGGCTTATTGGGCCCCACATGCACTTGGAAACCATGGCCATCAAATGCCGCTTGCCCGTCATAGCGGATCGCAGCAGGCAAAAAGTGATACTGAATGTCGGGTGCAGCAACGCCGGCCTTTGAACGAATAAATCCGCAGGACTCAAAGTGATTAGTTGCGCCCAAACCCGACTTTGTCAGAACCCATTGGGCCCCGATCCGCAATTTGGACAGCAAGCCGAGCTGTCCGTTGATGGTGATCGGCTGCCGACATCGGTATTGGAAGTAGACTTCCAAGTGATCCTGCAAGTTCTCACCTACACCGGGCAGGTCATGGCGAACCGGAACGCCTGCAGTCATCAATACTGACATGGGTCCCACGCCAGAGCGCTGCAGTAGCACTGGCGAACCAATCGAGCCTGCGCTAATAATGACCTCCTGATGTGCTTTGACAGAGTGCTCCTGCCCACCAAGCCGGTACAACACCCCCGTTACACTCATCCCAGAAAAAGTCAACCGATCTACGTTTGCCTGCGTGATCACAGTGAGATTCGGTCGCCGCCTTGCCGGCTCCAGATACGCGAGATCAGTCGAACACCGCTCGCCATCACGGACCGTCATATGCATGGGTCCAAAACCTTCCTGGCGGTAGCCGTTGTAATCTTCTGTAACGCCATAACCAGCCTCACGACCCGCGTCGATAAAGGCTTGATACAGCGGATTACGCATATCGTTACCATTGCAGGTCGTCAATGGGCCAGTTCCTCCTCGATAGGTATCGCCACCCATCATCCATCCCTCGGCACGCTTGAAGTAGGGCAAACAATCCGCGTAACTCCACCCGGTGGCGCCTTTATTTTCCCATTGATCAAAATCGTCCGCGTGACCTCTCACATAGACCATGCCATTGATGGCTGATGAGCCGCCCAAGACTTTGCCTCGTGCACAATCCATTCGTCGGCCATTCAGATAGGGCTCTGGCTGCCCCCAGTAGCCCCAGTTGAATCGTGGCGTGCTCATCGGAATGGCCAGAGCAGTTGGCATACGAATAAAGAGGCTCCGATCTTGCTTACCCGACTCGAGTAAGAGAACCGAGTTCGCAGGGTCTTCGCTGAGCCGATTGGCGAGCACACACCCTGCAGATCCCGCTCCAATAATGATGTAGTCGTATTCGTTCATACGCCCTCTTCAGCGGGGTTACGCAGTGTCAAGCGATACAGCAACCACGACGCGACCATACCTACACCCGCTGCAACCGCGACGTAAGCAAAGAAATACTGATAAGCAGTGGTGGTATCGAAATGGGTGTGTAACCCGGCCGCCACCTGCGGTACGTAGGCATCAGGGCTATAGCCAATGATTGAGACTACGCCAATCGCGGTGCCCAGCACGCGCTTCGGTATTGGACAGTTATACAGCAAAGCCCAAAACACACCGCGCAAACCATAGGCCAACAGCGCAAAGGGGAAGATGAATACCCACAAAGTCCATGCCCAGCCCAGCGTAGTCTGCATCAGCGCGAGGTAGAGGCAACTCAGAATCGACAGAAAAAAGAGCCAAATCATGACCAACGGATTGCCGATCCGATCTCCCAGCATGCCGGCCAGAATCCCGCCGGGGAAACGCATCCACAGCTTGGCGGCACCCAGTGCCGTAGCCGCTGCCAAGGTCATTTCAAAACCGCCAGTCTCGGCAAAGCTCGGGAACTCAATGGTCGCCCAGAACACGTGATACAGCGCCGAGAGAATGATGCACAACAGCCAGATACTAGGCTGACGCACAATAATCATGAGATCGGACCAACGAATCTTTTCCCGCTCCTCGGTATCCTCGTCAGCGGGCTCAGATTTCCAGAAAAGCAGCATGCAGCCCAGCGCTGCCGAGGAGACCGTGTAAAGAATGATCACATTGATCATCCCTAGCTCGCGGGTGGCGAAAAGGCCAAAAATAAAGCCGCCCACCGTCAGGAGGATCGCCTCGAACAATCCCCGTGCGCCCTCGAGACTGCCGAACATGCGGCCCTGCTCTTCGCCACTGCCCAGCAACCTGACCTGCTTGAACATAGCCGCCCACAAAATGCCAACGCCGATCACGCCCCAGGCGGCATAAATAATTAACAGCTCTTCATAACTCGGAATCGTGGCATACCAGGCGTAAGTCGCCGAACTCGCAAATAGCGCAGTGATGAGCAGCTTTCGGGCCTCGACCCGATCCGCCAACCAGCCACCCGGCACGTAGCAAATCAAACAGGCCAGCGCGTAGGTGCTACTCAGGTTACCGAGCTGCGCTTCCGAGAGCGAAAAGGCCTCAAGCAACGAGGTTTTGAAAAGCTGGCGGAGGTAGGGCGCGCTATAAATCACTGATGCTGCCAGCGCGATGATCATCACCTGTGCATATGCCGCAATGCGTGCTCGATCCATACCGGCGCCTATTGAATAAATGATGCGCCATCGAGATGGCGCGCGACCTTCTCAGGGATAGTAATCCCCAAGTGCATGGCAATAGAAGGATAGATATCGACGATTTCGGGCATTGCATAAAAATCCGGCGTCAGTCGCTGACTGCTGGTGGCGATCCAAATAGTGCGCTCTCGATTGCTTTGAGAACCATGCGTGCGACCTGTTATCGGATCTCGCCCATGATCAGTGGTAACAATCACCAGCCAGTCCTCGTCACGCGCCTCTTGTCTGGCCTGCACCCCTGACCAGATAGTGCCAAGACGCTCGTCCATCCGCATCACTGCCCGCTCAAATTCAACACTATCTCCATATTTGTGCGCCACAACGTCGGTGTATTGCAGATATACCCAAGACAAATCCGGCCCCTGTGACTCAACCACACGGGCCGCCTCGCGACTCACAGCATCATCAACCTCTGCAATATGCGCATCCAACGGCTGCGGAGGAAATCGAGTCTCGTCGTTCTCTAGGCCGTCCACCACAACATCAAATCGCCATTTGCCCGCCCCGGCCCGCCCCTCGCCCAGCAATATGGTGCGGTTATCTGTCCAGGTAGAAAATATAGCCAGCTGCAACTCAGGCTTCTCTGTTCTGGCAAGTCGAAAGAGATTCCAGTAACGGTAATCAGGCGAGATGCCGTAGTTTTTGTAGACGTTATGTTTATTTGCCCAAGTTCCCGTGACCAGGCCCATGTACCCGGGTGCTGAAATCGTGGGGGTCTCACCCGGCTTGCCAATTGGACCGCCCACGGTAGCCCGGCTATATCCCCCTGCCGCGGCGATGGCGTCAATCGCCGGTGTGGGCACCCGCTCAATTACGTCCGCGGGAATACCATCGACAATAATAAAAAGCGCTTTGGGAGTGGGCGCGGGCTCGGCCAAGGCGCCGCCATAAGGAAATATGAGCACAAGCCAGATCAGTAAGGTGCTGCGGCGCCGGCAGTTCAGCATTGGTGACATCCATGATCAAGATTGACTAGATTATGCCGACTGATCGAAATGAGATGAAAGTCATATCATACCGCTGATCGGTCGAGGCATGAGATGCTTTACAGCTCAACTCTTGCTCGTTGACGATGCGCCGCAGGCACACAGAGGTCTGTGCGTTGCTACCCTCTCTGGAATCGCAGAGGAAATCCAGACTAATGCCCTCATCACTTGCCCTGCCGACGATTGACCTCGAACGAGATGTTGACGAGATCCTGCCCACGCTGGAGCGCGCGCTCTGCGATATCGGCTTTGTACTAGTCAAAGGGCATGGCGTTCCCCCTAAATTGGTGAGAGATCTGCGGCTGCATTTGGTCGAATATTTCGACCGCCCGATGTCTGACAAGTTGGTTGAGAGCATCACGCGGGATAACTACCGAGGCTACATCCCGTTGGGCTTTTTTTCACCCAACACCGAGGGGGTAACGCCCGACCAGTACGAGGGCTACAAGCTCCATGCCGAAGTAGCGGCCGAAGATCCACTATGCGCCGCCTGCGACCTTTATGGCCCCAATCGTTGGCCAGGCGAGCCCAGCGGTCTGCGAGAGACGACCAAGGCCTTTTGGCAAGCCTGCGAGACCACGGGTCAGCGGCTGCTTGGCCTGATCGCGCAGATTATGAGGGTAGACGTTGTTGAATTTCTAGCGCACTTTGATCAGCCCCTGACCAACATGACGCTGCTGCACTATCCGACCGGCGATCCGAGTGATGGCTTTGGTATTCATCCGCACAAGGATACTGACGCGCTTACGCTAATGTTTCCAGATCCGGTGGGTGGTTTGTGGCTGCGGCCTCGTGATCAACTCGAGTGGCTAGAAGTAGAGGCGCCCAATGACACCATGGTCGTCAACATCGGTGATCTGCTGGAACTATGGTCCGGCGGTTACTTTGTCTCCACACCCCACAAAGTGGTGAATGCCTCAGGCAAGGGGCGCTACAGCTTTCCGTTTTTTATCGTGCCGCGACACGATGTGGTGGTAGCACCTTTGATTGATTGCCAGCCCGGTTTTGACCGCGCGCCGGTACCAGTTGGTCAGGTCTCTCGCGAGGTATGGCGCACCAACTGGCCCGCAGCCGTGCCCGAGGACACCGGCTTTGATCTGGGCACCCTACCCGACTGAGATATTAGTGGTCGTCTAAAAAACGTTCGGGAAAATCCGTCATTATCATCGACACGCCAAGATCGACGAGGCGCTGGGCCTCTACCAAATCATTGATGGTGTAACAGCGCAGCGCAAGGTTGGCGTCCAGCACTGCGCGCGCCGCGTCGTGGGTGACCTGATGGCCGTCGAGGTGCATCCCATCCAGCCCGTGCTTCTGACAAAAGGCGACGCCGTCCTCCGGCAATGCCTCGGCAATCAATGCCATAGGTATTGCGGGCAACTGGGATTTAAGCGCGACTAACACATCGCGACTGAAGCTCGAGACAATACAACGATGATCACCAATATCCGCGAGTCGCTGGGTCACGGCCATCACGGCGGCATTTACCGCCGCAGGGTCGTCGTCGCACTTCACTTCCCAAACAATGCCCGGTCGGCCGCGACCCTCACCCTGCCAGACAATCAGATCCTCACAGCGCAGGGGTCGCTCTAAAGCAAATGCAACATCCTTCCAGCCACCAATATCCAGCCCAGCCATGTCAGGCCATGACAGTGAGGCGACCTTTGCCGACCCCGGTGCCGTGCGCCCGAGATGGGCATCGTGAAAGATCACCAGCTCGCCATCAGCGAGGCACTGTATGTCTGTCTCAATCCAACCCGCGCCAACAGAGGCAGCGCCATCAAAGGCAACGCGGGTGTTCTCGGGATAGACGCCACTGGCACCGCGGTGGGCGCAGATTCGTTCCCTTGATAAGGTCGCCTTAGGCATATAGGTGTCCACCGAACAAGGTGTCAGGCCGCCCCATCAGGGACTCGCCCCGAGGCGATTAAGAAACGCACCCGCCGCGGTGTCTTGCTGTCGCAACGCTTTGAGCATGGCCACCAAATTCGCGTCGCGTTCTTCCTCTAGCTCGCTGACCGAGCGCCCTGCAGCTTGTGCATCGGACTGCTCCACGATGCGATCGATCAGTTCTTCATCGAGGTCCGGCACGTCGGTGAGCTTGGTCCAGGGCCATTGCAAGCAAGGACCAAACTGTTCAAGGAAGTGCTTCATGCCGGCTTCACCACCCGCGGTTCGGTAGGTTTCAAATAACCCTTTCTGTGCCCAACGCAAGCCAAAGCCGTGGGTCATGATGTCGTCAATTTGTTGGGTAGTGGCGACGCCATCTTTAATCAACCACAGTGCCTCGCGCCATACTGCCTCAAGCAGCCGGTCCCCGACGTGGGCGGGGATTTCTGCACGGAGCGTAATCGGCTTCATACCAATATCACTCAAAAGCGCTTCGGCATGCTGAACCGTCTCCTCGGCCAGCACCGTTGAGGAGACCACTTCGACAATCGGCAACAGGTAAACAGGGTTATAGGGGTGTGCGACCAGGATCCGATCGGGCCGGGAGCTGCCTGCCTGTAATTCCGAGGGCATAAAGCCCGAGGTAGATGACGCGACAATCGTCTCCGCCGGACAGCTGGCCTGAATCTCGCCCAGCACCGAATGTTTTATCTCAAGTCGCTCAGGCGTGGACTCCTGCACCCAGTCAGCGAAACTGACCGCATGGGCGATACTTCCACAGACGGTCAGAGCGCCTTCCGCGGGGAGTTGGTCGTAAACTTCAGGAACCCAACGGCGCGCTTTATCCAACACCTTACGTAGCACAGTTTCAGAATTGGGTGCAGGGTCATGAAAGCGTACCTCCCAGCCGTGGAGTAGAAACCGCGACGCCCAGGCTGAGCCGATCACGCCACCGCCAATGATTGCGGCCGTTGGCATCAGGGTAGCGCCCGCTTAGTCAGCTGCAACTCGGCGCGGACCTCGTCCGGCGTCATGATCTGCACACCCATGGCCTTAACAATGGTTACCGCCCGCGCCACCAGTTCGGCATTGGTGGCCAGATGGCCTTTTTCCAGCCAGAGGTTGTCCTCAAGACCGACGCGCACGTTGCCCCCCGACAGTACCGCCGCTGCTACGTAGGCCATCTGATGCCGGCCGATCGAAAAAGCGGAGTGAATCCAATCAGAGGGCACGTTATTCACCATCGCGATAAAGGTATTGAGGTCATCTGGCGCGCCCCAGGGTATGCCCATACAGAGCTGCACCATCACCGGCGCAGGGATCAGTCCCTCGCTCACCAGCTGCTGAGCAAACCATAGATGGCCTGTGTCAAAGGCCTCGATCTCGATGCGAATCCCGAGACTTGCCATTCGGCTTGCCATGTCCCGCAGCATGCCCGGCGTGTTGGTCATCACATAATCGGCTTCGGCGAAGTTCATGGTGCCACAGTCGAGCGTTGCGATTTCAGGCAGGCAGGCCTCAAGGTGAGCGATCCGCTCCGCCGCCGAGACCATATCCGTGCCCTGCTCGCTCAATGGGATAGGAGCATCGGTGGGGCCAAAAACAATATCGCCACCCATCCCAGCAGTAAGGTTGATCACTACGTCGGTGCTCGACGCCCGGATGCGCTCCACCACCTCGCGGTAAAGATGCACGGAGCGATCCGGGACGCCAGTTTCAGGATTACGCACATGGCAGTGCACCACCGCGGCACCAGCTTTGGCGGCATCGATCGCAGCGATCGCAATTTGCTCAGGGCTGCGCGGAACTCTGTCGCTTCGGTCTTGCGTACTGCCTGAGCCGGTCAGTGCCGCGGTAATAAAAACTTTGTCGCGCATGGCCAATGGCATATTGTTTCCACCTGATTTGTCTTGATATATAGGGGTTCTGGATACGTTTTATTGGTTAGAGCTTGTGACGCGCCGCCCGGGCCCGATTGACCGCCCGCGCAGTGGACAAGATTTCGTCGCGATCAATATATACCCCCTGCAAGTGACGCTGACCCGAACCGGAAAACGCTTTCCGGCCATGCATAACTCTGCGATTATCAAAGCACAGGATGTCACCAGGACCTAGCCTAAAGGTGAGCTCAAACCGGGGGTCATCGGCCAATGCATGAAAGCGACGCAGCGCGGCGTAAGCCTCGCCCACATCAGCATCCGGCATATCAGGAAAGGCGCGTACCGGATAGAAAGCTCGAATGGTCGGCACACCTTCGCCACTCAGTGGATCGATAATGGGTGCTGAAAAGCGGTGATCAATACCGGGACCGCGGTTAAAAAATACCCAGCGGCGGGTACTCAGGATCTCATAATCGTCTGAACAGGTTGCCTTGAGTTCTTCAATCAGCGCTGCGCCATCGGTCAAAGTGGATTCCCCACCGTCCGCTTCGTTGATCAGGCAATGCAAAAACTGAAAGCCCGGCGGGATTTCTCGGGTCGGCAGGTCGGTATGCGGACCTAGCCGGAGTCCCGTGTTAGCAGTGGTATTGGTTTTGGCGTCTCCCGCCAAATTCACGTCCGCTCTGACGTCCCATAGCAAGCCAAAGTTACTGTCGCGCACCGGACCGATGCGCGCAGCAAGTTCATTGAGAAACCCTGGCTCTGTGGGCGCCTGCTCCAACACACAAACTCCCCAGCGCAACAGGTCGTTCAGCATTTCGCAGAGTGCATCGTTGTCTTTCACAACGGCGTGGGCGTTACGCTGTGGCGGCGCGGACAAAGTTGAAGCGTTCCAAGCCTCGGGTGCCGGCACCCAGCTCTCGGGTAAGTGTTTCCCCTCCGCGATATGCCTGAGCCAACCTGAGTGATAGGTGCTGATCACACTATCATCTGCGCTCTGGGGCGCCCATGTCACGCGCAGGTCCCCCGATTTATTTAGCTCGAACGCCGCGATCTGCATCGCGTCTGATAACTCAGAGGGGTCCATTATGCCTTCACGGGTGGCGGGGTCGATGCCGCCTTGGCCCAGCGCATTTTCCCGGAGCCAAAATCGATGGCAGCTCAGTTGGACGCCATCAGGCCAGTCCACAACCAGCGCATCATTGCCAGCCGCGACAGTCGCGATCGGTGCGGATACGTAATGATAAAAATCGGGGGCCAATAGCTCCGCGGAAAGGTCGTGTTGCGTCATTACGATGCAAATCTCCCTGCCCAAACCAATTTGCTGGTCCCGTAGTCCGCGGTGCTAGGCATCGCGCGTTTTGGTGCCAGAGACGCTGTGGAATCGTGGCAGTCATGGCACCCCCGGATCGGCGAAAATGTAACCGAAGCCGCTGGTGGTTGAAAGAAAAATCGATGCTAGGAGGTGCCGAGCTGAAAAAGCCATTGAGGAGCAAATTTCGGCGGAAGCGGAAGTGTAGGGTGGTATATTGCTTCAGTCTTCCTAGGATATTAGGAAAGGCCCAACATTTTTTCAGCGTCTCTTTGACTACCCTGTCGGTATTAATAAGGCGGCGCGACGGATAGCTTCATGAACAATCTCTGCCGCAGTTTCGTTTTGTTTTTCGCGACCATAGCACTGGCGGTGGAGCACAGCGTTGCTGGAACGGACGCAGCTATTGCCCATTACAGCGAACGTGCTGTAGAGCTTCTGCGCGATGCCATTGGTCGTGAAACTGCCTACGGGCAGGGCCTGGTGCCGGCCTACGCAAAGTCTTTGGAGCAGGTATTTCTTGAAGCCGGGTTTCCACGAGAGGCCGTTGCGATCGTGCCTTACGGCGAGACGGCCTCACTGGTCGTGCGCTACGAGGGTGACGGCAGCAGCGCGCGCAGACCAATCCTTTTTTCCTCCCACATGGACGTCGTACCTGCCGACCCTGAGGGCTGGTTGCGACATCCCTTCGAACTGCAGGCGGATGACGCCTTCTTTTACGGCCGCGGTGTATTAGATAACAAGTTCGATGTGACTATCCTCACCACCCTGTTTGTATGGCTTAAGGAATCAGGTTTTATACCCAACCGGGACCTTGTCTTAGCCTTCACCGGTGATGAAGAGTCCTTCCAGGAAACCGTGCAACAGCTTGCTCGCGACTACCGGGACCTGGTTGATGCCGAGTACGCGCTGGTCGTAGACGGAGGTGGCGGAGTTCTAAATGACGCCGGCGAAGCGATTCAGTTTCAGGTGGGCTTTGCTGAAAAAACATACGCAACGTTTTCCATGACCGCCAAGAACCTTGGTGGCCACAGCTCAATGCCACGAGCAGATAACGCCATCTATGACCTCGCGCACGCCATTCAACGCCTCGAAGACTACAAGTTTCCCGTTGAGACGAATGAGATCACTCTGACCTACTTCGCTCGTACCGCGCCACTCCTCAATAACGAGGTAGGTGATGCGATGACGCGCATAGTGGCCGATCCGACTGACGCGGAGGCGATTGCGACGCTGCGAGCGCAACCCCAGTACGTAGGCACCCTTGGCACGACCTGCGTCCCGACCATGCTATCGGGCGGACATGCGGAGAATGCCCTGCCCCGCGCGGTCACCGCGGTAATAAACTGCCGCATTTTCCCAGGCCATACACCTGCAGAGATCATGCAGACACTGCGGCGCGTCACTGATAACCCCAATCTCGAGTGGCGGGTAATCGGCGTGCCCGTCGCGAGCCCGGCTTCGCCCTTCAATACAGAAATCATGGAGGCAATTGCCAGCTCACTTAAGCCGATCCACTCTG
The DNA here is from genome assembly GCA_902631395.1 of Halieaceae bacterium. Lineage (GTDB taxonomy): Bacteria > Pseudomonadota > Gammaproteobacteria > Pseudomonadales > Halieaceae > Luminiphilus. Next base: position 12,371 of record CACOYM010000004.1, on the reverse strand, counting down.
CGCTGCCTATCGTGCCACAAATGGGCTCCGGCACCACCGACGGCGCATATTGGCGTGCTGCTGGCATTCCTAGCTACAGCCTTACGGGCATCTTTATAAACCCAAAAGACAGCTTCGCCCATGGCCTAAACGAGAGGGTGCCGAGGGCGGCAGTCGGCGAATCCTTACGCTTCTGGCGGGCGATGATCGATGAGCTAGCCACCCACAGATCCGACGCTGCGCAGTAAAAACCGACTCAAGTATGTAAATAACCTCGCTGAAAAGCCACAGGGTTTAAGGCAGCACCGCCATCCTGGCGCGAGCATAGTGCACGACACCAGATCACAGGGTTACTGATTACCCTCTGGCAAGTAATGGGATTGCAGGGCCTCGCAAAATCCCAGATCGGGGTGCGGGCCGTGAGTCGTTGTATCGTCGTATCGAATCATTTGTGGGTCGATGGCGCGCCATTTCGGCCAGACTGGAGCGCCCTCCGAGGCGGGGTCTCCCTGACGAACAAATGCGCTCCAGTGCGCGACCATTTCATCAGTGATCCGGCGATCGACCTCATTGGTCGGCAGCCAGTCATCATGCCGATTAAACATGTAGGGCAACTCGGCTCCGTGATATGCCCCAATGGGTTCAAAGCCCGACCGAACGCGGTCAAAGCGATACACCCAAGCGTCCCCCCCCGCTGCATCAATCGCCGACGCCAGCGCAAGTGACGAACACAGATACACGATGCCTGTGCCTACCCGATCCATCTGATCGAGAATTGGCAAGTCATCGGGGAATATGTTGAAGATTTCTGCGATAGCCTCGCTCGACAAACGATCGGCAAAATAATCAAGTGGCGCGGATTTTGGTGGGATATACATCAGCGCCTCGTTGAGGTTGGTTCCAATAATTGCGTCGATCGCCTTCAGCGATCCGCTATACGATAACTCGGGCAAGGTGCTGGGAAGGCTTTCAGAGTCTTTGACTGCGTCGAAATAAAAGTTGGCATACGTTTGACTGGCCGCATCAAGCAATTGCATTGCGGGGATATCGCGCAATACAGCCAATGAGCCAGTCTCACCAACCAACGCCTGCTGAAAGTCCAGCGCCTGCTTCTCGGCTGCCTGTGCACTCGGACTCTCATCGAAAGACCAAGCTCCACTCTGATGGATGAGTCTGCGAACACGTCCCTGACTCAACGGCGATATCGCCAAATTGATAGCGTTTCCAGCACCAGCGGATTCCCCCGCTACCGTGATACGGTCGGGGTCGCCACCAAACGCCGCAATATGTTCGTGCACCCATGCCAGACCGACGGCTAAGTCGTGTAGCGCCGGGTTCTTGATGGACATATCGGGGTGGTTGAGCCAGCCGAAGATTCCCAGTCGATAGGCAACCGACACCACCACCATGCCTTGTTTGGCGAGCTGCTCACCATGATAGTTTGGCTCGTAACTCCAGCCGCCCGTGTTTCTGCCACCATGGATATAAATCATTACCGGGAGCGGCTCTTGAGCCTCCAGATCGGCCCAAACATTCAGGTAGAGACAATCCTCAGAGTACTCGGGCGCGACCATAAAATTGGGATCAATACCGACTCGCGCCATCATGCCGCGGTACCAATTCACTCCACTATCTGTTTGCATACAGGCGGGTGCAAAGGTGGAAGCGTCAATCGATTGGCCATCAGGCTTCCAGGGTACAGGTCGCGCCCAGCGTCGTTCACCGACCGGCGGCTCGGCAAAAGGTAACCCTAGGAAGGCCGAGATCCCGTTCGTTTCGCTGACACCGGTAATTACGCTATCACCCAGTTGCACCTCGGGTGGACCGGATCTCACCTCGCAAGCACTCAGCCCAAACATACCCGATACCGTCAACATACCAGCCAGGATCAAGCCCCTTATGCGTCTAGATCGGGATACTAAATCGTGACAACGACGCATCCGCGCACACTCCCTTCTTCAATTATCTTGTGGGCCTCTACCATCTGCTCAAATGGCAGCTTCTCGGCAATGCGATGCCTTAGACTACCCTTGGTCAGAGCGGCTTGGGTGTCCGCTACAGCCTGCGCCTTGGCCTCCTCTGGCATGGCGTACACAATGACCATGCGGACCGTGAGGTCCATAAACATCATAGTCCTGAAGGGCAGTGCGGGTTCAGGCACCACGGTACTGGAGAACGTCGCGATAGTCGCGCCTATCCTCACGCAGTGCAACAGCGCGGGCAGGTTGGCACCGAACTCCACATCAATCACCCGATCAATCTTTTGGCCCCCGGTCAGGTCTAGCACCGCTTTCCCCCACATAGGTTCACGATGGTTGGTCACCGCCTCGGCGCCGGCTTGCCGGCAAGCTCTGGCGTCTTCCTCATTACTGGCAGTCGCAATCACTCGCGCACCGGCACGATGCGCCCACTGGATGGCGTAGTGACCGACGCGACCGGCACCACCGGTAACCAATATCAATTGGCCGGTAACGGGGCCATCAGCAAACACGCAGCGGTGGGCAGTCATTATAGGTATACCGATACAAGCACCCACCTCAAACGAGGTGCCTTCGGGTAGTTCCGGTGCGCGGGCGCTGTCGAGCGCGACATATTCCGCCGCGGTTCCGAGTTGGCGGTTGTATTGGGCCTGATAACAAAACACCCGCTCACCCACTCGGGCAGGTGATACTCCCTCACCCACTGCCATAATGACACCGGCACCGTCGCTGTGGGGAATCACCGGCCCGGCCTCCAGTAGGCCAGGAAATGCTCCGGCGCGTTTTTTCACATCGGACGGGTTAACTCCCGAAGCACGGAGCTGCACTAACACCTCGCCCTGACCGGGCTCGGGCATCGGCCAGTCACCACGCTGCAAAACGTCCTGCGCCGAACCAAATGCATCAAACCAGCACACTTTCATTGATTCATCCTCATGGGTCTAGCCAGTTAGCGAGACTCTCGGTATGGCCGTCAATACCCAACGTCTGGCCAGAGATCATCCGACCACCAGAACCCGCCAGAAAACAAACCATCGCCGCGATGTCCTCAGGGCTGACGAAGTCTCTGAGCGAGCTTTGGCGCTGATACATCCGGCGGATCTCATCGGTCGTCACGCCGCGCTCATCGGCATCGCAATCAATCACGCGATCAATCCGCTCACCACCAACACTTCCCGGGCACAGCGCATTCACTCTGATATTCCATGGGCCCAACTCCATCGCCCAGGTTTGGGCGAGGCCAATCGCCGCCCATTTAGCCGCCACGTAGGGGGAGCGCATCGGGCAGCCGTATCGCCCGGCACTGGAGGACATGTTTAGGATGACACCGCTGCGCCGGGATTTCATTAGAGGGATCACACAACGCGTCAAATAGAAGACGCTGTTGAGATCGATATCGATCGTCGACTGCCACGCCGCCACCCCGATGTCCTCCACTGGCTGCTGCGGGCCGGCAATACCCGCATTGTTAAACAACAAATCGACGCGCTGGTGGGGGTCAACTAAAGAATGGAATACCGCTTCCACCTGACTCGCGTCCGACACGTCGCAGACCAACGCGCTGCTCTCGCCGAACTCTTCCTGAAATCGCGTGATCGCCTCGGCATCAATGTCGAGGGTTAGCACTCTATAACCTGTCTCGGTTAGCGCTCGCGCGCAGGCCAGCCCGATGCCTGAGGCACCAGCAGAGATCAGCGCAACGGGTTGGGCTGTCATGATGAGAGGCGACTCCTTTATCTTGGGCTAGTCCCGATTCCTGCTTCAGTGCGAGGTACAGCAGTGTCGCAAACGAATGGCACTTACATTTAGCAGAGATGCTGTTTTATCGCGGAGGATGGTCAGCGCGCAACGATTTCAGCAAAGCGATGCCTGACAGCCAGAAAGTAAAGGTCAATGGCAGCGAGACAACTAGCGTAGCCGTTTGCGCCTCGCGCACCCCGCCGGCATACATAAGTCCTATTGGTAGCGCTGCTATGGCAATCGCCCAAAACAACCGGTGCCAGCGCGCTGGATCCTCAGACGGTTCTATTTCAGTTGAAGCAGTCGCCGCCAACGTATAAGAAGCGCTGTCGTAAGTGGTAGCCACAAAGATCACAGCAACAAGACAAAACAGTCCGATTGCCACGGCAGCCAGAGGCAGCGCATCAAGCCCCGCCACAATCGCGACGTTTCCGTTTTCGGCTTTCATCACGCCGATGATGTCGACATCACCGCTTAGCTGCACTCCAAGGCCGTGATTACCGAGCACGAAGAAGAACAGCCACACGCCCAAGGAGCCCAGACACAACATGCCAAACACCACCTCGCGCAGGGTGCGCCCTCGCGAGATGCGGGCCACGAAAATACCAACAAATGGACCGTATGCAATCCACCAGGCCCAGTAGAAGACGGTCCAGTCACCGACAAAACCGGTATTGGCGATAGGGTCTGTCCAGAGAGTCATCGCCAAGGTGTTCTGAAGTAGATGCCCTACCGAGTTCACCGCCATGCGCAAAATGAAGAGCGTGTCGCCGGCAAACAAAATGAAAAGCAGAAAAAGAAATGCCAGCGCCATATTCAAATCGCTCAACCTGCGGATACCGCGACTCAATCCCAGCCAAACACTGAGCGAGAATAGTGCGACGCAAACAAGAACAACCACCACCTCGAGGGCGAATCCGTCGGGAACACCGGTGAGTCTTGATACAAAGGCCGATATCAACGGCGTGGAGATCCCCAGTGAGCTCCCTGCACCGCCGATGAGAGCAATCATAAAGAAGCTGTCCATAAGGCGTGCGGGCCAAGAATTTTCCCTTCCCTTCAGCCAGTACTGAGCAGAATTGCTATATTTCAACCGAGGAACTTTGCGCACATAAAAGGGATAGGCGATGGCCAGAGTCGGCAGACTGTAAAAGGCCCAAGCGACAAAACCCCAGTGATGTAACCCGTAGGAGGCCGCCCAGTGATAGGCTTTGTCAGAGAAAGGCTCAGCTCCAAAAGGGGGCGCTTGCACATAATATGCCCATTCGATCGCACTCCAGTACAACATGCCCGAGCCAATGCCTGCCCCGAACAACATACCCACCCAGCTGAGGGTCGGGAATTCTGGGTCGGCCTCACCCAATCGAATGGTGCCGTAGGGACTGAAGGCGATGTAAAGCACCAAGCCTAGGGTGACAGCGCCGGTCAGTATGTAGAACCATCCGAAGGTGTCGGCAATCCAGGCATAGGCGATAGCTAGCGCGGTGGCGGTTTCGCTAGGGAAGGCCAATAAGGGCAGCGTCAGACCCAGTACTACGGTGACCGAGAGTCCAAAATTTACTTTGTCGACGTGTTGAGCCAAATCTGCCGTGCTTTTTTATTCTGTGGCTTACTGCCCTTGCGAGGCAGTATACACAGGCCTGCTCCTTTGAGCCGATTGACACACCAAAACCATCCAAAGGGGACTCAGGCTGGCTTATGACCTCAATGTGTGCTCACGCAATCGCTAAGTCCAGACAAAGGGAGGCCAGCACACTGCGCTGGCCCGAGAAAGGCCGCCGGCCGTGCATGACCTGATAGTTGTCAATCCACGCCACATCGCCGGACTCCCAGGGAAGGTCGAAGACAAGGTCATAGGCAATTTCGACCGCCATCTGCACATCCGCGTCATCAAAAGCCTCGCTATTACCATAGGTGACCGAGCGAGTGCCTTCGTCGCGTTGATCCTGCCAGCCACAGAACGCAGCAATCAGCTGGTTGAAGAAGACCTCATTGCCCGAGGGCGCGTGCCGGATCAGCGGCAGAGCCGGCGTCGTGGTGCGGAGGGCGTCATTCCCTAACCACTGCCAGTCATACTGGAGCGCTGCCAATCGCGTCTCCGCAGCCTCTCTTGAGTCGACATTGAGCGTCTGGCGCCAACTTCTGCCCTGCCCCGAGCTGGCGTCGGCTTCAGCCGGCATGGTGAGCGAATAGCGCGCACCATATTCTCTGCAGCGTGCAACAAAATCGGGCAACTGTTCTGTCAGTTGTCTAAGCAAAACATCGGAGCGACAAAGTGGTGTGGCGCCGCCTTGTGCAGCAGCCTGCCCACAGAAGAAGAACAGGTGGTTTGGGAAGCACGGGGTTTGCGCCATCTCATGATGCAGAAAAATCTCTACATCTTGCGGCGCCTCGTTGGCGGTGAATACACGCGGTGTGCGGTTATGCCGTACCGCATTCGACAACGACTCATCGTAGGGAAAGTTCGGGAAGCCAAAACTGGCAACGAAATCATCGAAAGCCTGCGCATCCGCCACCCCACAGTTGCGAAACAGGATGGCACCGTGGGTCGCCAAGTGCTCCACCAGCAAAGCTGACTGGGCGCTTACGTCCTCTATCGACACCGGGTTGTCAGCTACCAGGACCAGCGGAAAAACCGCATTGCCATAGTTTTGCTGACCGGAGAGGGTCTGCGACTGAAACTTCAACACGGGGAGACCGGCGCCAGTAAGTTATAGCGTGGGTCCGCACTCACACCCACACCCAAATCAATTCCCTCAACAGTCATTTCAGTCATAGATGGGAAAGAAAGTGCCAAAGGCTTCCTCACAGAAGCGGCCCGGATCATTGAAGCGTCGGTTGCGATTCAGGGCGGAGATCGCGGCCATTTCGACCTCATTTAATTCGAAATCAAACAGCAGCTGATTCTCTCTCAGACGCTCTACCCGGCTGGTCTTAGGAATTACCGCGGTGCCCCGCTGGATGCCCCAGCGCAACACAATCTGCGCAGGCGTCCGGCCCACTCGCGCTGCGGCCTCTTTGACTACCGCTTGCTCGAGCACCGATTCCTCGGTTTCGGCCATGTCGAGCTCCACATAAGACAGCGCGCCTAGAGGAGAGAACGCGGTTACAGCCAGTTCGTAATGAGCTGCTGTGCGTAGCAATCGTTCCTGAGCTAAGTATGGGTGGGATTCGATCTGCAGCATGGCCGGCTTGATCTGCGAGTACGCCATAAGGTCATGAATCAGCCCGGTGCTGTAGTTACACACACCGACCTCCTTGACTAAGCCCGCGCGGACGAGCTCTTCCATTGCGCCCCAAGTATCAGAAAGGGGCACTAAGTCAGGCACCATTACCGGATTCTCGGCAGCAGGGTCGGCGATCCACTCCGGTGGGTAGCGAGTGCCGAAGTCGACGTATTGGAGCGCAATCGGGAAGTGAATGAGATACAGATCCAACTCACTCAAACGGAGATCTTGCAAAGTGCGCTCACAGGCCGCCCGCACATGCTCGGGCCGGTGATAGGTATTCCAAAGCTTTGAAGTAACCCAAAGCTCGTCCCGGCTCACAAGGCCCTCCGATAAGGCCGCCCGTAATCCCTCACCCACCTCAGCTTCATTGCCATAATCAGCCGCACTATCGAAATGGCGATAACCCTCAGTAATAGCCGCGTGCACCATCGCCGCAGAGTCACCTCTGGGAATCTTCCATAGACCGAACCCAATAGCAGGCATATCACCGCTACCGACCGGTATTGTTGCTGTCACGGACTACTCTCCTTTCGTTCAGGTTCTGATTCACGCGTCAAAAAACGCCCCGATGCCGTGTTCTTGACAGAATGCATCGACGTGGACCTCTCGCTCAATCTGGATTGAATGCTGGGCAGCACTTGCCACAATCAGTGCCCAGAGTGCCTGCTCGGGCGTGGCCGCGTCTACCGACTGCCCCACCAGCTGCAAATTAAAGGCAATGTGCCCAAAAAACGTTGCCCCATAGTGACCGCTGGTTTCAATCCACTCAGGGTAGCCAACGGGTACACCTCGGTACGCAGGATGCTCCGGGACCTCGACCAGTAGCTCGGCTTGTGAGGGCGTATCGGGCTGGAAGCTGGCCTGCTCGCTGGCCACCAAACGACCGCGCTCGCCTACAACCACCAACTCCTCATAAAGCTCCTTACAAAACATGTTGAGCGTAAAGCTGGCTCGCACGCCGTTGTCATAGTCGATGATTACCATGGCGTGATCATCGATGTCGGACAGCTCACCCTTCCACTCAAAATCCAGAAAGTTTACCGCCCGGCCACCACTGGCATAAACCCGCTTCGGTCGTGACTGTGCAAAGACATTGATAAGATCAAAGTAGTGGCAGCATTTTTCGATTAGGGTGCCACCGCTGTTGCGATTGAACTTATTCCACTGATCCACCTTATCTAGAAAGGGCGGCCGATACTCAGACATGGCAACGGTCTTCACCTGTCCGAGCGCTCTCTGTGCTGCCACCGTCTCCAGCGCATCCACGTATTGCGCCTTGAAGCGATACTGCATACCCAGCTGCATGACAGCCGGGTAATCCCGCGCCAAGTTCACGATGTCCATGGCGTCCGACAAGGTTGTGGCCATCGGCTTCTCAAGCAAAATGGGTTTGTGGGATGCGGCGGCGACGCGCAGAACATCTCTATGCGTGTGGTTAGGCGTCGCGATCACAATCGCGTCTACCGCCTTGCTAAGACAGGCCTCGTTCAAGTCGCGATAGATCGTGAGCGGTGCGTCGGTGAGCAAGCGCCAGTCTGAGCATGCCCACTCAAGGCTCCCCTCGTCGGGATCGACGATACCCTGCAGGTCTGCCCAGCCGAGAAGTTGAGAGACGCGCAGGTGCTCCCGTCCCATCATGCCGGCACCGACGATCAACAGGCGGGGTTTCCGCTGACTCGACCGGAAAGGATTCTCCGAGGAAAGCGCGGCGACGCGCTCTGCCGAACAACCCTCCAGCGGCGACGCGGACGTTGTCAAGCGCTCACTCCCGAATCGCGAGGCAGTCGGTGCTGCCAGCCGAACCAAAAAATTACATTCAATGCGAGCAAAATCAGCAAAACCGGTCCTAAGACATTCGAACCCGGGCCGGCCAGCCCGATTGGTGAAAACACGATGTACAGTGCCACCACGCAGGACAACAACGTAACCGCAGAGGGTTGCGCATAAGCCCAGGGGGTAAGGTCGACTTCTGCCGTCTGTCTGATAACAGCGCCCTCTCGTCGCGGGCGCCAAGCACCAATCGCCAGCATCATCGCGATCTCCAAAACAAACAGGATCGCGTAAAGATGCAAAAAGTGCACCGGCACCAGATCCTTGAACACAAATTGGAAAGTGCCATAAGCAACAATGTGAAAAACAATCACCACCTTGGCTGCCACCGCCGGCACCTGCCGAGTAAAGAGCCCGATTATGACAATTGCGATCATCGGAATATTGTAGAAGCCCGTGAAAACGCGAATGACCTGCCAGAGCCCCTCCGCAGCAAACTGCAACAGCGGCGCCACCAGAAGTGAAAAGCCAGTCATCAGCAGCCCCACCCGCTTGCCCACCTCCACCAACTCGGCATCAGGGACCGGCCTGCCAACGAGAGGCTGATAAACATCAATGCAGAAAAGCGTCGACGAGCTATTGATCAGTGAATTGAAGGAGCTCAGCACCGCGCCCAGTAACACGGCGAGGAAAAAGCCTGTGGCATAAATCGGCAGAACGTCTCGGACCAGCTGGGGATAAGCCAAATCCATCGATTGCAGCTCTGGCCCGTACAGGTGATAAGCCACAACACCGGGGATCATCATCAACAAGGGCACCAGCACCTTGAAAAAGCCCGACAGCAGAACGCCCTTTTGACCCTCAGCGAGGCTCCGTGCGGCGAGGGTTCGCTGGATAACGTATTGGTTGGTGCACCAATAGAAGAGATTGGCAAATACCATTCCAGTAAATAGCGTGGCAAAGGGTGTTGGGTCAGTAGGCCCACCGATGGCGTTAAGCTTGTCGGTTTCGGTGCTCAACACAATATTAAGGCCCGTACCCACGCTACCCTCACCCAGCGCCTTCAGACCCAGCCATGGCACGGCCACACCCACGATCAGTAAGCCGATGCCATTAATTGTATCGGAGACCGCGACCGCCCTCAGACCACCGAGGATGGCATAGGACGCACCCAAGGCGCCGATCACCATAATGGTCAGCAACAGAGACGTGCCGTAATCCAGTTGCAAGAGCTCGGGCACATTGAAGAGTTTGAGCACTGCGATCGAGCCGGAGTACAACACGCTAGGGATTGTCACCAACCCATAGCCGAGCATAAACAGCACCACGGTCATACGACGAACGCCCTCGTCAAAGCGCGCGCTGAGAAATTCTGGCAGGGTCGTGAAGGCCCCAGCGAGGTATTTGGGCAAAAAGAAAAATGCCATCAAAATGGTGGCGACTGCGGCGGTCACCTCCCAGCCCATGCTGCTGAGGTTGTAAGCGTAGGCCGATCCATTTAGACCAATGAGCTGTTCTGCAGAAAGGTTCGTCAGTAACAACGAGCCAGCAATAAGAGTGGCCCCCAAACCCCGCCCCGCGAGGAAATAACCGGAACTCGTATCGACTCGACCTCGGGTCTGCCACCAAGACACGAATGCCACCAGCCCCATAGAGCCGATGCAACTCAAGATCGTCAGCAGCAGATCAGCGGTCACGTTATGAAAAGTGTGGTTATCATGACTGAAGGTTACGCACAGACTCCCTCACCAGCAATATTCGGGCACTGTAAAGGGCTGTTGCAGAGCACTCTGATCGCAGCCTGTGTCAGCCGCATGTGCCTGCGCTGCTTGCCGTGTACACGACGATTGTCGGCATGGCGTCACTGCTCAGGGATGACTTCTTCCGCATAATAGCCGTATGAATTACGGTCGGGCTGGCCTCTGTCTCAGTACTGGCACTGGTTGCAGCGCCAGTGTTTTACGCGCTTCTGTTTTCGATCAGAAGCGGCAGCAAAACAGCCTGAGAATCTCACTAGAGGTAGCAATTGTGAAGTGCCAGCCCTGAAAAGCACGATCGCGCAGATAGACGCTTACACCGCGTCGTTCGTTAAAAATCGTTTTCACTACTTAGCTACTCACTGCAAGAGGCGTATACCTCACGAGAGCCGAGTCTTATACTCACTTGTCTACGAGGAAAGAGCTGACCGAGGCGAAGATCAAACATGACTCATGGAGTATTGCTACTGGACGGCGGTCTTGGCCAAGAATTAATTCGACGCAGCCCCTCCCCTGCACATCATCAATGGTCGCTGCAGGTGATGTTGGAGCAGCCGAATCTTGTGGCAGAGGCACATCGCGATTTTTGCGATGCTGGCGCCAACATTGCGTGCCTGAACACCTATGCGATTACGCGCGCGCGTCTCGCGCGGGGGAACAACCTCCCTCCTATTGGAGAGCTCTTGAATCGCGCGCGGGAACTTGGCGAGCGAGGTGCCGCGGCCAGTCAAAATGGGGGCGCTGCTATGATCGCATCGCTACCGCCGCTGGTTGCTAGCTACCGGCCTGACACCCAGTTACCCCTGGAGCAAGCGATTAGCGAATACCGTGAACTCATCGCGCTCCAAAAAAAGACTGTCGATGGCTTTCTGGCTGAAACCATCCCGTCGATTAGTGAAGCGAAGGCGGTCTTAACCGCGGCGGAGAAAGAAGGCGTCAGGCTCGTGCTAAGCGTAACCGTCTCCGATGAGGACGGTCGACAATTGCGATCAGGGGAGTCCCTTGCAGACGCACTGGTTGCTATTGAGCAGTTCGATCCACTCGCAGTATTAATCAATTGCTCCAAACCCGAGGTCATCGCTGAGGCGCTGCCCATCCTTGGCCACTCACGGTTCCCTTTCGGCGCCTTCGCCAATGGCTTCACATCAATCGACGCACTGGAGCCGGGAGGGGTTGTCGATGTGCTCGAAGCAAGGAAGGACCTAGGCCCTGCGCAGTACGCCGCATTTGCAGAGAGTTGGCTGGACGCCGGAGCCAGTATTATTGGCGGGTGCTGCGAAGTCGGCCCGGACCACATCAGGGCGCTCAGTAACCTGCTACACAGTCGGGGCTACAAGCAGCTTGCCTGGGGCGACTTGGCTGCCTGATCTGATCCTCCCGCCAACCGTTTTCTGCGCAAAAACAAGACGCCGACAACGGCGCCCTACTCTCGCCAAAAATTCACGAATTTGTCTCTTGCGAACCAGTGCTTTACCGGCAGAATTCGCGCCTCGCTGAGCAACACTCTTTTGTAGATGAGCGCGTAAAATGAGCACTCTGAGGCCCATATCGTCATTGCTGTTCACAACTGCCTTCTTGCTCACCGGCCATGGCCTGCATATGACTTTTTTGCCGCTGCGCGCTGGCGAGCTCGGTTTGTCGCAAACTCTGATCGGGCTGAGTAGCTCCGCTTACTTCGCAGGCTTTCTGACCGGTGCGCTGATGATTCCCCCCATCATCGCTCGGGTGGGCCACATTCGCAGCTTCACGGCTTTGTTAGCCATCTTTCTGTCGAGCTTCCTGTTCCTCAGCCTCGTTAACGAGGGCATCTTTTGGGTGCTAGTGCGCTTCGTGCTGGGCGCCGTCATGTGCGGGTCCTACACAGTGATTGAGAGTTGGCTTGCTGAGCAGAGTGACAGCACACGACACGGCCGCGT